>JBDTPG010000098.1:0-9367 GCA_039932815.1 Caldimonas sp.
TCGCGCAGGCGCGCGGTCGCCGGCGCGTCGACGTCCCACGGCCCGGCCGGATCGACCGTGCGCGAGCCGCGCAACGTCGGCCAGCCCGCGGCGAGGATCAGGTCCTTCACCGACACCGGTACGCCGTCGAGCTCGCCGCACGGGGCCTGGCGCTGCCAGCGCGCCTCGCTCGCGCGCGCCGAGGCCAGCGCCTCGTCGGGGGCGAGGTGGCAGAACGCATTGAGGATCGGGTTCAGCCGCTCGATGCGGGCGAGAACGGCGCGCGTCGCTTCGACCGGCGACGAATCGCCCGAGCGGTAGAGGGCGAGCAGCGTCAGCGCGCTGCAGTCGGCGAGGTCGGTGGCGAGGGCCATGGGCGTGCTCCGAAACTGCGGGGGGCGATGGCTTCGATCATCGTCGATGCGGCGACATGCCGAGTCTCGGCCGCGCCGCGTGCGAGCGCCGCACGCGTCACCCCGCGGCAGCGAGCAGGGCGAGGAACGCAGCGTCGGCCTGGCGCCCGTTGCCGCGACCGACCTCCATCGTCGCCGGCGGCGTCGCGCCCGCCGGCCAGGCGCGCGCCAGCAATGCCCGGTCGGTCCCGGCGTCGACGATGAGGACGATGCGGTCGGCATCCGTGCGCGCGGCGAGCTGCTGCAGCTCAAACTCGGCGCCGCGCCGTTCGGCGGTGAAGCCGCGCAGGTCCATCACGATCGCATCGGCGCGCGCAATCAGGGCGACGACGGTCGCCTGCCAGGTGTCGTCGCGGCAGCAGAACTCGGTGATGCGGAAGCGGCCGTCGCGGTCGGGCTCGACGTCGAGCGCTGCCAGCCGCTCGACGAGATCGTCACGCGAGGTGACGAAGCTCTCGGCGAGTCGTCCGGTCGCGAAGCGCAGCAGGTCGCCGGGATCGACGGTGTTGGCAGCGGCGTCGGGCGAGGCGATCGTCGTCACCGGGCCGAAGCGCTGCCAGCGCGACGCGAACTGCTCGAACAGGGCGCCGGTGCGGGCACTGTCGCCGAAGACGCGCAGCACGAGCAGCATCCGCCGCGGCAGCGCCGGCACGCCGCGTTGCGCCCGGGCCAGCGCATGCGAGAGCAGGAACGGAAAGAGCGCGTAGGCGAGTGCCGCGACGACGACGGTCTGCAGCAGCGGCGCGGTGTCGGAATGGCTGTTGACCTGCTCGACCGCATAGACCGCGACGAACATCAGCCACCAGCTGTGGGCGAGCAGCTGCGCATCGGAAAAGCGCTTCGCTTCGTAGCCGCGCGCGAGCGCCTTCAGCCGCCACCAGGCGAGCAGGCCCACCGGCAGCGCGAGGATGGCCGCGCCGACATGGATGCCGCCCGCGAGCACCCAGGCCGCGCTCCATGGCATGGCGCCGAGCGCCTGGGTGAGGTGAAAGCCGAGTAGCGGCGCCAGCGCGAACACGAGCAGGCCGGCGAAGACGAACGGGGCGACGCCGCGCACCCGGCGTGCGCCGATCGCCGCCGCGAGCAGGAGCGGCAGCGCCAGGGTGATGGCGGCGAAGCCGACGAAGTTGGTGAAGTTGAGCAGCTGGTCGAGCGTCGGCGCCTTGCCGAAGAACGGGCGCTGCAGCATCGAGACGGCGACCGAGATCGCCGCGAAGCCGCACAGCGCCGCGACGCCGAGCACGAGCACGCGCGTGAACCGGAGCGCCGCGAGCACGCCGACCATCGGCACCGCCATCAGCGTCGCGGTGCCCGCGAAGAGCGAGAGGTGCGCCGGCGTGAGCGGCAGGCCGTTGACGACGACGTAGTGGGCGGCGAGCAGCAGCGCGGGCGGGAACAGCGCTGCGATCACGGCGACGAAGACGCGCCGCCGCATGCGCGCTTCCCACGCGAGCTTCGCGGCGCCGTCGGCGACGGCCGCCGCCGCTGCGCGCGGCTTCGCACCGAGCGGTGGCGCGAGCGCCATCGCCGCGCCGACCCGGGTCGTCATGCCGGCGAGCACGGCGCGGCGATAGCGCCAGAGCACGAGCGGCGCGACGAGCGCCGTCAGCAGCATCACGTTCAGGAAACGGAACAGAAGCTCGCCACCCACCATCGATCGACCCCGGCTGCGTCGCTACGATACCCGTCTGAGTTGCATGACCATGGCTTCCTCGTCGTTTCGCTGGAGCGAAAGCTGGCGCGTCCTCGCGTATTCGGCGGCGGCGGCGCTCGCGTTCTACGCGCTCGAGCGGCTCGAGTTCGCGCTGTTCGACGCCGTCGGCGCCGATCGGCTCCTTGCGCTCAGCCGCAGCAAGGCCACGGACGACCGTCTCGCGGCGGAAGCGCGCGACCTCGCGGAACGATCGCGCGACACGGCCGGCCTGCCGTCCGGCCACCGTCTCGCCGCGTTTCGCCTCGGCTACGAAGTCGGCTGGGCGAGCGAGTACGCGGGCTCCTTCGCGATGTCCGACTCACACACTAAGCTCCAGGCGGCGCAGGCCGCCGACGCGCACGTCGCGAGCGCCCGCGAGCAGGCGCGCCGCATCGGCATGGCTGGCACCCCCGTCGCCGCCTTGCCTTCGCGAACGCTGACGGATTTCGTTCGCCTGCAGGAACGCTTCGAGGCCGACGAGAACGGCGTCGCCGCGCGCGTCGAGCAGCGCCTGACGCCGATCCACCGCCACCTCTACCTGCTCGGCGCCCACCTGGGCCTCGAGTCGGCCAAGATCGAGAGCAACGGCGGCAACTTCGCGCTCGCGCCCTCCGCGCAGATCCGCCACCATGCGACGCTCGCCGGCATCGCCCCGTCGCTCTGGCAGCCGCTTGCCGCCGACCGGGGCGGCGAGAGTCCGGCGCGCCTTCTGGAGCGCTATCGCGCCGCGCTGAACGCGCTCGGCACCAACCTCGCCGCACGCGATGCGAACGACGCGCGCACCTCTTCCGCCAACTCCGCAGGCCCGCCGCGATGAATTCCTCGTCCCCGTCCTCGCCGCGTCGCGCACGTCGCGCTCTTCTGGCCGCCGCCGGCGTGTCGCTGGTGTTCGGTGCCGCCGGCTGCGCGACGCGGCCGGCAGTCCGGGCCGACGCCACGGCGCTCGTGCCGGCCGGTCGCCTGCGCGCGGCGATCAACCTCGGCAATCCGGTGCTGGCGCGCCGCGACGCGGCGACCGGCACGATCGCCGGCGTGTCGGTCGACCTGGCGCGCGCCCTCGCCGACGAGCTCGCCGTGCCGGTCGAGTTCATCGTCGTCGACGGCGCTGCGCGCTCGGTCGAGACGGTCACGAGCGGCCAGGCCGACGTCGGCTTCTTCGCGATCGATCCCCTGCGTGGCGAAGGGATCCGCTTCAGCGCGCCCTACGTGCTCATCGAAGGCGCCTACCTCGTCAGGAACGCCGCGCCGCTCACCGGCAACGACCAGGTCGATCGGCCCGGCACCCGCATCGTCGTCGGCCGCGGCAGCGCCTACGACCTCTACCTGAGCCGCGCCCTCAAGTCGGCGCAGCTCGTGCGCGCGCCGACATCGCCGACCGTCGTCGACGAGTTCCTGGCGCAGAACGCCGACGTGGCGGCCGGCGTCAGGCAGCAGCTCGAGGCCGACGCGGCGCGGGTCGGCGGCGTGCGCCTCCTGCCCGGCCGCTTCATGGTCATCGAGCAGGCGATGGGGATTCCGGCCGGGCGCGGCGACGCCGCGGCAGCGGCGCTCGCCGAGTTCGTCGAGAACGCGAAAGCGAGCGGCTTCGTCGCCGCGGCGCTGGCGCGCCACCGCATCCAGGGCGCCCTCGTCGCGCCGGCAGCGCGGCGCTGAGGCGCCGCATCCACCGTGCCGGCGCCGGCGTCGATCGGCGAAGATCGGCGTTCTTCCACCCCGCTCGCGCCGGGGCCGAGGCGCTGCGCCACGGCCCCTCGTTGTGGGGGGTCGCCGGTCGTGCATCGGTAAGTCTTTCGTAACCCCGCTGTCCTTAGCCTGACTTCCTGCGTCGAACCTCGGCGCGCGGAGGCGGGCGATGACGGCAGGAAAGAATCTTTCGCGGTGCAATGGAGCGCCCTGGCGCACTGCCTTGCTGGCGCTGCTGACAGCGGCGCTGCTCGCGGCCTGCGGCGGGGGCGGCTCGACGGTCGAGGGCGATGGCGACGGCGAAATCCCTGTCGCGCCGCCTCGGATCAGCGCCATCGTCGTTTCTCCGGCCGACCTCAAGGTGGCGGTCGGCCAGACGCGGACGGTCGCGGCGCAGGCGCGCGACCAGTACGGCGCGGTGATGACCGGCATCGCCTTCACCTGGGCCTCGTCGAACGAGGCGGTCGCGACGGTCGTCGAAGGCGTCGTGACGGGCCGGGCGGCCGGCAGCGTCAGCATCACGGCGTCGAGCGCCGGGGTCACGAGCAACGCCGTCGCCCTCGATGCGATCGCCGCCAGCCGCGGCACCGTCGCGATCGACAAGGCGTCGCTGTTCCTGACCGCGAGCGGCCAATCGGCCAGGCTCGCGGCGCAGGTCTACGACGCGCAAGGGCTGCCGGTGCCGGGCAACGTGCGATGGTCCTCGAGCGCACCGGCAACGATCTCGGTAGACGCCAACGGCCAGGTGACGGCACTCGCCATCGGCTCGGCGACGATCGTCGCCGAGGCCGACGGCGTGCGCTCGCCGCCGACGCTGGCCATCGTCGCGGCGCCGCGGGCGGGCGCGCTGCTCGTCACCGATGCGCAGGTCGTCGCGGTCGGGCCGATCCTCCGCCCCGCCGCCGGTGCCGCAGCGGGCATCGGCAGCGAGTACGAGGTCACGCTCACCGGCGTCGCGGCGCCGGCGCCCGGCACCGTGATGCTGGCCGCCGAATCGGCACCCGTCGCGGGCAAGGTGGTTGCGACCCGGGCCGATCCGGCCGGCGTGATCGTCACCCTGGTACTGGCGCCGCTGCACGAGTTGTTCGCGGCCTACGACATCCGCCTCGACATCGACCTCTCGCGCTTCGCGATGGAGGCGGTACCGGATCGCGCCGCGGCGGCGGCGCTGCCGATGTGGCGCGCCGACCCGGGTCGCAAGGCAAGAGTGCTGGCAAAGACGTGGCCGCTCGATGTGTTCGAGCCCTTCAAGGCCTGGGATTGCGACGCGGAGCTGAAGCCGCAGCTGATCGGCGCGCCGATCGCCTTGTCGCTGGAAAACGGCCTGCACCTCGTTCTCGAGGACGCGCCCGGCCACAGCAAGCACACGCTGGAGGGTTCGGCGGAGATCGTCGGCAGCGCCGGGCTGAAGCTGAAGGCGGGCTTCAGCGCGAAGGCGGGCTGCAAGGCGCAGGGCCAGGTCAAGATGGCGGTGCTCGGCTGGTTCAGCCTGATCGTCATGCCGGCGGTGCGCTTCGGCCTCGGCGCCGAACTCGAAGGCGAGATCACGCTGGTCGAAAGCGAGCTGAGCATCGAAGGCCGGGTCGGCATCGCGCCCGTGCTCGGCTGGGAATGCGGTGGCGCCGTGCCCGAGTGCCGCGGCCTGAACAGCCTGTCGTTCACCGACAAGCTCAAGACGACGTCGAAGGTTCCGAGCAAGAACGACATGCGCGCCAAGGTGTCGGCGCACTTCTTCGTCGTCGCTGGGCTCGATGCCGCCATTTTCGTGGGCCTCGGCAACGCCGGGCTGGTCGAAGCCCGGATCGGGCCGAAGCAGTCGTTCGACCTCGGCTTCGAGGAAGACCAGGCGGCGCGGCCCGACTACGCGAGCAGCTACGACCTCAAGCTCGAAGGCGTCGTCGAGCCCGGGCCGGCGCTGGCCAAGGCGATCGAGGCCGTCATCGGCAGCGACTCGACGACCGTCAAGCTCAAGGCGGAGTTCACGAAAGACATTTCCGAATCGCCCAAGGGCGCGCTCAGCGTCAGCACGGGCCGGGTGCGGCCCGGCGCGCCGGTCGACTTCACGGTCGACCTCGCGCCGGCGTCGTCGCTCGAGTACTGGCAGCTCGGCTACAACGTGACCGGGTTGCAGCTCTGGCGGCGCCGTGAAGGGGAGATCGACTTCACGTTCTGGAAGGCGATGGACCAGGACGCCTCCAACCACGCCCGCTATCGCTGGGTACCCGAGGAGGCGGATGCCGGCAAGTACGAGGTCGCGGCCTTCGTCAACACGCAGATCGGCGTGCCGTGGCTCGAGGTCACGCCGAACTCCGTGCGCGAGGTCGAGGTCAGCTGCTTCTCCGCGGCGGCGCTCGGCGCCACGAAGACGCGGCCGGCCGGAGCGAAGAGCGCGCCGCAGGCGACGGTGTGCGCCGACACCTGGGCAGGCACGTCGACCTACATCGCCAAGACGCCGGGATTGCCGAGCGCGAACATCACCGCCGTGGCGACCGTCAACTACGTCGTCGATCCGAGCCAGAGCCAGGGCAAGACCATCGTCTACAAGGCCAACGGCGGCAGCTTCACCCTGGCGTTCAACCATCCGGACGACTGCATCACCAAGCTGTCGCCCAACACCTTCGCCATCGTCTACGACCCGATGTCCCCGTCCCGGCTGATCCTCTTCGACGACGGTTTCAACCCGCAGAGCTACGGGGTCGGCGGCGCGCAGCTCGTCAACACCACGTCGACCGTCTCGTGCCCGGGCAGGTCCGACGTGATCACCGAATTGCGCGGCTTCCTCGTCAGCTACGCCTACGGCACCGGCCCGTACGCGCCGGGACAGGCGACCTTGTCGGGCAGCATCGACGACGCGGCGACGACGGCGACCTGGAACTTCGCCCGGCCGTGACCTGCGCGCCGGTCAGCGCGACCCGTGCAGGCGCGGATCGAAGCGATCGCGCAGCCCGTCGCCGAGCAGGTTGAGGCCGAGCACGGTGAGCGCAATCGCGACGCCGGGATAGACCGCGAGCTGAGGCGCCTGGAACAGCTGCAGCTGCGCTTCGTTGAGCATGCGGCCCCACGACGGCGTCGGCGGCTGGGTGCCGAGGCCGAGGTAGCTGAGCGCCGCCTCGGCGAGGATCGCGAGCGCGAACTGGATAGTCGCCTGGACGATCAGGATCGCGGCGATGTTCGGCAGCACGTGCTCGACCGTGATGCGCCACTCGCCCTTGCCGAGAGCGCGCGCCGCGGTGACGAACTCGCGCGAGCGTATGACGAGCGCGCTCGCCCGCGTGATGCGAGCGAACACCGGCACGTTGAAGATGCCGATCGCGACGATCGAGGTCACGAGGCCGGGCCCGTAGATCGCGGTGAGCATGATCGCCGAGAGCAGCGCCGGAAAGGCGAAGGTGAAGTCGGCCAGGCGCATCACCACCTCCTCGATCCAACCGCGCTTGACCGCCGCCAGCAGGCCGAGGCCGACGCCGAAGAAGACGCCGATGCCGACCGCGATCAGGCCGACCGCGATCGAGACGCGGCTGCCGACGATCAGCAGCGAGACGATGTCGCGGCCGAGGCTGTCGGTGCCGAGCCAGTGCGACGCGCTCGGCCCCTGCAGCTTGTGCGGGATGTCGAGCTCGGCGGCGGGGTGCGGCGTCCAGGCGTACGAGAGCAGTGCGAGGCCGACGACGAGGGTGACGAGCACGGCGCCGACGCGCAGGCTCGCGTGGCGCCAGCCCGGTCGGCGCGGCGGGACGGTGCTCGCGGCGGCGGCGACGGCCACGGGGCTCGATCGGCTCATGTCGTTCGCGCCCGCACACGCAGGCGCGGATCGATGACGACGTAGAGCACGTCGACCGCGAAGTTGATCACCACCACCGTCGCGGCGAGCAGCATGACGACATTGCGGACCACGAGCAGGTCGCGGTTGGCGATCGCCTGGAAGACGAGGCGGCCGAGCCCGGGCAGCGAGAACACCTGCTCGATCACGACCGTGCCGGTGAGCAGGTTGGCGAACTGCAGCCCCATGACGGTCAGCACCGGCACCATCGCATTCCTCAGCACGTGGCCCCACAGCACCCCGCGCGGCGACTGGCCCTTGGCGCGCGCGGTGCGGACGAAGTCCTCGCGCAGCACGTCGAGCACCGCCGAGCGGACGATGCGGGCCAGGATCGCCGCCTGGACGACGGCGAGCGCGACCGCCGGCAGGACGAGCGCGCGCAGCCCGGGCCCGACGCCGCCGCCGTCGGCCGCGCTCCAGCCCGGAAAGCCCCCGGCCGAGAACCAGCGCAGCTTCACCGCGAACAGCCAGATCAGGAGGATCGCGAACCAGAAGTTCGGCAGCGCGATGCCGACCTGGCTCACGCTCATGACGCCGACGTCGCCGGCGCCGCCGTGCCGTGCCGCCGCGAACAGGCCGAGCGATAACGCGAGCACCGTCGTCAGCGCCATCGCCATCAGCGCCAGCGGCACGGTGACGACGAGGCGCTCGCCGACGAGCTGGGCGATCGGCGTTTCGTAGGCGATGCTGGTGCCCAGCTCGCCGGTGGCGAGGCCCTTCATCCAGTCGACGTAGCGGACCAGCGCCGGCCGGTCGAGGCCGAGCCTGGCGGAGAGCGCGGCCAGCGATTCCGGCGTCGCGCTTTCGCCGAGCATGACCTCGGCGGCGTTGCCGGGCAGGACGTCGAGGACGGTGAAGACGACGACCGACGCCGCCAGCAAGGTCAGCAGCAGGCTCGCGAAGCGCTTGAAGAGGAAGAAGCCGATGGCCCGCTCCGAAGGTTGCTTTCAGCCGGCGCGACGCCAGACCTGCAGGGGACAATGACGCGCGGCGAGCGCGAAGTCCCGGTCGGTCGTGAGCATCACCAGGCCGTGGCGAATGCAGAGCTGGGCGAACAGAGCGTCGATCGTGCCCAGCTGCACCCCGGCGCGCCGGCACGAGTTGCGCAGCGCCGCGGCCTCGACGTGATCGTCCCGGTCGGGAGTGATCGTCGGCAGGGCCGTGAAGCGTTGCAGCAGGGCCGAGGCGGAGCGCGGCCCGGCAAATCCCTGCAGCAGCTCCTGCAGCACCAGGCCCGTGGTCACGATCACGTCCTCGCCGACCAGGGCGCGCCGCAAGGCATCGACCTCGGCGACATCGGCGACGGTGTCGCGCCGCAGCGCCAGCGACCAGACGCTGGTGTCGACAAAAAGCGTCACCGCCGCGAGCGTTCGGCCTTGACGTCGAACGACGGATCCCAGTCAAGCTTGCCCATCAGCTCGACGAGATCCTTCTGCTGGCGCCGGGCGATGAACTCCTCGAGCGCGCGCGTGACGGCAGCCTTCTTGGTTCGCTCGCCGCTGATCGCCAAGGCACGATCGATCAGATCCGGGTCCAGCGAAAGATTCGTCGCCATGTGTGACTCCTTACACATGATTCTACACACCCATGCGCCGTGGCACCGCACCGGCGGCGGGTCGAGAATGGCGCCATGAATCATCAGACCGCATCAGCGTCGATCCCGTTCGCGGCGGGCGAGATCTTCGTCGGCGGCCACTGGCAGGGGGCGGACTCCGGCGCAACGATCGCGCTCGAGGATCCTTCCGACGGCAGCGAGCTCGCCCGCATCGGCCGCGGCAG
>JBDTPG010000099.1:0-9359 GCA_039932815.1 Caldimonas sp.
CCCACCGCGCACCACGGGCAGGCGACGTCGGAAACGAAATCGATCTTCATCGGCGAAGTCTAGCGGTGCATCCGGCGGTTTGCTCAGGCGCGGGTGCGCGACGTGACGCTCCGCTCGAACACGTCCTTCAACACCCTGATGAAGGCAGTGTAGTAGCCGCGGATCACCTCGTTGTCGTGGGTCAGTACGCCGAGCGTGACGGTCATTCGCGGCCGGATGCGGCGCAGGTGCTGGCCGGGTCGGACCATGCTTGCGGCCGTCAGCTCGTCGACGATCGCCACCCCGGAGACTTCCGCCGCCAGGGCGCAGGCGGCGAAATAGGTTTCCGAGCTGATCGTCGAGGCCCCCGCGACGCCGAGCCGGCCCATCGCCTCGCTCAGCGTGCGGCCGACGACGTCGGTGTCGGGGATGCGCACCAGATCGGCCGGGTCGAGCGTGGCCAGGTCGAAGTCGCCGCGCCCCGGCGTCGGGCCGAGATAGGCCAGCTCGACCTCGCCGAGCGTCTGCAAGCGGATGCCGGCGTGTTCGCTCGGCGCGAAGGTCAGCGCCAAGTCGATCTGGCGCGAGCGCAACGAGCGGACGAGGCCGTCGATGTGGCCCGTCTCGATCTGGCAGGTCAGCGTCGGATGCAACTCGCGGAAGGCCTTGACGGCACGAGGCGTGATGGAAAGCGCCAGGCTTGGCAGACAGCCGATGTGCAATCGTCCTTCGGGCCGCCGCTGCAGGTTCTCGGCCAGGCTGCGCACCTGCCCCATGCCCTCCTGGATCTTCTCGACCTCGACGAACAGGAGCGCCGCTTCCGCGGTCGGCCGGAGGCGCCCCTTGATGCGCTCGAACAGGCGGAAGCCGAGCACCGACTCGGCGTGGCCCAGCACCTTGCTGGCGGCCGGTTGCGAGATGCCGAGCAACTCGGCGGCCTTGCTGACCGAGCCCGTCTGCATCACCGCATGGAAGACCTCGATGTGGCGCAGGCGCATGAGCCCGAGCCTAGCGGATTCTTCCGCGGGGACTCAGGTGGCGGCCACCAGCTCGCAGGCGAGCTTGCCGATGCGGGGAAGGAAGGCGTCGTCGACCGCGATCGCCTGCCCTTGCGTGAACACGGCGAGGGTGAAGCGCTGGCCGTCCGGCAGCTTCACGTGGGCGGCGTCGTGGCGCCGATAGCTCGCGAGCGGATCGCCCGTCCACAGCGTCCGTCCCGCCTTCGACCACAGCTGCGCGTCGCGCGGAAGACCGCCGCCGAGGTAGCCGTTGACCTGGGCCGCCTGGATCGAGACGAAGTCGTCGGTCAGCGGCCGGTGCAGGAAGCCGGCGATCCGCTCGCTGCTGCTCGGCGGCAGCACGTCACCGCACATCACCTCGGCCAGCAACCAGGCGGCCGCATCGCTGCCCAGTCGGTTGTGGTTGTTCGCGCCCTCCCATTGGACGAACATCTTCTCGCGCCCGTAGCGATCGTCGTCCATCAGCTTCTGCGCCAGGTTCGTATCGGCACAGAGCCCGGGCTGGAACTCGGCGTAGAAGCGGTTGATGCGGTTGCGGGCGTCGACCCAGTCGCGCATCTCGGCCTCTTCGAGCAGGGTGTCGCCGGTCGTCCCGCTCAGCAGGTCGATGACGTAGTTCGTGCCCGTGTTGCTCGACCAGCGGATCATGTCGCGCATCGCGCGGTCGAGCTCGTCGTGCGGCGTCAGTCGCCCGGCGTGGAGCTCGAGCTGCGCGGCGACGACGAGAAACAGCTTGACGACGCTGCACGGATAGAACGCCACGCCGCCCCGATACGAAAAGCCGGTCGGCAACGGCGGCGCCTCGGTCGCCGGGTCGGCCGGGTGCAGCAGCAAGGTCAATGCGAAGTCGCTGGCCTGCAGGCCAGCGCGCGAAGCCAGGCGTCCGGCCTCGGCCACCAGCGCGTGGCCGATACGGTCGGCATCGGCGCCGGGACGATAGAAATCAGCGCGCTGGGACACGGCTTTCTCCTTGCAAGGCGGCGATGGGGTCGAGAGTTCGGGCGTTGCGGGCCGCGGCGTTCGAGCAACGCACGGCGTGGCCGGGCGCCTGCTCGAGCAGGGCCGGCTCGTGCGCGCGACAGGCCTCGACGACCCAGGGGCAACGGGTCGAGAAGCTGCAGCCGGCCGGCGGAGCCGTCGGGTCGGGCAGCTCGCCGGCCAGGGCCGGAACGAGCGAGCGCCGCGAGGGATCGGTCTGCGGGATCGCCGCCAGCAGCGCGCGCGTGTAGGGGTGCACGGGCTGCTCGAACAGCGCCTCGGTCGGCGCGCTCTCGACGACCTGGCCGAGGTACATCACCGCGATGCGATCGCTGATGTGGCGCACGACGTTCAGGTCGTGCGAGATGAAGACGAAGGCGATCTTCAGCCGCTCGCGCAGCTCCTCGAGCAGATTGATGATCTGCGCCTGGATCGACGCATCGAGCGCGGAGACGGGCTCGTCGGCGATCAGCACCTGCGGGCCGACCGCGAGCGCCCGGGCGATGCTGATGCGCTGGCGCTGGCCGCCGCTCAGCGCATGCGGCAAGTGATGCTTGAGGCGCGGCGCGAGGCCGACCGTCAGCAGCAGCTCGTCGACCCGGTCGGCGCGCTCGCCACGCGTCGCCGCCAGCGCATGCACCTGCAGCACTTCATCGAGCGTCTGCGCCAGGGTCATGCGCGGATTGAGCGACGCGTAAGGGTCCTGGAACACCATCTGGACGCGCCGGGCGCGCTGCAGCGGCGTGCTGCCGGCCGCCATCGGCTGACCCTGCCAGCGGATGCTGCCTTCGTCGGGAGTGTCGAGCCCGCTCAGGCAGCGCGCCAGCGTGCTCTTGCCGCAGCCCGACTCGCCGACGATGCCGAGCGTCTCGCCCGGCGCGAGATCGAGCGAGACGTCGCGCAGCGCCTGCAGGAAGCGCCGCGGCCGGCGCGTCAACAGCGCGCGCGCACCGCCGGCGACCTCGAAGCGCCGGCCGAGGCCATGCGCGCTGAGCAAGGGCGCCGCAGGCTTCGCCGCCGCGGAGTCGCTCGACGCCGAGTCGACCGTACTCATCCGATCCCCCCGGCGCGCAGGCAGGCGCTGCGATGACCGGCCTCGACCTCGATCGGCGGCGGCACGACCTCGCGACACGCGTCGATGGCATACGCGCAGCGCGGATGAAAGCGGCATCCAGAGGGCGGCTCGGCGAGGTTGGGCGGCTCGCCGTCGATCGGCCGCAGCGGGTCGCCGCGACGCGTGTGCGCCGGCAGCGCCGCGAGCAGCGCACGCGTGTATGGATGGGCGGGTCGGGTGACGACCTGCGCGGTCGCTCCCGACTCGACGATCTTGCCGGCGTACATCACGGCGACGCGGTCGCAGGTCTGCGCGATGACGCCGATGTCGTGCGTGACGAGCAGCACGCTCATGCCGATGTCGTTGCGCAGCTTCAGGATCAGCTTCAGGATCTGGTCCTGCACCGTGACGTCGAGCGCGGTCGTCGGCTCGTCGGCGATCAGCAGCTTCGGCCGGCAGGCCAGCGCGATGGCGATCAGCACGCGCTGCCGCATGCCGCCGCTGAAGGCGTGCGGGTAGTCGAGATGGCGCCGCTCGGCGGCCGAGACGCCGACCGCGGCGAGCATCTCGATCGCCGCCGCGCGCGCCTCGCGCGCCGTCAGGCCGCGGTGGCGCTGCAGCCCTTCGGCGATCTGGGTGCCGACGCGCATCGTCGGATTGAGCGAGGTCATCGGGTCCTGGAAGATCATCGAGATCTCGCTGCCTCGCAGCGCGCTCCATCCGCGCTCGTCGAGCGCGGCGAGATCGCGACCGGCGAACCGGACCGTGCCGCCGATCGCGCTCGGCGGCGAGCCGCCGAACAGCCGGATCAGCGCCCGGCAGGTGACCGTCTTGCCGCAGCCCGACTCGCCGACCAGGCCGAACACCTCGCCGGCGTCGATGCGGAAGCTCACGCCGTCGACGGCCACGAGGTCGAGCGTCGGCGTCGTGAAGCGAACGCGGAGATTCTCGACCTCGAGCAGCGACGAGCCGGCGGCGGCGTTCATCCCTTCGGCCGGAGGAAGTCGTCGAGGCCTTCGCCGAGCACGGTGAAGGTGATGCCGACGTAGACGATCGCCAGCCCCGGGAACACCGAGATCCACCAGGCGTCCTGCAGGAAGGTGCGGCCCTCGGCGATCATCAGCCCCCACTCGGGCGTCGGCGGCTGGATGCCGAGACCGAGGAAGCCGAGCGACGTCACGGCGAGGATCGTCAGCACGACGTCCGACATCATGAAGATGATCGCCGGCGTGATCACGTTGGGCAGGATGTGGCGCAGCATCACGCGCGCGTGCCCGTAGCCGAGCAGTCGCGCCGCCTGCGCGTACTCGGCGCGCCGGGCGACCAGGACCTCGGCGCGGACGATGCGTGCGAACGAGATCCAGACGACGAGCGCGAAGGCGAGGTAGAGGTTGGCGATGCCGGGGCCGAGCGAGCCGACGATCGCGATCACCAGCACGTAGTGCGGAAACGCGAGCAGGATGTCGACGAGGCGCATCAGCGCGCGATCGAACCAGCCGCCGTAGTAGCCCGAAGCCAAGCCGATCAGGCTGCCGATGAAGAACGGCAGCACGACGCAGACGGCGACGACCTTCAGGTCGACGAAGGTCGCGGCCAGCACTCGCGCCAGGACGTCGCGGCCGAGCTCGTCGGTACCGAACGGATGCGCCGCCCCGGGGCGCTGCAGCGCGGTCGCGAAGTCGATCTCGATCGGGTCCCAGCGCACCAGCCAGGGACCGAAGGCGCCGGCGAGGAGCAGCGCGGCGAGCATCGCCAGGCCGACCTGCAGGTTGCGATTGCCGGCCAGGCGTTTCCACCGCTCGGCGCCGGGCGCGCTCATCAGGAGAGCGTCAGGCGCGGGTCGACCGCGACGTAGGCCATGTCGGCGAGCAGGTTGATGGCGACGACGAGCAGCGCGAAGGTCACCGTCAGACCCTGCACGACCGGATAGTCGCGCGCGGCGATCGACGAGACGAGCAGGTGGCCGAGGCCCGGGATGCCGAACACCGTCTCGACCACGACGGTGCCGCCGATCACCCAGCTGGTATGCACCGCCAGGATCGAGATCGACGACATCAGCGAGTTGCGCAGCACGTGACGCCAGAGCACGCTGTGCTCGGGCAGGCCCTTGGCGCGCGCGGTGTCGATGTAGTCGGCACCGAGCACGCCGATGATCGAGCTCCGCAGCGCGCGGATCGTCAGCGCCGCGGTGCCGAGGCCGATCACCAGCGACGGCAGGACGAGGTGGTGCAGGTGGCCCAGGAAGCCGTCGCCGTAGCCCGAGACCGGAAAGATCGGCAGCGCGATCGAGAGCAGCAGCACGAGCAGCAGGCCGAGCCAGAACGCCGGCATCGACATCGCGGCGATGAAGACCAGCTTGATCGCCTGGTCGGCCCATCGGCCGCGCCGCACCGCCGAGAGCAGCGCCAGCGGCACCGTCAGCGCGACCGCGATCAGCGTGCTCAGGCCGACCAGCGCCAGCGTCGGCCCGAGCCGGTCGAGCATCTCGGCGCCGACCGCGCGCCGCGTCGCGAGCGAGAGGCCGAAGCTGCCGGTCGCGACGTCGCCGAGGAAGCCGACGTACTGCTGCAGGAGCGGCCGGTCGAGGCCGAGCTGGCGCGTCAGCGCGGCGATGTCTTCGGCGTTGCCGCGCGCGCCGAGCATCAGTGTCGCCGGGTCGCCCGGCATGACGCGCAGCAGCAGGAACGCCACCGCCGTGATGCCGATCAGCACCGGCACCAGCTGCAGCAGCCGGCCCAGCAGGAACCAGACGAACTTCAACGGCGCACGGCCTTCGAGCGAAGCGTCAGCGGATATCGGCGTCGCGAAGGTCGTAGTTGGAGGTCCGCATCAGCGTGAAGCCGCTGACGTTCTTGCGGTGCGCGAAGGTCAGCGACTGGCGATACAGGAAGATGAACGGCGCGCCGTCGTGGGCCCGCTGCTCGATCTCCTTGAACATCTTGCCGCGCTCCTCGCCCTCCAGCGTGCGGCGCTCGAGCGCGTAGAGCTCGTTGATGCGATCGTCCTTCCATTGCGTGTGATAGGCGTTGGCGCGCTCCGGGTTGACGACCAGGAAGCCGATCAGCTGATCCGGGTCGATCGTGTCGCTGGAGGCCCGGCTGAGCGACATCTCGAAGTTGCCGGCCTTGGTGGTGCCGAACTGCGAGCTCGACTCGATGTTCTGCAACTCGACCTCGACCCCGACCCGCTTCAGTGAGGACTGCAGTACCGCTGCCACCTGGCGCGCCGTGGCGTCGCCGCCGGCGACGAGCATGCTGGTCTTGAAGCCGTTCGGATAGCCCGCAGCGGCCAGCAGCGACTTGGCCTTGTCGACGTCGTACGGGTACGGCTTCAGATCGACGTTGTGATGCGCCATCAGCGGCAGCGGCGAATTCGCGATCGAGCCGTTGCCGCGCAGGATGTTCTGAACGATCGGTCCCTTGTCGACGGCGTAGTTGAGCGCCTGGCGCACGCGCACGTCGTCGAACGGCTTCTTCGTGGTGTTCAGCTGCACCAGGTCGGTCCGGAACGCGTTGACGACGCCGACCGCCACGTTCGGATCGCTCTTCAGGCCGTCGACCTGGTTGAACGGGATGCCGATGATCGCGTCGAGCTCGCCGGCCTTCAGCTTCAGGACGCGCGAGTTGTCCTCCGGGAGGATCTCGATGGTCACGCCGTCGAGGCGCGGCTTGCCGGCTTCCCAGTAGTGCGGGTTCTTGACCATCGTCTGCTTCTGGCCGCGCGCCCACTGGGTCAGGATGAACGGCCCCGAGCCGACCGGCTTGTCGAAGAAGGCCGGCCCCTGGCTCTCGACCAGCTTGGCGGGCAGGATCGACGCGCTGAACATCGCGAGGTTGTTCAGCATCGGCGTGAAGGGCGTGTCGAGCCGCATCACGATCGTGCGCGCGTCGACGACGCGGTATTCGGTGATCGGGCGGAAGAAGCGGCCCCACTGCGACTTCTCGCCGGCGGCGCGGCGCAGCGAGAACTCGACGTCCTGCGCCGTCACCGGATCGCCGTTCGAGAACTTCGCGTTGGCGCGCAGCTTGAATTCGTACTCCTTGCCGTCGGCGCTGACGCGCCACGACTCGGCGATCCCGGGCTCGAGGCGGGTGCCGTCGCGGCTGGGCCGGACGAGCTGGTCGAAGAGCAGCAGCTGGGTCCAGATGGACGGGTTGTCGCTGGAGGCGATCGGGTCCGTCGACAGCGCGTCGGCGGTGACGCCGAGGCGCAGCGTCGCCGCCACCGCGGCCTGACCGCCGACCAGGGCAAAAGCGATCGCGACAACGGCGGAAGCGAGAAGGGACGCTCGTCTGATCATGGGTGACCTCGGCAATTTGAAGGGCAATCGAGCGCCGCGCGATCGACGCCTGCAGTATCCGAGAGCGGGGCACCGCCAACAATCGTCAAACCGCCCGGCTTGCATAACCTTTCGCTATGACTGGTCGGCGGCGCGGCGGCGACGTGGCGAGCGGTGCATCCCTAGAATGCTCCGCTCCCGTCTCGAAAGCTGCTCCTCATGACCTCCGGCGTCATCCGCATCCGCGGCGCCCGACAGCACAACCTCAAGAACCTCGATCTCGACATCCGCACCGGCGAAATGACGGTCGTGACCGGGCCGAGCGGCTCGGGCAAGTCGAGCCTGGTGTTCGACACGCTGTACGCCGAGGGGCAGCGCCGCTACGTCGAGACCTTCAGCGCCTACGCGCGCCAGTTCCTCGAGCGGATGGACCGGCCGGCGGTCGACAAGGTCGAGGGCGTGCCGCCGGCGATCGCGATCGACCAGACCAACCCGGTGCGCAGCTCGCGCTCGACGGTCGGCACGATGACCGAGCTGAACGACCACCTGAAGCTGCTGTTCGCGCGCGCCGCCGAGCTGTTCGACAAGGAGACGGCGAAGCGCGTCCGCCACGATTCGCCGGAGACGATCCACGCCGACCTGATGGATCGCACCGCCCCCGGCGCGGCGGGCAGCGACGAGCCGCGCCTGATCGTCACCTTCCCGGTCGAGCTGCCCGCCGACACCAGCGCCGAAGAGATCGAGCAATGGCTCGCGGCGAGCGGCTTCACGCGCGTCCACGCCGAGCGCACGGTCGCGTCGCCGACCGGCCCGCGCAAGGTGCTCGACGTCGTCGCCGATCGCTTCCGCATCCAGGCGACCGAGAAGGTGCGCGCGGTCGAGGCCATCGAGACCGCGCTGAAGCGCGGCGGCGGCCGCGTCAACGTCTACGTCGTCGCCGCCGTCGGCGAGGGCGAAGCCGCCAAGGCCGACGACCTCTGGCGCTACTCGACCGGCCTGCACTGCCCCGACAGCGACTGCCGCTACGCCGACCCGCAGCCGGCGCTGTTCTCGTTCAACTCCGCCTACGGCGCGTGCGAGACCTGCCGCGGCTTCGGCCGCGTCATCGGCGTCGACCTCGGCCTCGTCATCCCCGACCACAAGAAGACGCTGCGCAACGGCGCGATCAAGACGATCACGACGCCGGCCTGGAAGGAGTTCCAGGACGACCTGATGAAGTACGCCGGCGAGGCCGGCATCCCGCGCGACACCGCCTGGTATCAGCTCACCGATGCGCAGCAGAAGTGGGTGATCGACGGCTCGCCGAGCTGGAACGGCAAGTGGAACCAGCAGTGGTACGGCATCAAGCGCTTCTTCGGCTACCTCGAGTCGAAGGCCTACAAGATGCACATCCGCGTGCTGCTCTCGAAGTACCGGAGCTACACGCCGTGCCCTGCCTGCGGCGGCGCGCGCCTGAAGCTCGAGGCGCTGCTGTGGCGCCTCGGCACGAAGGACGACGCCGACGCCGTGTTGGCGCCGGCAAAGCGCTTCCTGCCGGTCGGCGCCAAGTGGTCGCGCGAGCAGCTCGAGGCGATGCCCGGCCTCACCGTGCACGACCTGATGATGCTGCCGATCGATCGCATCCGCGGCTTCTTCGATCGCCTGTCGCTGCCGAGCGGCCTGCTCGACGAGGCGCTGAAGCTCCTCCTCGACGAGGTGCGCACGCGTCTCAAGTACCTCTGCGACGTCGGCATCGGCTACCTGACGCTCGACCGCCAGAGCCGCACGCTTTCCGGCGGCGAAGTGCAGCGCATCAACCTGACGACCGCCCTCGGCACCTCGCTCGTCAACACGATGTTCGTCCTCGACGAGCCGTCGATCGGCCTGCACCCGCGCGACATGGGCCGCATCGTCGAGGCGATGCACCGGCTGCGCGACGCCGGCAACACGCTCGTCGTCGTCGAGCACGACCCGGCGGTGATGCTGGCGGCCGACCGCCTCATCGACATGGGGCCAGGCCCGGGCGAGCGCGGCGGCCGCATCGTCTTCGACGGCACGCCCGAGGCGATCA
>JBDTPG010000100.1:0-9207 GCA_039932815.1 Caldimonas sp.
GGCAGCAGGTTGATCATGATCACTGCGCAAACCTCCGCATCGCCAGGCCGCAGGCCGTGAGGTACGAGGACGCTTCCCGGCGCAGCTTGGCTTCGCGGACCGCCGAGCCCAGCTTCATGTTCTCGAACGGATTGACGACCATCGACGCAAACCCTGTGAGCTCGGTGACGCGGTCCTTCAGGCCCGGCAGCGTCGCGGTGCCGCCGGCCAGCATCACGTAGTGCACCTTGTGGTGCGGCGTGCTGGTGAAGAAGTACTGCAGCGCCCGGCCGATCTCCTGCGACAGGCTGTCGACGAAGGGCGCGAGCAGCGAAGTCTCGTAGTCATCGGGCAGGTCGGCGGCGAGCTTCTTCTGCTCGGCTTCCTCGTACGAGAAGCCGTACTGGCGCGAGATGAGCTGGGTGAGCTGCGAGCCGCCGAACGCCTGGTCGCGGTCGTAGAGCATCTCGTCGTCGCGCAGGACCTTGAGGCTCGTGGTGTCGGCGCCGATCTCGAACAGCGCGACCAGGGCATCGCGGCCCTCGTTGGGCAGGCTCGACACGACCCGGCTCATCGCCAGACGGGAAGCGTGCGATTCGATGTCGAGAACTGCGGGCTTCAGGCCGGCGGCCTCGGCCAGGCCCTGGCGATCCTGGACCCGATCCTTGCGCGACGCGGCGATCAGCACCTCGACGTCGCCGACCGAGGTCGGGCTCGGGCCGATGACGCAGAAATCGAGGCTGACCTCGTCGAGCGAGAACGGGATGTACTGGTTGGCCTCGGTCTCGACCTGGATTTCGAGCTCTTCTTCGCGAAGCCCGGCCGGCAGCATGATCTTCTTGGTGATCACCGCCGATTGCGGCATCGCCATCACGACCTGGCGGGTTCGGGTGCCGCTTTTCGTGACCAGCCGCTTGACCGCTTCGGCGACCTCGTCGAACTTCTCGATCTGGCCGTCGGAAATCCAGCCTTTCTCGAAACTTTCGGAGCCGAATCGCTCCAACACATACTCGCCGCTTCCTGTCTGTCCGAGCTCGACGAGCTTGACGCTGGACGAGCTGATGTCGAGGCCGATCATCGGTGGGTGTTTACGGCCCAACAGCGTGTCGAGAAAGCTCACGGTGCCCCTTTTCCAGCGTCGAAAACGAGCGCGCTGGAGTGTTAATAAGTTACTTCGATGCTAGCAGTAAAGCCTTTGATTTCCAAAGACAAACCCGGGGCTGCTGCCCCGTGCGCGTTGCAAATCTCACACGCAAAGCCTCGGCAAGATGCGTCTTCTTGCAACGCGATTTCGAACTGTCTATTGCGTCACTGATCAGCCCTTCCGGATCGCTGCAAAACGGTCCCGGAAACGGGTTTCTATAATGCGATCGCTTCAACTGGACGCGTGTGACAGATTCCGATTCCCCGGCCGACCGCGAGCGCGGCTCGCGCTCGCCCGATGCCTGGCCGAAGTGGCTGCGCGTGATCGTCCGGATCGTCGTCACCCTGCTCGGTCTGGCGGCGTCGGCGGCGCTTGCGGTGGTGATGATTGCCGCCATCGCGCTGGCGGTCTCCTACCCCAACCTGCCCGAGATCGACAGCCTTACCGACTATCGGCCCAAGCTGCCGATGCGCGTCTTCTCGGCCGACGGCGTTCTCCTCGGTGAATTCGGCGAAGAGCGGCGCAACTTCATGCCGATCGCGCAGATCCCGAAGGTGATGCAGGACGCGGTCCTTGCGGTCGAGGATTCCCGCTTCTACAAGCACAAGGGCGTCGACTATGTCGGCGCGCTTCGCGCCGGATTCGCCAACTTCGGTGAAGGCCATAGCGCGCAAGGTGCCTCGACCATCACGATGCAGGTCGCACGCAATTTCTACCTCTCGACCGAGAAAACATTTACTCGCAAGATCTACGAGATGTTGCTTTCGCTCAAGATCGAAAGCCTGCTCACGAAGGATCAGATTCTCGAGGTCTACATGAACCATATCGCGCTGGGCCAGCGCGCTTATGGGTTTGCGTCGGCGAGCGAAATCTATTTCGGCAAGCCGCTGAAGGACATCACGGTGGCCGAGGCGGCGATGCTGGCCGGGCTGCCGAAAGCGCCGTCGGCCAACAATCCGATCGTCAATCCCGAGCGCGCGACGCGGCGCCAGCGCTACGTCATCGATCGCATGCTCGAGAACGGCTTCATCACCGTCGCCGAGCGCGATGCGGCGCTGAAGCAGGTCCTGAAGTACCGCGCCCCGTCGGAAGTGGCGGTGCACGCCGAGTATGTGGCGGAGCAGGCGCGGCAGATGATCTTCAACCAATACGGCGCCGAGGCCTACACGCGCGGGCTCAACGTCTACCTGACGCTCAATTCGGCCGAGCAGACGCTCGCCTATCACGCCCTCAGGAAGGGCATCATGGATTACGAGAAGCGGCAGGTCTACCGCGGTCCGGAGGACTACGTCGACCTGCCTGCCGACCGCAGCGAGCTCGATGCTCGCATCGCCGAGGCGCTGCAGGACTTCCCGGACAACGACGAGCTGCGCGCGGCGGTCGTCACCGAGGCGTCGGCCAAAAAGGTCGTCGCCGTGCTGCAGAACGGCGAGGCGGTGACGATCACCGGCGACGGGCTGAAACCCGCGGCCTCGGCGCTCCTGCCCAAGGCCAATCCGAAGACGCAGTTGCGCGCCGGCGCCGTCGTGCGCCTGATCCGCGGCGTCAAGGGCGACTGGTCGATCACGCAGCTGCCCGAGGTCGAAGGCGGCTTCGTCGCGATGGACCCGCGCACCGGCAGCGTCCGCGCCATGGTCGGCGGCTTCGACTACTCGAAGAGCAAGTTCAACCACGTCACCCAGGCGTGGCGCCAGCCGGGGTCGAGCTTCAAGCCCTTCATCTACTCGGCGGCGCTGGAAAAGGGTTTCACGCCGGCCACGGTGATCAACGACGCGCCGCTCTTCTTCGACGCCGGAACCACCGGCAGCCAGCCCTGGGAGCCGAAGAACTACGACGGCACCTACGACGGGCCGATGTCGATGCGGCGCGGGCTCGCCAAGTCGAAGAACATGATCTCGATCCGCATCCTCAAGTCGATCGGGCCGGCCTACGCGCAGCAATGGATCAAGCGTTTCGGCTTCGACGCCGACAAGCATCCCGCGTACCTGCCGATGGCGCTAGGCGCCGGCGCGGTCACGCCGCTGCAGATGGCGTCGGCCTACAGCGTGTTCGCCAACGGCGGCTATCGCGTCAACCCGCTTCTCATCAGCCGCATCACCGACAGCAAGGGCCACGTGATCAACGAAGCCCGCGTGCCCACGCTGGACGAGTCGGCGCGAACCATCGATGCGCGCAATGCCTTCATCATGACCAGCCTGCTCCAGGAAGTGACGCGGTCGGGCACGGCGGCAAAGGCGCAGGCGCAGCTGAAGCGCCCTGACGTCTTCGGCAAGACGGGCACCACCAACGACTCGCACGACGCCTGGTTCGCGGGTTGGCAGAAGAACGTCGTCGCCGTCGTCTGGATGGGCTACGACGACCCCAGGAAGCTCGGTGATCGCGAGACCGGCGGTGGCCTCTCGCTGCCGATCTGGATCGACTACATGGCGACGATGCTGAAGGGCGTCCCGGTCCAGGAGCCGACTGCACCCGAGGGCGTCGTCAACGTCGGCGGCGAGTGGTACTACGAGGAGTACGCCCGCGGTGCCGGGGTGAGCAGCCTGGGTCTCGAGGACAAGGCAGCACCGGCGCCGCCGAGCGACGAAGAGCGCAACAGCATCCTCGATCTGTTCAAGCGCTGAGCCGCCGTCAGGGCTCGAAGCGAAGCGGCCGCCCGCCCTGCTCGCTCGCGCACGCCGACAGGACGTCGAAGAACTCGCGGCCATCGCGGCCGTCGATCCAGCGACCGCCGACCGAGCGGAAATGGAAGCCCCCGGATGGCGCCGCCAGCCACAGCTCCTGCAGCGGCGGCTGGGTGTTGACGACGATCTTGCTGCCGTTCGGGAAGGCGAGCTCGAGCAGGCCACCGGTTCGGCCGGCATCGATGTCGATGACGTCTTCCTGCAGGAAGCGGTCGGCGCCGGCCTCGACCGCGGCGAGCACGGCCCGTGTCGCGGCGTCGTATTCGGCGCCGGACAGGGAGTCGGCTCGGCCTGGGGTTGTGCTCACGATCGATAAAATCCGCCAATGACAAGATGCGCCGGCAGTGTAGTAGCGACGGCTGCATGCGTGCTCGCCATGGTGGCTGCCGCGGCCGTACTGGCGGCGTGCGGGCAAAAGGGACCCCTTGTCCTCGCCAAGCCCGCGCCGCCAACGGCGACGACACTTTCGCCGGCGCCGTCGCCGGCGTCCGCAGCGGTATCGCGTTGATGGACCTGCCCGGCGGCCCCGACATCGCGCTGCGCCAAGGCCACCTCATGGTCGAGGGCCTCGCTGCCGCCGACCTCGCGCGCCGCTTCAAGACGCCGCTCTACGTTTACTCGAGCGCCGTGATGGCGCGCGCCCTCGCCTCGTACCAGAACGCGCTCGCGGGCCGCGAGCACCTTCTCTGCTACGCCGTCAAGGCGAACTCGACGCTGGCGGTGCTGCAGTGGTTCGCGCAGCGTGGCTGCGGCTTCGACATCGTCTCCGGCGGTGAGCTCGAGCGCGTCCTCGCCGTGGGCGGCGATCCGGCGCGAATCGTCTTTTCAGGCGTCGGCAAGACCCGCGCGGAGATGGTGCGCGCGCTCGAGGTCGACGTCCTCTGCTTCAACGTCGAAAGCATCGGCGAGCTCGAGTTGTTGAGCGAGGTCGCGAGCGGCGCCGGCCGGCGCGCCCGGGTCAGCCTGCGCGTCAATCCCGACGTCGACGCCAAGACGCATCCCTACATCTCGACCGGCCTGCGCGGCAACAAGTTCGGCATCGCGCACGAGGACGCGCGCGCAACGTTCGCGCGCGCCGCGCGCCTGCCGGGGATCGAGGTGACCGGCATCGATTGCCACATCGGTTCGCAGATCGTCGACGCCGAGCCGTACCTCGACGCGCTCGATCGGCTCCTCGATCTGGTCGAGCACGTCGAGTCCGACGGCGTCGCCCTCGCTCACATCGACGTCGGCGGCGGCCTCGGCATCACCTACCGGGACGAGACGCCGCCCGATGCCGGCGTGCTCGTGACCCGCCTGCTCGAGCGCATCGACGCGCGCGGGCATGGCCGGCGCAAGATCGTGCTGGAGCCCGGCCGCTCGCTGGTCGGCAATGCCGGCTTGCTCGTCACCGAGGTGCTCTACCTCAAGCCCGGCAGCGAGCGCAATTTCTGCGTCGTCGACGCGGCGATGAACGACCTGATGCGCCCGGCCATGTACGGCGCGTGGATGCGCATCGTCGAATGCACGCCGGCGACCGCGCCGGCGAAGACCTGGGACGTCGTCGGCCCGGTCTGCGAGTCGGGCGACTGGCTCGGCCGCGAGCGCGAGCTCGCGGTGGCGACCGGCGAATACCTCGCCATCCTCTCAGCCGGCGCCTATGCGATGAGCATGGCCAGCAACTACAACACCCGGCCGCGCGCCGCCGAGGTGATGGTCTCGGGCAGGGAGGTCGTGCTCATCCGCGAGCGCGAATCGCTCGCCGACCTGACGCGCGGCGAGCACCTCCTCGCCGGCGAACCGCCGCCTTCCTGAGCCTCAGATCCGCCCTTCCTCGACTGCGTGGCAGGCGACCCGGACGCCGTCGAGGCCGAGCAGCTTCGGGCGCTCGCTCCGGCAGCGATCGTCGGCGTGCGGGCAGCGCGGGTTGAAGGCGCAGCCGGACGGCGGGTTGAGCGGATTCGGCACCTCGCCCTGCACCGGCGTGCGCGCTCTGCCGCTCATGTGGATGTCGGGGATCGCGTCGAGCAGCATGCGCGTGTAGGGGTGGCGCGGGCGAGCGAACAGCATCGCCTTGTCGGCAAGCTCGACGATGCGGCCGAGGTACATCACGCCGACCTCGTCGCTGACGTGGCGAACGACCGCCAGGTTGTGCGAGATGAAGAGATAGGTCAGGCCGTGGCGCGCCTGCAGGTCCTTCATGATGTTGAGGACCTGCGCCTGCACCGAGACGTCGAGCGCCGAGGTCGGCTCGTCGCAGACCAGGAACTCGGGCTGCGTCGCGAGCGCCCGCGCGATCGAGATGCGTTGCCGTTGTCCGCCCGAGAACTGGTGCGGGAATTTCTCGGCGTCGGCGCCCGCCAGGCCGACCGAAGCGAGCAACTCGCCGACGCGCTCGGCGATGCGTGGCCTGCTGGCCGCGCCCTCGCCGGCCGCGAAGCCATGCTCGCGCAGCGGCTCGGCGACGATGTCCTTGACCTTCCAGCGCGGGTTGAGGCTGGCGTACGGATCCTGGAAGATCATCTGCATGCGACGGCGGATCGACGCCGGCCGCGCGCCGCCGGCGCTGGCGAGGACACCGTCGAAAACGACCTTGCCGCGAGTCGGCGCGTAGAGGCCGACGAGAAGGCGTGCCACCGTGCTCTTGCCGCAGCCGGATTCGCCGACGAGCGCGAGCGTGCGGCCGCGCGCGATGCTGAAGCCGACATCATCGACGGCGTGGACGAATTGGCGCGGCTTGCCCTCGGCGACGCGGTTGAGCCAGGGCAGCGAGACGTCGAAGGTCTTGGCGAGGCCGTCGACCTCGAGCAGCGCCGCGCTCAAGCGGCCGCCCGCAGCGTCGGTGCGTGCAGCCAGCACGCGGCGCGCGTCGCGCCCGCCACCATCAGGTCAGGGCGCTCGACCAGGCACGGCTCGAAGGCGCGCGGGCAACGCGGATTGAACGCACAGCCGCGAGGAATCGCGTTCAGGCGCGGCATGGCGCCGTCGATCTGGAGCAGCCGCTCACGGTCCTCGTCCATCGCCGGGATCGATCCCATCAGGCCCACGGTGTAGGGGTGCGCCGGCGCGTGAATGACCGCGTCGACCGGGCCCATCTCGACGATCCGACCGGCGTACATCACGGCGACCCGGTCGCAGGTCTCGGCGATCACGCCCATGTCGTGGGTGACGAGCATGACCGCGGCGCCATGCTCCTTGCACAGGCGCTTGAGCAGCGAAATGATCTGCGCCTGGATCGACACGTCGAGCGCGGTCGTCGGTTCGTCGGCGACGATGAGGCGCGGTTCGCCCGCCAGGGCCAGGGCGATGACGACGCGCTGGCGCATGCCGCCCGAGAACTGGTGCGGATACTGGTCGAGGCGTTCTTCGGCCGCCGGAATGCCGGTTTCCTGAAGCAGGCGGACCGCACGCTGCCGCGCCTCGGCGCCACCCAGCGACAGGTGCGTCTGGATCGTCTCGATCAGCTGCTGGCCGACGGTGTAAAGCGGGTCGAGCGAGGTGAGCGGATCCTGGAAGATCGCCCCGATCGAGCGGCCACGCACCTTGCGCATCTGCTCGTACGGCAGGTTGTCGATGCGGCGGCCGTCGAAGCGGATCTCCCCGCCGGTGATCTGTCCCGGCGGATCGAGCAGGCCGATGATGGCCGCGCCGGTCAGCGACTTGCCGGCACCCGACTCGCCGACCACGCCCAGGATCTCCCCGGGAGCGATCGCGAACGAGACGTCGTCGAGGGCGACCAGCCGGCCGCGCCGCCCGGGGAACTCGACGCGAAGATTCGAAACCTCGAGCAGCGGCGTCGGCATCCGTCTAGCTGCGTGCCGGCGGCGTGCAACCGCCCACCGGCTCCTGGTAGTCGACGCGGATGTCGAAGTCCGAGGCGAGCTTGTTGGCCCGATGCGCAACGAGGTAGTAGCGCATGCACGGACGGACCTCGAGCGCGATTTCGCGCTCCTCGCCGAGACGCGCCGCGCCGCCTGGTGGCCCCTGGACGACGACCTTGCGCAAGCCCGGATCGACCAGGACCGGGCGCTGGAGCGTGTCCTTGCCGTCGACGCGGACGATGGTGACGTCGTAGGTATCGATCGGCGCGCGGTAGTAGCGCTTGCCCGAGAGTTGCGAGTAGTGGTAGTCGGTGCTTGCACACCCGGCCAGCGCGACGATGCCGGCGAGCGCGGCAACGAAATGCCAGGACCTGGAAATGAAACGCATGATCGGCTCCTTTGGTGGTGCGTCTGCTTGACGGTCAGCGCAGGCGCGGGTTCAACGCATCGCGCAGCCAGTCACCGAACAGGTTGATGCTGAGCGCGATCAGCACGAGTGTCGCACCAGGGAAGATCACGAGCCACCAGGCACCGCTGAAAAGCTGCTTGTTCCCCTCGTTGATGAACGTGCCGAGCGAGGGCGAGGTCGGCGAGACGCCGACGCCCAGGAAGGAAAGCGTCGCCTCGGCGAGGATCGCCACTGCCACCTGGATCGTCGACAGCACGAGCACCGGCCCCATCACGTTGGGCAGGACGTGGCGCAGCATGATGCGCAGCGGCGCGACGCCGATGACTCGCGCCGCCTGAACGTATTCCTTGTTCCGCTCGACCATCGTCGAGCCGCGCACGGCACGCGCGTACTGCACCCAGCCCGGCAGGGCGATCGCGACGATGACGACGCCGAAGGCGAGCAAGTCGTTGGCATTGGGAAAGAGGGCATGGCCGACGCCGGCGAACAGCAGGGCGATCAGGATCGACGGAAACGACAGCATGACGTCGCAGATGCGCATGATCAACGCGTCGAGACGGCCGCCGACGTAGCCGGAGAGCAGGCCGAGACCGACGCCCATCAGGAGAGACAGCACGACGGACGCGCTGCCGACGAAGAGCGAGATGCGCGCGCCGAACATCAGCGCCGAGAGGACGTCGCGCCCCTGCTCGTCGGTGCCGAGAAGATACTTGGTCGAGCCCCCCTGCATCCACGAAGGCGGCAGCATCGAGTCGTTGAGCTCGAGGGTGGCGAGATCGAAGGGGTTGTGCGGCGCGATGACGTTGGCGAAGACGGCCGCGAGGAGGCACAGCAACGCGACCGCCGCCGCGCAGATCGCCATCGGCGAGCTGCGGAAGGAATGCCAGAAGTCGCCGTCGAGAAAAAGCGCCCAGCGACCCGGATGCGGCGTCGTCGCCGCCGCCCCCGGCTCCTGGTCGCGCCGCGTCGGCGCGACATTCGCGCCGCCCGGAGCGAGCGAGGCGGCGTCTCCTACCTGGACTTCAAGGTGATCCACTTGAAGTACATGTAGTTGTTCGGTAGCTGGACGAGCTCGACCTTCTTGCTCGATGCCCACGCGAGCGCCTGCTGGTGCAGCGGGATGTGGCCGACGTCGTCCTGGTGGATCTTGAACGCCTCGCGGATCATCTCGTTGCGCTTCTTCTGGTCGGTCTC
>JBDTPG010000101.1:0-9170 GCA_039932815.1 Caldimonas sp.
TCGCGCAGGGTACCTTGAAATTCCTGCTTTTGATACGGGATTTTCAAGGCAAGCCGGTCAGCCCTGCCAATGGGACCTGGCCGGTCGACGGCCGAATCGGGCTCTGGGGTGCAAGGCGGCGAGCGCCAGGGATGTCTTCGCCGCAGAACGTTGTCGTGCGCGCCCTCCGCCCGGGATTCGAGTCAGCCTCGCTCCTCGAACACGATCGCCACGCCGTGCGCTTCGTCCGCGGCGACCACCGAGGCGCCGTCGGCGAGTCGCACGGGGTTGAAGCCGCCGCGACGCAGGGCCACCTCGGCCTCGGCCGCGTCGGCGACGCGGAGGCGCAACGCCTGCACGGCGGGTGCGCTCCGGCGCGACAGCGCGGCCGCGCCGAGCTGACGGTCGAGAGCGGCCCGGGGATGGAACGTGAGGCTCGCGGCGCCCAGCGCGACCCGTCGGCCTTCCGCGGTCGCCTCGGGTGCGGCCTCCAGCAGGCGGCCGAACGCATCGGCTGCGGCGAGCGGGTCGTCGACGGCGAAATCGATCCCGGCGATGCCGACTGCGCCGACCGGATGACGTTGGTACTCGGAGCGCCAGACGAGCTCGGGCGTGAAGTGCTGGCAGAGAAAGGTGCGGCAGCCGGGCGTCGCGTCGACCGGAAGCTGCACCACGCGAAAGCGCGCATCGCGCGCGCCCCCCGCGAGCTCGACCGGGCGCGAGAAGTCGACCGGCGCGTCGGCGTCGATGCCCGAGGCGACGAGGCTGCGTTGCGCGGCCTCGGCATCGTCGGTGGCGATCGCGACGGCAGCGGCGCCTTCCGATTCGGCGAGAAAGCGCGAGAAGTACGTAGTCACCGGATGCGGTGTCGCGACGGCCAGCAGCTCGACGTAGTCGCTGCCGAGCATCAGGCAGTGGTTGCGCGTGCCGATCGAGTGCGCGCCCCGCGGCGTGAGCGTGAAGCCGAGCCGCGTGTACGTCTCGGCCGCGGCGTCGATGTCGTGGACGAGGATGACGACGTGGTCGAGTCCGAGCAGGTTCTTTCGCATGTCGACTCCTAGTCGCGCAAGGTCTCGGCCTGCGCGCCCTTGCGCATCGCCGGCAAGGCCAGCGTCAGCAGGACGAACACGCCAGTCGCGAGCTTCAGGTCGGCCGGCTTCAGGCCGATCGAGAGCCCGAGGGAAACGATCTGGTAGTACACGAGCGAGCCCAGCACCGGCGCGGCGACCTGCCGCGCGACCGAGTCGCGCCCGATCAGCGTTTCGCCGATGATCAGCGCCGCCAGGCCGGTGATCAGCACGCCGAAACCCATCTGCACGTCGGCGAAGCCCTGCAGTTGCACGACCACGGCGCCGGCGAGCCCCGACAGGCCGTTCGCCAGCGCGAGCCCGGCGACGATCCAGGTCCAGGGATGGATGCGCAGCGATGGCGCCAGCGCGGCATTGACGCCGACCGCGCGCAGGCTGAGGCCCGCCTCGGTGCGCAGGAACCAGTGCAGCGTGGCCAGCACCGCCAGCATCAGCACCGCGAAGGCGATCAGCTGGTAGCCGACGTTTGTGACCAGCGCCGGCGAGATCACCGAGAGCACCGTCTCGTTCGCCAGCAGCGCGACGTTGGCCCTGCCGAGCACGCGCAGGTTGACGCTGTATAGGATCGTCATCACCAGGATGCCGGCGAGCAGCGTGTTGATGCGAAAGCGCAGGTGGATGAGCGCGGTCGACGCGCCGGCCGCCATGCCGCCGGCGACCGCGCCGAGCGTGGCCACGAGGGGATGGACGCCGGCGAGGAGCAGCACCGCGCAGATGCAGCCGCCGAGCGGAAAGCTGCCTTCCGCGCTGAGATCGGGGAACGACAGCAGGCGAAACGGCACCATCACCCCGAGGGCGATGAACGCGTAGAGCAGCCCCTGCACCAGCGTCACCGGCACCAGATTCCAGAAGGCGGCGCCGATCTCGGCCATCAGGCGAGGAGCAGCTTGTCGTCGGCGAGGTGGAAGCGGCGCACCAGCGACTCGACCGTGAGCTGCCGCTTGTCGTCGCCGGCGAGGTCGAGCCGCACGCGGCCGGCGTCGAGCATGACGAGCCGCTCGCCGTACGAGATCGCCTGCTGCATGTTGTGCGTGACCATCAGCGTCGTCAGCCGCGCCGCGGCGATCGCGCGCAGCGTCGCCTGCATCACCAGCTCGGCGGTGCGCGGATCGAGGGCCGCGGTGTGCTCGTCGAGGAGCAGCACGCGCGGCGGGTTGAGCACGGCCATGGCCAGCGCGAGCACCTGGCGCTGCCCGCCGGAGAGCTGGCCGACGCGCGCGCCGAGCCGGCTTTCCAGGCCGAGGCCGAAGCCGGCGAGCGTTTCCGCGTAACGCGCGCGGCGCCTGCCGTCGAGCGCCGGCGCCAGGCCGCGGCCCTGGCTGCGCAGGTCGGCCAGGACCAGGTTTTCCTCGATCGTCATCGTCGCCAGCGTGCCGCGCTGCGGATCCTGGACGACGCGCGCGATCAGCCCCGCCCGGCCGTGCTCGGAACGCCGGGTCACGTCCTGCCCGTCGATCAGGACGCGGCCGGCGTCGGGCGCGAGCTGGCCCGAGACGACGTTCAGCAGGCTCGACTTGCCCGAGCCGTTGGAGCCGACGACGACGACGAAGGCGCCGTCGCCGAGGTCGAGCGATATGCCGTCGAGGGCGACGCGTTCGTCCGCGGTGCCGCGGTGGAAGGCCTTGGTGATGCCCTGCAGGCCGAGCGACATCGAGTCAGTCGACAACGCCTGACTGCAGCGCTTGCGGAATCTCGAGGTTCCATTGAGCGGCCTGCTTGCGGCTGACGACCATCGTGTAGTCGGCCGGCGTCGGCCGCCACGGCGCGATCGCCGAAGGCTTCTCGCCGTTCAGTATGCGCACCGCGATCTTGCCGGCCGCCGCGCCCATGCGCTCGTAGGAGAGGGCGTGCGCGGCCAGGAACGAGCCGTTGCGAACGGGCGTGTCGAGCGTGTTGATGGCCGGCAGGCCGATCCGTTGCGCCGTCGCGGCGATCACCGGCAGGCTCGTCTGCAGCAGGTTCGACTGGATGATGAAGAGCACGTCGACCTTGTCCTTCAGCGTCTGCAGCCGCTGGGCGATGTCGTTCGTGCTGTCGATGCCGACCTCGACGACCTCGAGCCCCGCCTTCGCCGCCGCGGCGCGCATCTCGGCGATGTTGGTCTTGTCGTTGTCCTCGGCGGGGTTGTAGGGCACGCCGATGCGCCTGGCCTTCGGCATCAGCTGCTTGACGAAGGCGAGCGAGGCGTTGAAGTCGGGATAGAGCGTGGCGCCGGTGTGCGTCGCCGAGCCGCCCTGCCACGACGGCACGACCTGCGCCACGACCGGATCGACCACCGACATGAAGACGATCGGGATCGACTTGTCGGTGACGACGCGCAACGACGACTGCGCCACCGGCGTCGTCACCGCCAGGATCAGCGCCGGCTTCTTCGCCTGGGCGTTGGTCAGCAGTTGCGGGATGAGAGTGCGGTCGAAGTTGATGTGCTGGTCGTCGTAGGCGACGTCCTTGCCCTCGACCAGCCCGGCGCGCCGCACTTCGGCCTTGAAGCCGTCGATGCCGGCCCGCAGCGCCGGGTGCTCGCCGAAGTTGGCGATGGCGATCAGCTTCGGCTGCGCGAACGCGGGCGCTGCGAACGCCACGAGGGCGGCGAGGAGGAACTTGCGAATGTCGGCCATCGCGCGACCCTACTTGTTGGTGGCGCCCGACCTCGGGCGGATGCAGCGAAGGATAGCTAGGTTTCGTCCTTCTCCCAGAACGCCCGCGTCACGCCCTGCCCCTTCATCAGAGTGACGATCTGCTCGCGGTCGAGCACGCCGCAGCGCTTGGCCCAGGCGTCGTACTGCGCTGCCATCTCCTGCACGCGCGGGGGCTGCTGCGCGGCAAGGTCGTGCAGCTCGGTGCGGTCGGCGTCCAGGTCGTAGAGCTCCCAGGCGCGCGGGTAGCGCTTGACGAGCTTCCACTGGCCGATGCGCACCGCGGCGTTGCCTTCGTGCTCCCAGAACATGGGCTTGCGATCGTCGATCCTGTCCTGCGCGAATACTGATTGCAACGACTGTCCTTCGAGCGGGTCGACGGCATGGCCCTCGAATGTCGCGGGGTACGCCGAGCCGGTCACGTCGACGATCGTCGCCATGATGTCGGGCAAGTAGCCCGGCGCGTGGCGGATGGCGCCGTGCTGATTCGGGTCGATGCCGTTCGGCCAGTGCGCAATCAGCGGCGTCGAGATGCCGCCCTCATGAATCCAGTGCTTGTAGAGCCTGAACGGCGCGTTCGAAAGGTTGGCCCAGGCGGTGCCGTAGCTCTGGTAGGTGTTCTCGGGGCCGGGCATGCGGTGGACGTCGTTGCCGAAGTGCACGGGCTCGCCGCTGCGCGTGGTGCGGCGCGCGATCATGAGCTTGTCGACCAGCTCGTCGATCGTCACGTCTTCCGGAATGTCTTCGGCGCAGGCGACGTTGTCGGCGAGGAAGATGACCAGCGTGTCGGATCAAGAGGACGGGAACGAGATCGATACAGACTCTTGCTCATGCCGCATCAGCGCTGAAGTCGCCGACACCTTGCAGACCCAGGTCTGTCGACCTTTCACATCCAGACCGATCAGGCTCGATGGATCCAAAACCGCGCCACAGTGACCGGCCGCATCTCGGGCTGACCAATACCGAATCCATCGAACGCCTCGAGTCCGTGCCGACGCCGCGACTAACAAACAAGCCGAATAGTCATCGGATGTCCACTCGGCTCTGCGGGCGTCCCAAGGTTCGGCAGACAAGTCCAGCACACGGCCCTTCACCCTGGCCTGGAACAAGCTGAATTCCGCAATGAGCTCGGTGGTTCGCAGCCCGTCGCTTTCCATGAGGAATCGCCAGCGCCAGTACGCCAGTTCCGTGCAAGCCGTCTCGACGCTCTCCGCGCCGTACCAGATACCCAGCGAGCCAGCCGGGCGAAACCGGGAGGGATGCGGGGAGGGATAGCGAAAAGGCGTCGAAAGCAGATAGTGCTGCGTTCGAGGCGCCGGCATCGCTGGCTTGCTTGCCTCCAGAATTCGCTCCAGCTCTTCCTGTTCTGCAAGCGTGTCGACCAGCTTCATGGTCGACACGAAGTGCTGCGCCTCGACTCCTCTCCACAGAGCCAGCGAAAGCGGACGTACCGCGGACCACCATGCTTCCCGCCAGAGTTCTGGCCTCTTCGCCCGCCTCGTCGTCAAGAGGTCGCTCGCATCGAGTCGACATATTGGAGAGTCATCACCAGGCCTTGCGGAGACTCGATCAACTCACGAGGTATGCCGTTCAGCGCGTGGTTGTAGGAGCTCATCCAGGCGGAGGCCTTGGCGGAGTCGTTACCGACGATGGCATCCAGAGATCGGAAGAGCCTCACGAGCAACGCCGCGAGTTGGCCTTCCTTGGTTTGTGGCGACACGCTCCACTCACCACGGCTCATTCGGCTGACGGTGGCCTCGCTGACACCTACTACCCTGGAGAGAGCCGAACCGGAGAGCCCGAGCTGGCGTGCGGCTCGTGACGTTGCCTTGGACAAAACGTCCGTGGACTCTTTAGCCGCCGAGCGCGCAATGGTCTTCATATCGGCCTCCTTTCAGAGGCAAGTATGCGCCTGATTTATTCCATTAGAAAGCTTGCCGTTGGCCAGCCGATTCTCGTCGAAGCAGACGCCGGTGACAGTCACCCGCCGCCGTGCTTGCCGGCGCCCCAGCCACGCGCAGCGAGGTGAGCTTCGCCGACGGCGGCGGCGGGCGCTTCGAGCGTCGTCCCCATCGAGTCGTTCCAGCGGTTGAGAAAGCCGAACAGGGCGACGACGCCGAGGATCTCGACGATCTCGTCGTCGCTCCAGTGGCGGTGCAGCGCGGCGGCGATGGGCGCGTCGACGGCGTTCGGCACGCTCGATGCCGCGAGCGCGAACTCGAACGCCGCCTTCTCCGCATCGCTGAAGAGCGGGCTGGTGCGGAAATCCCAGAGCGCGGCGAGGCGCTCGTCGCTGGCGCCGAAGCGCTTGGCGGCGAGCACGGTGTGCGCCTCGCAGTAGCGGCAGCCGGCGTTGGCGCTGGCGAGGTGGCCGATCAGGCGCTTCTGCTCGCTCGTCACGCGGCCGCCGTTTTCCATCACGGCGCGGTTGAGGTGCGTGAACGCCTTCGCGATCTCGGGCCGGCGCTGCATCGTGAGGACGCTGTTGGGCGGAAAGCCGAGCGTCGACTCGAAGAACTTGGCGACGCGGGCGACCTCTTCGGAGTGGTCGGCGGGGAGCGGGGTGACGAGGGGCATGTCGGCATTCTCGGCGAGCGAGGCCGCTCAACGTTCGGCCGGGGCGGGCAGATGCTCCGGCAACTCGATCAGCGTGAGGATGCGCCACGGGGTCTGGCCCAGAACAACCTCGTGAGTTGTTTCAACCTCCAGGTCGAACCTAAAACAACGCGCTTCGCTATTCGAGGTTGCCGGCTGTTCCATCGTGATAACATTGTGCTAACACGGAAGGCGACAGGATCATGGAAGTTACTCTCCGCAAGATGGGCAACTCGCAGGGCTTGCTGATCCCCAAGCCCATCCTCGCGCAAGTGGGGCTCGAAGGCGCGGCCGACCTTCAGGTACGCGACGGCGTGATCGAAATCCGCCCGCTGCGCCGCAACCCGCGCGAAGGCTGGACAGAAGACGCGCGGCGGCTGGCTGCACAGGGTGACGATGCGCCGGTGTGGCCCGAGTTGGCCAACGCGGGCGACGACGATCTGGTCTGGTAGCGCGTGCCCCCGATATTTCAGACCGGCGAGATCTGGCTTGCCCAGCTCGACCCCACGGTCGGCAGCGAGATCCGGAAGACGCGGCCTTGCGTGGTGATGTCGCCAAAGGAGATGAACGCGCATTTGCGAACGGTAATCGTCGCGCCCATGACAACCGGGTCGCGGCCGGCGGGCTTTCGCATCCCGATCACGTTTCAAGGCAAGCAGGGATTGATCCTGCTCGACCAGGTGCGCACGCTCGACGGCGTGCGGCTGGTCAAACGACTCGGTGCGATGCGGCCGCAGACCCTGGCGACCACGTTGAAGACCTTGCAGGACATGTTTTCTCCCTGAGGCCAGGGACTGAGCCCTGGGCTCAGGCCTCGTCCTTTTCCCAGAACGCCCGTGTCACGCCCTGGCTCTTCATCAGCGTGACGATCTTCTCGCGGTCGAGCACATCGCAGCGCCTCGCCCAGGCGTCGTACTGCGCCGCCATGTCTTTCACGCGCGCGGGCTCTTTCGCGGCGAGATCGTGCAACTCGGTCCGGTCGGCGTCCATGTCGTAAAGCTCCCAGTCGCGCGGGTAGCGCTTGACTAGCTTCCACTGGCCAATGCGCACCGCAGCGTTGCCCTCGTGCTCCCAGAACATGGGCTTCCTGTTCGCGACGTCGCGGTCGTTCGCGAACACCGGCAGCAGCGACTGCCCTTCGAGCGGGTCGACGGCATGGCCTTCGAACGATGCCGGGTAGGTGGATCCGGTGACATCGACGATGGTGGCCATGATGTCGGGCAGATACCCGGGCGCGTGGCGCAGGCCGCCGTTCTCGCTCTTCGAGATGCCCCTCGGCCAGTGCGCGATCAGCGGCGTCGAGATGCCGCCCTCGTGGATCCAGTGCTTGTAGAGCCGGAACGGCGCGTTCGAGAGGTTGGCCCAGGCGGTGCCGTAGCTCTGGTAGGTGTTCTCGGGGCCGGGCATGCGGTGGACGTCGTTGCCGAAGTGCACGGGCTCGCCGCTGCGCGTGGTGCGGCGCGCGATCATGAGCTTGTCGACCAGCTCGTCGATGGTCACGTCTTCGGGAATGTCTTCGGCGCAGGCGCCGTTGTCGGCGAGGAAGATGACCAGCGTGTCGTCGAGCTGGCCGTTCTTCTCGAGCGCGGCGAGGATGCGGCCGATGCCCTGGTCCATGCGGTCGATCTGCGCCGCGTAGACCTCCATGCAGCGCAGCGTCCAGGCGCGGAACTGCTCGTCCTGCTGCGCTTCGCTCCACGGCGGCTGCGTCGGGTCGCGCTCGGTGAGCTTCCAGTGCGGCTTCAGGAGGCCCGACGCCACGAGCTTGTCGAGCCGCGCTTCGCGCAGCGCGTCCCAGCCGGCGTCGAAGCGGCCCTTGTACCTGGCGATGTCTTCGTCGTGCGCATGCAGCGGCCAGTGCGGCGCGGTGTAGGCGACGTATTCGAAGAACGGCGTGCGGGAGTGCTCGCGGCAATGCGCGTCGATGTAGGCGACGGCCTGGTCGCTGATCGCGTCGGTGTAGAAGAAGCCCGGGGCGTGCGCTTCGTGCTCGATGTTCTCGTTGCCGCGCGTCAGCGTGTTCGGGTCGTAGAAGCTGCCGGCGCCGATGATGGTGCCGAAGAATTCGTCGAAGCCGCGCTGCAGCGGCCAGGTGTCGGTCGGCTTCGTCAGGCTCGACGCGACGTGCCACTTGCCGCTCATGTAGGTGCGGTAGCCGTTCGCCTTCAGCACCTGCGGGATCGTCACGCAGCGGTGGTTGAGGTTGCCGGCGTAGCCCTCGGGGCCCGAGTCGTAGGTGAGGATGCCGACGCCCGTCTGGTGCGGGTGCAGGCCGGTGAGCATCGAGGCGCGGCTCGGGCTGCAGCGCGCGGTGTTGTAGAACGAGCTGAAGCGCAGGCCGTTCTTCGCGAGCCGATCGAGGTTCGGCGTCTCGATCTCGCCGCCGTAGCAGCCGATGTCGGAGTAGCCCATGTCGTCGTTGAGGATCAGGACGACGTTCGGTTTGCGGTCGCTGCGGGGCTTGGCGGTCATGGTGGTGCGGGCTGCGTGCGTGTGGGCGGATACATCGGAGAGAGGCCTTACGATACTTGCGAGGCCGATCGAGAACATCTTCCGCGCCCAGAAAAATGCTGAACCGTCGGTTGCTTCTTCTGTCCGGCTTCGCGGCCGTTGCCTTGGGCGTCGATCGCCCCGACGCGGCGACAGGCCTTCGCAAGGTCGGGGTTCTCGGCAGCCGCAGGTTCGATCGCGACGAGCCTGAAACGGCCGCGTTGATCGCGGAATTGGCGCGTCTCGGCTACAGCGAAGGCAGGAACCTCGAATTCATCGATCGTCATTGCGGCGAGGCTTTGGACCGGCTCGACGCTCTTGCCGCCGAACTAGGGCCTGTTAACACAACCGCAGCCCGTCGGCGATCAGTGCGAAGCTGATG
>JBDTPG010000102.1:0-9048 GCA_039932815.1 Caldimonas sp.
GGCGACACGCCGAACATGCACGACATCCTGACCGGCTCGCAGCCCGACGGCACGGCGATCGCCGGCAACGTCGACACCACCTGCGGCAACTGGACCAAGAGCGGCGAGGGCGCGGCGATGCTCGGCCACAGCGACCGGACCGGCCTCGGCGAGAGCGTTCCCGACAAGTCGTGGAACTCTTCGCACCAGTCGCGCGGCTGCAGCATCGACGCGCTGAAGGCCACCGGCGGCGACGCGCGCATCTACTGCTTCGCGGCCAACTGAAGCCCGCCATGCCGGTGTTCAGCAGCCTCGGCATCGCCCACGATGCCGACGAGCGGCGGATCGCGCGCCTGCGCCTCAACCGACCGGAACGCCTCAACGCGATCGACGCCCGCATGCCGGGCGAGATCCGCGCCGCCGTCGAGTGGGCCGAGGCCGACGACGAGGTGCACGTCATCGTCGTCGAGGGCGAGGGACGCGCCTTCTGCGCCGGCTACGACCTCGTCGCCCTTGCCGAGGAGAGCCCGCGCGGCGGTGCGGTCGACAACCCGCTGCAGCAGGAGAAGCAGCCGTGGGATTCGATGCTCGACTACGCCGTCATGAAGCGCCACACCGAGGACTTCATGGCGCTGTGGCGCTCGAGGAAGCCGACCATCGCCAAGGTGCACGGCTACGCGGTCGCAGGCGGCAGCGACATCGCGCTCTGCTGCGACCTGCTGGTCATGGCCGACGACGCCAAGATCGGCTACATGCCGACGCGCGTCTGGGGCTGCCCGACGACGGCGATGTGGACCTTTCGCCTCGGCGCCGCCCGCGCCAAGCAGATGATGTTCACCGGCGACCTCATCACCGGCGCGCAGGCAGCCGAGTGGGGGCTGGCCAACATCGCCGTTCCGGCGAGCGAGCTCGACGCGGCCACCGACCGCCTCGCGCGCCGCATCGCCGGCGTGCCGCGCTCGCACCTGGCGATGCACAAGCTGGTCGTCAACCAGGTCATGCTGACCGCAGGCATCGAGCAGGCGCAGACGCTCGCGACGGTGTTCGACGGGGTGACGCGGCACAACCCCGAGGGGGTATGGTTTCGGCGCCAGGCGCAGCTCGAAGGCTTCAAGTCGGCGGTCGAATGGCGCGACAGTGGCCGGCCGATTCCGGAAGCGGACGAGGCGAGGGCGCTCGTCGCCGAGCTCGAGCGTCGCCTGGCCGAGGCCGAAAAGGGCGTTTAAGTACAAGAACCCCGAAAGCCGACGCCTGTCGTCAAGGCAACACCCATCGCATGGCCCAATCGCTGCCCCAGACCCAGACCATCGAGACAAGTCCCACCGTGAGCAGCAGCGCCAGGCCAGCCGTCGCGCAACCCATGGCGATCACCACGCCATCCCGAAACACCAGCCCCAACCCGATGAACATCATCGCCAACGCCGGCAGCATGTTGCCGAACGGTATCGGCAGCACGACGATGAGGGCCATCAACCCCACCGTGGCGGCGATCCAGGGGCGCCTGTCCGCGGAACCGAGGGGACTGAACTGCACTTTCGAGAAGCGGCTGGCCATCGCATAGGTGGACGCGAGCAGCCTCAGCACTCGCTGCGCCCAGGGGCGTGACATCTCGAAGTCGGCGACCCGCCTCGGAAGACATTGCACGGCATCACCCCGCCACATGGCGGCCGCCAAGACGGCGATGCCCACGCCAAGCAGCGTGCCCACGCCGGGCACGGGCAGCAGGCAAGGCGCCGCCATCAGGAGCAGCAAGCTCCCGTGCGCAGCCGACCCGTGAGCCTGCGCGAGCGATCCAATCGAGACGGGCCCAGCCGGCAACGCGGCCGCGGCATCACGCAAGCGCTGCGCGATCGGCGATGTCATGCCGTTTCCAGGGCCGCGGGTCGGCCGCGTGTCTTCCACATCGACACCAGCACGCCCCCGCTGATCAGGCCGAAGGTCACGCCCAACGACACGACGGGAGGAAACTTGCCGATGAAGCCGGCCAGGAAGATCTTGGTGCCGATGAACACGAGCACGAGGGCCAGCGCGTACTTGAGGTACTTGAAGCGGTGAATCATCGCGGCCAGCGCGAAGTAGAGCGCCCGCAAGCCCAGGATCGCGAAGATGTTGCTGGTGTAGACGATGAAGGGGTCGGTGGTGATCGCGAAGATGGCGGGCACCGAGTCGACCGCGAACACCAGGTCCGCGAACTCGATCATGACCAGGGCCAGGAACAGCGGCGTCGCGCTGCGCACCCACTTGCCCGTGAGCGGATCGGCATGGCGCACCCAGAACGCATTGCCGTGCAGCTGCTCGGTCACGCGCATGTGCTTCTTGAGGAACTTCAGCAACGGGTTGCCAGCGATGTCTGGCACGTGGTCGACCATCAGCCACATCTTGATGCCGGTGAGCACCAGGAACGCGCCGAATACGTAGAGAACCCAGCTGAACTCACCGACCAGCACGGCGCCCAGGGCGATCATCAGCGCGCGCAGCAAGATCACACCGAGGATGCCCCAGAACAGCACGCGATGCTGGTATTGCCGCGGGATCGCGAAGAACGTGAAGATCAGCGCGATCACGAAGACGTTGTCCATCGACAGCGACTTCTCGATCATGAAGCCGGTGTAGTAGGCCACGCCGCTCTGAGCTCCGAGCACCCACCAGAGCCAGGCTCCGAACATCAGCGCCACGCCGATGTAGCCCGCGGAGAGCAGCAGGCTTTCGCGCACGCCGATGACATGATCGTCCTTGTGCAGCACGCCCAGGTCGAATGCCAGCAGCGTGATCACGACGCCGATGAAGGCGAGCCAGATCCACGCCGGTTTGCCCAGGACGTCGATCACGATCAGCTCAAGCAGATTTTCCATGCCAACGTTCATGCGGAAGGACGGGCAATGTTCGGCGGTCTTTCGATTCGAAAGAATCAGCGCTAGAGTGATCTCGGATTCGGTTTTTACGAAGTGAGGCCTGGATGCTGAATTTCCGCCATCTGTACTACTTCTGGGTCGTCGCAAAGGAAGGCGGCTTCGCCCGTGCCGCCGAACGGCTGGACATGGCGGTTCAGACGATCAGTGCGCAGGTGCGCGAACTGGAGAAGGCGCTGGGGCACCAGTTGCTCAAGCCCGCCGGTCGAGGCATCGCGTTGACGGAGGCGGGCGAGGCTGCCTTCGCACGCGCCGAGGAGGTCTTCCAGATCGGGCAGGCGATTCCGGAAGAGGTGCGCGAGGCGGCCAGCGGCAAGGTGGCGCGCCTGGCAGTCGGCTTCTCCGACGGCATCTCCAAGCTGGCCGCCCACGCCATGCTCGAGCCGATACTGGCCACACCGTCTCTGCGGCTGGTTTGCCACGAGGGCGAGGTCAAGCAATTGCTCGCCGAACTGGCGATGCATCACCTCGATCTCGTGCTGGCCGGCCAACCCGCACCCAACAACCCGAACTTGCGGCTGACGAGTGAACGCCTGGTCCAGTCGCCGGTGGAGTGGTATGGGCCCGTCGCGCTGGTTCGCAAAGTCGACGCGGCCGAGTTTCCGCGGTCACTGGAACGGCTGCCGGTGATCCTGCCTACCAGCCATTCGGCGCTGCGGCTCAGCCTCGATCGCTGGTTCGAAACGGAGGGCCTGCGGCCACGGATCGTGGGGGAATTCGAGGACAGTGCGTTGATGGCAGTCTTTGCGGCGCGAGGGCTGGGTGTGTTTCCGGTCAGCCAGCTCGGCGCCGCGGATCTGGCTCTCATGCACGGACTGCGGCTGCTCGGCCGCTCCGCGGGCGTGTCCGAGGAAATCCATGCGATCCGGTCGCGCCGCGGCCAGCATCACCCTCTCGTGACGCAGTTGCTGAACAGCGCGCGCACGTGACTGGCGCACTCAGCCGAGCTTGGCTGAAACAGGCTCCCGGTCGGAGCTTGCCGTCGCTTCCGCAGCATGCCAATGGCGGCTCGCGGCCGCGAGCAAGAGCGCTTCGCCATCCGCCAGGTGGCGATCGGCATTGGCGACTGCCGTGGCCAGGCGCACGACCTTGGCGCGAAGCGATGGATCGGTCACCTCGGCCAGCAACGAAGCCAGCGCCCTGTCGTCGATGTTCGCCATCAGCGACCCGCTGGCATCGGCACCGAGCAGCAGGTCTTCGCAAAGCGTCTGGATGATTCGCGGCATGGCGTCGGGCTCGAGGCCGAGTTCTCGGGCGGCCCCGAAGTGGCCGAGGGCGTCGATCTCGGATCGGCAAACATGCCCGTCCGCGATGAGAGCGAGCGCGACGATGCGCGCGGCGGCTTCTGGGCTGTTGCAGGGATAGCTACGCATGGTGGCTTGTCTTTCGGGTAGAGCGCAACGAGTCGCGCGGGCTGAATCGAGAAGGTTCGCCCGACGGGGCGCCCTCTGAAACACAACGGTTCGGCTATTCATATCGGTGGCGACGCCGCTGCCGCGGATCGGATTGCGGCGTCGAAATTCGAATCGGGATCAAGGCAGGCGCCGGAGCACCGCCGATCCGGTCAAGGAGCGGCCGCAAAAGCCGCAGGACCCCATGCAGTCGATCCATCAGGCGCCGTTGCCAAGTAGCGTGCCGCTGGTCGCTGGCGCTGAACCGGGTCTTCATCGATGAACTCCGAGAGTGGTGGGAACAGAGACGAATATCGGCTGGGTTGGCGCCAGGAAGAATCAGGAAGGACGAGGTCCCGGGTTCGGAAAAAGCGAACCTGAACTGCTCGGTTGCGGACTCCCTCTTGTCGTGCCGATCGGCGTGCGAGCTGACCGGCGTGGATCGGCTTTTTCGATGTTCGAGTCACTGATTTGCTCCTTTTTCAAAGCGCCGATTCACCCTACCTTCCGTCCACCCTTCAACCGATGGAGAGCCGCGATGCAGCTTCTGTTCAAGTCCCACGATCCGCAGGCCGACGAAATGCGGGATGTGGCGCAACGCCGTATGCGCTTCGTGTTTCGGCGTCTCGACTGGCTGGCACCGACAGCCACGGTGCGCTTGTCCGATGTCAATGGCCCGCGCGGCGGCATCGACAAGCGCTGCCAGGTGGAGATCAACAGCGAAGTCGCCGGCTCCGTGGTGGTCACCTCCGTGGCGCGCGACTGGCGCACTGCCTTGGACAACGCCCTGGCACGTGCCGCACGCTTCTTGATGCGCCAGTGGCGGCGCGGAAATGACAACAGGCGGCGCCAACGTGCCATCCCGCTGAGCCATGACGACCGGCGGGCCGGATGCCTGACCGGTTCAAGGGGAAAAGTGTGAGGCGCCCTGCCTGTCCCGAAGCCGAGGCCGCAACAAGGGACGACTGAACTCGCGGTCGAACGACATCTTCGATTGACTCCCCCTACCTCTGGAGAAGACAACATGCGCAGTTTTCCCTGTGACAGCCCGCAGGCCGCCGCCCGCATCGTCGCGCTGACCGTCCTGGCAGACCGGGACATCGGCAAGACGGAGCTCGACCTGCTCGACCGCCTGGTCGTTCACGAACAACTGGGCCTTGACCGACAGGAGTTCCATGACGTCCTGGACAGCCTCTGCGAAGACCTCTTGTCGAGCGATCAACTGCAATGGGCTGACGCGTGCCCGGTGGATGACCGCACGCTGGTCGAACTGATGGGCGAGATCGAGAATCCAGCGCTGCGGCGAAAGCTGCTGCGCCTGTGCATCGAGATCGCCGAGGCCGACGCGCAGGTCAACGACGCCGAGGCGATCGTTCTGACCGCCGCCGTCGAGCACTGGGGCCTGCACCGCGAGATGCTTCTCTCGCCGGACCAGCGCCTGCTGCCGCGACCGACCCCCTAGCGGGCGAGTCCGGCGCGGCAGGCGGCATCGACAGCCCTCGATCTGGCGCGACGGTCGCAAGCCACGCCAATCGCTTCAATCAAGGAGAAAGTCATGGGAATCTTGGAAATCGCGCCCGTGTTCGGCAGCTTCGGCGTCCTGGTCGGGCTGCTCGCGGTCGTTGCCCTCGTCCTCTACCTGGCGCCCATCCCGCTGTGGATTGCGGCGTGGGCTTCGGGTGCGTACGTCGGATTGATGACGCTGATCGCCATGCGGCTGCGCCGCGTTCCGCCCGGCGTGGTCGTGACCGCGCGGATCAGCTCGGTCAAGGCCGGCATCGACATCTCCGTCAACGACCTGGAAGCCCACTATCTCGCGGGCGGAAATGTCGTGCGGGTCGTCAACGCGATGATCTCGGCCGACAAGGCCAACATTCCGCTGCCGTTCAAGCGCGCCGCCGCCATCGACCTGGCCGGGCGCAATGTGCTCGAGGCGGTGCAGATGTCGGTGCTGCCCAAGGTGATCGAGACGCCCAAGATCGCCGCTGTCGCGAAGGACGGCATACAGCTCATCGTCGTCTCGCGCGTCACCGTGCGAACCAACATCGACCGTCTGGTTGGCGGCGCCGGCGAAGAAACCATCATCGCCCGCGTCGGCGAGGGCATGGTCAGCACCATCGGATCTGCGGTTTCACACAAGAGCGTGCTCGAGAACCCGGACCACATCTCCAAGCACATCCTGTCCAAGGGGCTGGACGCCGGCACGGCCTACGAGATCCTGTCCATCGACATCGCCGATGTCGATGTCGGAGAGAACATCGGCGCCAAGCTGCAGATCGACCAGGCCAATGCCGACAAGCAGATCGCCCAGGCCAAGGCCGAGGAGCGCCGTGCGATGGCCGTGGCGCTGGAGCAGGAGATGCGTGCGCGCGTCGTCGAGGCCGAAGCCGAGGTGCCGCGCGCCATGGCCGAGGCGTTCCGCCAGGGCACCCTCGGCGTGATGGACTACTACCGCATGAAGAACGTGCAGGCCGACACCGCGATGCGCGACGCCATCGCGGTCACCGACGACGCGCCGCGGGCACCGCGGCGTGCGGCCTAGGAACGGAGGCGAGCAATGAACCTGGAAACCCTCCTGGTGGTCGTGGCGGTGGGTCTGGCGGTTGTCTTCAACGTCATCCTGCCGTGGGTCAAGGAACGCCAGGAGAACGGGCGGGCCGACTCCGCCAGGCCCGAGCCGAGGGAGGCGGCGGAAGCCGCCCTGGCGCCGGTGCCGTCGGCAGCGCCGGCATCGGGGTTCGAGACACCGCGCAATGGTTCGATCGGAACTACCGCGCTCGTGGCGCCTGCCACCACACGGCCTGCTCGACGCTCACCGCTGGGCAGCCTGTCGGGAACGCGCCATGGGATCGTGCTCGCGGCGGTGCTCGGCCCGTGCCGTGCGCAAACGCCGTTCGTCTGACGACAACTACGCGCTCACCCCGAGTTGCGACGACGATGGAGGATCGCCGATGAAACGCGTTGCCTTGTTCTTGTTGACCAACCTGGGCGTCATGCTCGTCCTCGGTTTGGCGGTGAACCTGCTTGGCCTCAATCAGTTTCTCAGCGCCAACGGCTTGAGCGTGACCGGGTTGCTGGGCTTTGCGCTGGTGATGGGCTTCGGCGGCGCCTTCATCTCGCTGTTCATCAGCAAGCCCATGGCCAAGTGGACCACCAGGCTGCAGGTGATCAACAGCTCTCCCGATCTGACCCATGCCTGGCTGGTGAGCACCGTCGAGCGCCTTGCGCAGCAGGCGGGCGTGAAGACCCCGGAGGTCGGCATCTACGAAGGACCGCCCAACGCCTTCGCCACCGGCGCGTTCAAGAACTCGGCCCTGGTGGCCGTGTCCACGGGCCTGCTGCAGTCGATGACGCGCGACGAGGTCGAGGCCGTCATCGGCCACGAGGTGGCGCACGTGGCCAATGGCGACATGGTCACCATGGCGTTGCTGCAGGGCGTGATGAACACCTTCGTGGTCTTCCTTTCGCGGGTGATCGGCTACTTCGTGGACAAGGTCGTCTTGCGCAACCAGAACGAAGGCCCGGGCGTCGGCTACTACGTCACGACAATCGTGCTGGACATCCTGCTGGGCGTGGTCGCGGCGCTGATCGTGGCCTGGTTTTCGCGGCAGCGCGAGTTCCGCGCCGACGCAGGCGCCGCACGGCTCATGGGGCGCAAACAGCCGATGATCGACGCGCTGGCCCGCCTGGGCGGGTTGGACCCGGGCGAGATGCCCAAGGCCATGCGGTCCATGGGCATCACAGCCCGCCCGAGCGGGATGCTGGCCCTGTTCTCCAGCCATCCGCCGATGTCGCAGCGCATCGAGCGGCTCGACCGCGCGGGTTGAGTTCGTGCCGGCGTCGGGGTCAGCTGGGCACGGAAGCCGAGACCGCGGCGACCATCTGCTTCGCGCAGTCACCGAGATGAGCCAGGAACTCGGATGCAATCAGCGAAGGTCCGCGGTCCGTCGATCGCAGGACGAACCAGCTGGATTCGAGAGGGCGAGGTCGTCAACGGCCGCGGTGACACGCCGAACATGCACGACATCCTCAGATCGGCTACATGCCGACGCGCGTCTGGGGCTGCCCGACGACGGCGATGTGGACCTTTCGCCTCGGCGCCGCCCGCGCCAAGCAGATGATGTTCACCGGCGACCTCATCACCGGCGCGCAGGCAGCCGAGTGGGGGCTGGCCAACATCGCCGTTCCGGCGAGCGAGCTCGACGCGGCCACCGACCGCCTCGCGCGCCGCATCGCCGGCGTGCCGCGCTCGCACCTGGCGATGCACAAGCTGGTCGTCAACCAGGTCATGCTGACCGCAGGCATCGAGCAGGCGCAGACGCTCGCGACGGTGTTCGACGGGGTGACGCGGCACAACCCCGAGGGGGTATGGTTTCGGCGCCAGGCGCAGCTCGAAGGCTTCAAGTCGGCGGTCGAATGGCGCGACAGTGGCCGGCCGATTCCGGAAGCGGACGAGGCGAGGGCGCTCGTCGCCGAGCTCGAGCGTCGACTCGTGAATTGCCGGCCGGCTCTTCGCCGCTGTGCCAAGTGCCTCGCCATCGAGCCGCAGTAGCGCGCAGCGTTCAAGCTCCGTTCGCCGCGCCCAGCACCGCGTTCTGCTCCATCGCGGGCGCACGCGCCGGGGCGCCGCCAGCGGCTTGCGCCGCGTCGGCGACGGCGAGGGCCGTCATGTTGACGATTCGCCGCACGGTCGCCGACGGCGTCATCACGTGCACCGGGCGGGCCGCGCCGAGCAGGATCGGCCCGACCGTGACGCCGTTGCCGCCGGT
>JBDTPG010000103.1:0-8919 GCA_039932815.1 Caldimonas sp.
GCTCGACAGCTACGTCGCCGCGCTCGAGCGGCAGATCGACGCGCTCGGTCAGGTGTCCGTCACGATCGTCCTCGACACGCCGAGACGCGGCCTGGCTGTCGACCTGCAACGTCAACGACAGGCGCCCTTCCAGCGCGCGGTCGAGGCGATGGCGAAGCGGCGTGCGAACGTGCGGGTGTTCGATCCGATGCCTGTACTGTGCAGCGGGAGGTGGTGCGAATGGCACCTGCTGCGTGACGCCAATCACCTGTCGCGGCAAGGCAGCGTCGCGGTCGCACGCGCACTTGCAGCGTCGGAAGGCGCGCTTAGGTCACCTTGACGATCGGCGCGGCGGAGGTCGATCGCATCGGCGGCGATGTGCCGGAAGCGATGCCGCGTGCCACGCTGTCAGAAAAAGCCCTCGAGTGGGAGGAAGCCGAGCACGCTCGCATCCACCGGATCGATGACCACCACCGTGCTCGAGTGACTGGCGAGGACGGGCAGGAAGCGGAGCGCGGACACCGGTTTGCCCGCCTTCGCTGCGATGCTCGCCAGCTCCGGCGCGGCCGCCGGGTACTGCTTCTGCAGGTCGGTGACCGGTCGGGCGACGCGCAGCACGGCGTCCTTTTGGCTGGCGTATTCGCGCCATCGGCTCGGCCGCATCGAGATGTCGAGGCCGCCTAGCGCGAGGTCGATCGAGCGCAGCACTTCGTCGGGATTCGTCGGGCGCACCGCGGCGATGAGCTTCGGACCGGTCCACGGCAGCGAGCGGAATTCAGGCAGCGCTTCCGGGAGCGTTGTCTCGTCGATGTCGGCGGCGGTGACGACGCGCATGCGGTCGACCTCAAACACGAGGTAGGCCGGGCGAGCCAGCGAGATCGAATAGAGGCCGTAGGCGAGGCCGCCGACCTGCAGCGCGACGATGATGGCGAGGTCGCGTCGAAGTTGCTTCACGGGCTTGGCGGGATTTGCGGCGACCGCAGTTAGGGCGGGGCCGAGCACGACATCGACCGACATCAGCAGGATGAAGAGGCTCAGTCCGCCGGCAATGGTCGAATACGGCGGCGGATACCACACCCCGAAGACGATCAGCGCGGCGATGCTGGCGACGCAAAGACTGGCGAGGAGGTGGAGAGCGGCGGCGATTCGTCGCGAGCGCGGTGCAGCGGGGTTCATCGATCTGGCAAAAGGCGGTTGATGATGAAAAAGGCCCGCCGCCGGTTCGGTGACGGCTCTAGCGACGCGGACACATGGCACCCGTTGCGCGTCGTCCCGCGCCGTCACGAGTACAGACCCCGGCACGAAGACGGCAAGTATCTCCGCACGATCGGGGTACCGTCGCCAGAAGGCTGCAACGCCACCCTTCGACGGTTCGGCCGCCGTGGGCAGCGGGATCCAGGACGGCGCCGGCGATCATCGGCCGCAGCGCCAGCACATTGATGGCCGTTGTAGCGGTGGCAGGTTGAGCGGTTCGATGAGGGTGAAGCCCGTTTGAACGGAACGCTCCAGAGAAGAAACGACCGCACGGAGTCATAACGAAGCGAGGGCCGCGTCAGAGTGACGCGGCCCTTGCCTGGCTTGCTTCCTCGCGGAAGGTCAGCTATCCAAAGTTGCCTGGCAACTTACGGATAGATGCCGCGACACGAAGACGGCAGGTATTTCGGCAGGATCGTGGTGCCATCCGCCGCAAGGCCACAGCGCCAACCCTCGACCGTCTTGCCGCCGTCAGTAGCAGCGGCGACTGGGAGCAGGGCGATCATCGGAGTCAGGCTGAGCACGTTGAAGCCGGCAATCTGCGTGAGGTTAGCGCCGTTCCCGGTAATCGTGACCTTGCCGTTGACGTCCGAGTTGCCTGCGGTCACGAATTTCGTCACCGCAATCGGGCAAATACCGGTCAAGGTCGCGCCGAGGTTCGTGACGTTCGAGTTGCTGATGGTTTCAGAGATCGTCGTACGGCACGAAGACGCCGCGAGAACGATTTCCGAAACCTTGGCACGGACCGTGTAGTCCTGATACGCCGGCAGCGCGACGGCCGCCAAGATGCCGATGATCGCAACCACGATCATCAACTCGATGAGGGTGAAACCCTTCTGGATGGAACGCTTCATGAGAACTCCCGTTTGAAAGTAGGGGTGGAAAGACCCCTTGTTCATTGCAGGGCTCATGCCACGCCGAGTTGACCGAAAATCGTGAACTCCATCCCGCCAGCTGACACAAACGGTCACCAATCCTGGGAGCGCCGGTTCGGATCGGGTCCGGGCTGACGCATTCCGTCACGATTGGGGTCTCGGCCGGGCGTCAGGCGTAGGCCCTCTTGGGTTCGTCGACCAGGCGCATCACGTCGCCGATCTCGAGGGCACGGATCCTGTGAAGCGAGCCCAGCTTGGCGATCTCGGCCATCACCGTGGCGCGCTCGCCCGGCTTGATGTGGGTGATGTGCACGTCGACGCTCCCGCCCAGGTGCTGCAACTCATGGCCGAGAGCGGCGGGGCACAAGTGGCGGCTGATGCGCGCGAGTTGCCGCTCGTCGTCCCTGAACGCCGTCTCGATGACCAGGTGCGCGACCTTCATGCGCGCGAGGCGCTCCCACAGGGCGGGGTTGGGCCCCGTGTCGCCCGTGTAGACCCACCAGCCGGCGCTGCCACCGTCGACGGCGAAGCCCACCGCCGGCACAGTATGCGAGGCATCGAGGACTTCGACGCGCTTGCCGTTCAGATCGAGGACCTCGCCGACCGCGAACGGCACGAGCGAGAGCATCGGATGCTCGGCGCTCGGCAGGCGCGTGAAGTCGGGCCAGATGACGCCGTTGAAGATGTGGGTGCGCAGCGCGGCCAGCGTTTCTGGCAACGCGTGGACCTGGATCGGCGCGCGCTGCGCGCGCTCGCGCATGACGCTGTCGGCGAGCAGGCCGATCGAGAGGATGTGATCGAGGTGCGAATGGCTGATCAGGATGTGCTCGATCCGGGCGAGCGCATCGAGCGGCATGTCGCCGACGCCGGTGCCGGCATCGACCAGGACGTCGTCGTCGAGGAGGAAGGAAGTGGTCCTGCAACCTGCGGCGATGGAGCCGGAGCAACCGAGTACCTGGACGATCATGGGCGCGGAGATAACGGACGCCGCGCCTGTTGCAACGGAATCCTGGAGGTGAATCGAACCGGATATTAGGCGGCCGGCACTCCGACACAAGGGGGTGATGCCGCGTTTGACCGGCCCCAGTGGGCGAGAACCCTCGAACAGCGCGGGCGCGTGAAAAGAATCACGGCGAAGAGGTGAGCGTCCCGTCCCCAGGCTTCTACCTTACAATTTGGTAAGGAAAAGGAGGAGTCCGCAATGTCAACCGCTACCGTCACGACCAAGGGGCAGGTGACGATCCCCGTCGATGTTCGTCGGACTCTCAACGTCGATGCAGGTGACCGGGTCGAGTTCGTCGAGATCGAGCCAGGCCGCTTCGAGATGATCGCAGCGACGCGATCGATCCGCGAGCTTCGGGGCATGTTCGGCAAACCGAAGCGGAGCGTCACCATCGCGGAAATGAACCGAGCCATCGCGAAAAGAGGGGCAGCTGCGGGATGATCGGCCTGGACACCAACGTCCTTGTGCGCTACGTGATGCAGGACGATGCGCGCCAATCGCCAAAGGCCACCCTCCTGATGGAGTCGCTGTCGGGCGAATCCGCGGCCTTCGTGCCGCAAGTCGTCGTGATCGAGTTCGTGTGGGTTCTGTCGTCGAGCTATGCGCTTAGCCGCCCACAGGTGGCGTCGGCCCTGGACGGGCTGCTGCGCAGCAAGGAGCTTGTCGTGGAACGGGCCGATCAAGTGATGAAGGCGCTGCGCATGTTCAATGCCGGTACGGCGGATTTCGCCGACTGCCTCATCGAGCGCGTTGCCCAACACGCGGGCTGCACTGCCACGATGACGTTCGATGCCGGTGCCGCGAAAACGGCCGGAATGACGTTGATCCAGTAGCGGGCGACCTGGAGTTCGATAGCGGCCCTCAGGCGGCCTGAACAAACTGCATCTGCGTGCCGGCCAGCTCGATGACGTCGCCGTTCTTGAGGCTGACCGTCTCGCCGACGAGCGGCGTGCTGTTGACGGTCGGCCGCAACGAGCCCTCGACGTGCGCGAGGACGTAGCCGGTCGGCCGCTTGGTGATGGAAGCGACCTGGACGCCCGGCTTGCCGACCGTCGTCACGACCTTGGTGAGCATGACTTCGCGGCCCGCGGCGGCACCGTTCATGACCCGGATCGTCGCCGGCCCGATGCTGGCACCCGCACCGGCGAGGGCCCCGAAACCCGAGGCCCGGCCACTGGCGGCGTAGCCGGCGCCGGGGGCCATCGCGCCCGGCTTCATGATCATCGTCTTCTCGTAGTCGGTGCCGTCGTCGACCATGAACTTGATCTTGTACTTGCCGACCTCGACGGTGTCGTTGTGGGCGAGCAGCTGCTTCTTGACCGCCTTGCCGTTGATGTAGGTGCCGTTGGTGCTGTTGAGGTCTTCGATGAAGACGTCGGTGCCGACCATCTGCAGAACGGCGTGCTCGCCGCTGACGGCGAGGTTGTCGATCACGATGTCGTTGTACGGGCGGCGGCCGAGCGTGGTCTTGTCTTTCGTGATCTGGACTTCCTTGATCACGACACCATCGAGCGATACGACCAGTTTGCCCATGCTTCAGACCTCGAGTCTCTTATCTTGTATTCGCGGCGCCCGGCTGAAGCGAGGGGCCGGCAGCCCCCGGCGCGGCGTCAGCGGCGAAAAGGCCACCACGATCGCGCGGCACCCGCAGGGCCCCTCACCCTCACGAGTACGACGGAGATATTATCCTTTCCGCCTGCCTCGTTGGCCGCGTCGACCAGCGCATTGGCCGCTTCCGGCAGTAATTCGCAACTCTGCAACAGCTGGCTGATCGTCTCGTCGTCGATCATGTCGGAGAGGCCGTCCGAGCACAGCAGGTAGACGTCGCCCGGCATCACGTCGTGCAGGTGCGTCTCGAGAAGAACGGTGTCCTCGACGCCGACCGCGCGCGTCACCAGGTTCTTGTTCGACGAGAACGCCGCCTGCTCGGCGGTGATGAGGCCGGAATCGATCTGCTCCTGCAGCAGCGAATGGTCGTGCGTGATCTGGACCAGGCGGCCGGAGCGTTGCCGGTAGCAGCGCGAATCGCCGACGTGGCCCAGCAGGAGCCGGTTCTCGCGGAACACGCCGACCACCAGCGTCGTCCCCATCCCGGCGTACTGCGGATTGGAGTTGGCGGCGTTGAAGATCGCCCGGTTCGCGTTGTCGACGCAGATGTCCATGGCGCGACGAACGTCGGTGTCGGTCGCCGACTCCGACGCCTCCGCGAGCCAGCGGCCGAGCTCGGTCTTGATGAACGAGGTGCACATGCCGCTGGCGACTTCGCCGGCGTTGTAGCCGCCCATGCCGTCGGCGAGGACGACCAGCGAGGTGGCCTCGTCGATGACGGCCGAATCCTCGTTGTTGTTGCGCGCCCGACCGGTGTCCGAAGCGCAATGGAACTCGAGCGTCATCATTGGCACGGGCGGCGGCGGGCGATCGTTCAATTCGAGGCGGAATTGTGCATGGTCCCATCGGCCCCGGCGAGCCTGCCGCGGTGATGCAGCCACTTGCCGATCACGACGACCCCGATCGCGCAGCCGATGCCGAAGATCAGGTCGGCATGGGGAAGATGGGACTTGAACCAGTCGGCGATCGCCGGATCGCTGACGAACATCTCGCCCGCGAGCCAGCCGAGGAGCGCCGCGCCGAGAGTGATGATGATCGGGAACCGCTCCATGATCTTCATCAGCAGCGTGCTGCCGATGATGATGAGCGGGATCGACGTCGCCAGGCCGATGATCAGGAGCGTCAGGCGATAGGCCTCGGGCGCGCGGCTCGCCGCTGCGGCGACGGCGATGACGTTGTCGATGCTCATCACGAGGTCGGCGATGAGGATGGTGCGGATTGCCGCGGCCAGCGTTCCGGGCTCCTTGACCTCGCCCTCGTCCTCCGAGTCGACCAGGAGCTGGGCGCCGATCCACAGCAGGGCGAGGCCGCCGACGATCTTCAGGTAGGGCACCTGGAGCATCTGGACGGCGCCGATCGTGAGCAGGATCCGCATCACGATCGCGGCGGCGCTGCCGTAGAAGATCGCCTTGCGCTGCTGATGAACCGGCAGCGACCGGGCCGCCATCGCGATCACGACCGCGTTGTCGCCCGAGAGCAGGATGTTGGCGACGACGATGGCGCCCAAGGCGCCCCAGACCGCGCCCGATGTCAGTGCTTCCATGGTGTCGGATCGACCGAAGCGAGTCTCAGCCCAGCGCCGCGCCGCTCAGACCAGCGCCTTCATGAGGCGGCCCATCTCCGACGGGTTGCGCGTCACCGTGAAACCGCACTCTTCCATCACCGCCAGCTTGGCGTCCGCGGTGTCGGCGCCGCCCGAGATCAAGGCGCCCGCATGGCCCATGCGCTTGCCGGGCGGCGCGGTGACGCCGGCGATGAAGCCGACGATCGGCTTGGTCATGTTGGCCTTGCACCAGCGCGCCGCATCGGCCTCGTCGGAGCCGCCGATCTCGCCGATCATGACGACGGCGTCGGTGCCCGGATCGTCGTTGAAGAGCTTCATCACGTCGATGTGCTTCAGGCCGTTGATCGGGTCGCCGCCGATGCCGACCGCGCTCGACTGGCCGAGGCCGATGTCGGTGAGCTGCGCGACCGCTTCGTAGGTGAGCGTGCCCGAGCGGCTGACGACGCCGATGCGGCCCTTGCGGTGGATGTGGCCCGGCATGATGCCGATCTTGATCTCGTCCGGCGTGATCAGGCCCGGGCAGTTCGGCCCGAGCAGGAGCGTCTTCTTGGCGCCCGCCGCCTCGCGCTTGCGCATGCGGCTCCTCACCTCGAGCATGTCGCGAACCGGGATCCCTTCGGTGATGCAGATCGCGAGGTCGAGCTCGGCCTCGACCGCCTCCCAGATCGCCGCCGCCGCGCCCGCCGGCGGCACATAGATAACGCTGACCGTCGCGCCGGTCTGCCTGGCCGCTTCCTTGACGGTCGCGAAGATCGGGATGCCCTCGAAATCCTCGCCTGCCTTCTTCGGGTTGACGCCGGCCACGAAGCAATCGCGCCCGTTGGCGTAGTCGCGGCACATGCGGGTGTGGAACTGCCCGGTCTTGCCGGTGATGCCCTGCGTGATGACACGCGTGTTCTTGTCGATCAGGATGCTCACTTCAGGGCCTCCATGACCTTCTGCGCGGCCTCGGCCATCGAGTCGGCGCTGATGATCGGCAGGCCCGAATCGGCGAGCAGCTTCTTGCCGAGCTCCTCGTTCGTTCCCTTCATCCGCACCACCAAAGGCACGGTCAGGTGGGTCGCCTTGCATGCCGCGATCACGCCCTCGGCGATGGTGTCGCAGCGCATGATGCCGCCGAAGATGTTGACGAGGATCGCCTTCACCTTCGGGTTGCCGAGCATGATCTTGAACGCCTCGGTGACCTTCTCGGCCGAGGCGCCACCGCCGACGTCGAGGAAGTTGGCCGGCGACCCGCCGAACAGCTTGATCGTGTCCATCGTCGCCATCGCCAGGCCGGCGCCGTTGACGAGGCAGCCGATGTTGCCGTCGAGCTGGATGTAGGCGAGGTCGTACTTGCTCGCCTCGATCTCGGCCGGATCCTCCTCGTCGAGGTCGCGGTACGCGGCGATCTCGGGATGGCGATAGATCGCGTTCGAATCGAAATTGAACTTCGCGTCGAGCGCCTTGATGCCCATCGGCCCGCCGTTCTTGCCGCCCTCGAGGATCAGCGGGTTGATCTCGGCCAGCGAAGCGTCGGTCTCCATGTAGCAGGCGTAGAGCTTCTTCAGGACGTCGATCGCCTGCGCCTGGGCCTCCTTCGGGATGCCGATGCCGGCGGTGAGCTCGCCGGCGGCGGCGTCGCTCATGCCGTCGATCGGGTCGATGAAGACGCGGACGATCTTCTCGGGCGTGTCGTGCGCGACCTTCTCGATGTCCATGCCGCCTTCGCTCGAGCCCATCATCGCCACCTTCTGGGTGGCGCGATCGGTCAGCACGGCGACGTAGTACTCCTTCTTGATGTCGGCGCCTTCCTCGATCAGCAGGCGGCGCACCTTCTGTCCCAGCGGGCCCGTCTGGTGGGTGACGAGCTGCATGCCGAGGATCTGGCCGGCGAGCGTGGCGACCTCGGCCTCCGATCGGGCCAGCTTCACGCCGCCGCCCTTGCCGCGGCCGCCGGCGTGGATCTGCGCCTTGACGACCCAGACCGAGCCGCCGAGCTTTTGCGCCGCCTCGGTGGCTTCGCGGACGCTGAAGGCGGGGTAGCCGCGCGGCACGGGGATGCCGAAACGGGCAAGGATCTCCTTGCCCTGGTATTCGTGGATCTTCATCGAGGCGTCGGCGCTGCGGTGGCGGGGAGGGAGGTGCGCGCGCGGCCGCACGCCCGGGAAATCGCCGGGAAATGTAGCACGCGACCCCAGGCCAGCCGGCTCGCGGCGGGCACTCTCGGCCCGCGTCAGCCGGGACGCGGCCGACCGAGGTTCAGTCCGCGCCGGCAGCGCCGTCGCTGGCCGCCGTGTCGGCGCGCGCCAGGCGGCGCATCAGCCGTTGCACGACGTCGGACGAAAAGCCCCGGCCCAGGAGGAAGCGCGATTGCGCCGCCCGTTCGCCGGCATTGGCCGGTGATGCAGCGAAGCGGCGCGCGCGCACCGCCGCGGCGCGGTCGATCTCCGATGCGGCGAGCGCCGCCTCCAGCTCGCGCGGAAGCTCGACGGCGTGCTGCTGAAGCTCGCCACGGATTCGCTGCAGGCCGAAGCGCGCCTGGCGAGCGTTGACGCGCGACTCGGCGAAGCGCGCGTCCGAGAGGAAGCGGTTCGCTTCGAGCCAGTCGAGCAGCGCATCGATCTCCTCGGCAGCGGCCTGGAGACCGGTCTCGT
>JBDTPG010000104.1:0-8888 GCA_039932815.1 Caldimonas sp.
ACGCGCGGCCGAAGAAGCGCTACATCAGCCCGGCGACGCGCGAAGAGGTCTACGCCCTCTACTACGACCAGCTGCGCCGGAAGATCGAGGACCGCGGCACGCGCAACTTTCCGGAGAACCAGGGCAAGAAGCTCTACGGCGAGTTGACGATGGTCATCAGCGTCGACGCGGAAGGGCGCGTGCTCGACACCGAGATCGTGCGCGGATCGGGCAACAAGGTGCTCGACCGCCGGGCCGTCGCGATCGTCCACGCCGCCGCGCCCTACGGCCGCTTCACCTCGGCGATGAGGAAGCAGGCCGACCAGCTGGCGATCCCCTCGCGCTTTCGCTTCACGCGCGAGGAAGGCCTTGAAACGACGCTGAGCGGCCGGTGAGCGCGGCCGCGAATCGCTATGCGGTCGTCGGCCATCCGGTCGCGCACAGCCAGTCGCCGTTCATCCACGCCGCGTTCGCCGCACAGACCGGCGAGACGATCCGCTACGACAGGCTGCTCTGCCCCCTCGACGGCTTCGCCGTTGTCGTGCGCGCGTTCGCGGCCGATGGCGCGAGCGGCTGCAACGTGACGATGCCGTTCAAGTTCGAGGCGTTCGAGCTGGTGGCCAGGACGACGCCGCGCGCGCGCGTTGCCGCGGCGTGCAACACGCTTCGCTTCGACGTCGACGGCTGGCTCGGCGACAACACCGACGGCGCGGGCCTGGTGCGCGACATCGAGCGCAATGCCGGCGTCGACCTGCGCGGAGCGCGCGTCCTGCTGATCGGCGCCGGCGGCGGCGCGGCGGGCGCGCTCGGGCCACTGATGGCGAGCGGGGCGAGCGAGGTCGTCGTCGCCAACCGAAGCGTCGACAAGGCGCGCGCGCTGGTCGATCGGCACGTGCGGGCGCTCGAGGCCGCCACGACCGCGCGTGCCACGGCCGCGCCGCTCGACGCCTGCGGTGTCGGCTTCGACGTCGTCGTCAACGCGGCGGCGACGAGCGTCGCCGGCGCGCCACCGCCGGTCGCCGCGAACGTCCTGCGCCGCGGCGGGCTGGCCCTCGACATGATGTACGGCCCCGCCGCGTCGGCCTTCGTCGCCTGGGCGGCAGGGCACGGCGCGAGCGGGCGCGACGGTCTGGGCATGCTCGTCGAGCAAGCCGCCGAGGCGTTCCTGCTTTGGCGCGGCGTCGAACCCGACACGGCGCCGGTGTTGCGCGACCTGCGCGCTCGCCTCGCGCAGCCATGAAGTCGCCGCGCGCGCCGACGCTGCGCCGGCTCGCCCTCCTCCTCGTCGTCTCGTTCGTCGCGCTGCAGCTGTACTTTCTCGCCCGCATCGCGCTGATGGCGATCGTCGATCCGCAATCGACGACCTTCCAGCGCTCGGAAGCTTGGCGCCTGGCGCTCGATCCCCGCCCGCACGGCTGGCACCAGGAGTGGACCGGCTACGGCGGGATCTCTGCCCACCTCAAGCGCGCCGTCATCGCCGCCGAGGACAGCGGCTTCACCGAGCACAGCGGCGTCGAGTGGGACGCGCTCGAGAAAGCATGGGAGAAGAACGAGCGCGCCGACGCCATCGCCGAGCAATCGGCCGAGCGTGCGCAGCAGCGCGCGGCCAAGCCGGGCGCCAAGGCGGCCGCGGGCGCGCGGGCGCCAGCCGGGCCCAAGGTCGTCGGCGGCTCGACGATCACGCAGCAGCTCGCCAAGAACCTGTTCCTGAGCGGCGAACGCAACTTCCTGCGCAAGGGCCAGGAGCTCGTGCTCTCGTACGAGCTCGAGGCGATCCTCGGCAAGCGGCGCATCCTCGAGATCTATCTCAACGACGTCGAATGGGGCGAAGGCGTGTTCGGAGCCGAGGCGGCGGCACGGCGCTACTTCGGCGTCGCCGCCGCGGCGCTTTCGCCGCAGCCTGCGGCTCAGCTCGCCGTCATGCTGCCGGCGCCCAAGCGATTCGAGAAGCGGCCGGGTTCGGGTTACGTCGTCGGCAGGGCGGCGACGATCGTCGCTCGGATGGGCCGCGTCGACGTTCCCTGAGGCGCACCCCTTTCGCGCATCGAGTGCGACCCGCTGCCTAGAATGGACCGATGGCCGGCACGCACAGCGCCGCGATCGCCGTGGCGGCGGCGCGACTCATCGTCGAGGAAGGGATGGAGTACGGCGCTGCCAAGCGACGCGCCGCGCGCGACATCGGCGTCAATGCACGCAACGGCGAGTTGCCGGGCAACGACGAGATCGAAGACGAGGTCCGCTCCTATCTCGACCTGTTCCATGCCGACACCCAGCCCGCCGAGCTCGCCGAGCTGCGCCGGATCGCTGCCCTGTGGATGGAGAGGCTCGCAGTGTTCCGGCCGCACCTGACGGGCGCCGTCTGGCGCGGCACGGCGACGCGCCTGAGCAGCGTCTTCATCGACCTCTTCTGCGACGACTCGAAGTCGGCCGAGATCGCGCTGATCGACCAGCGCGTCGACTACGACGTCGGCAGCATCGACGGGCCCCGCGGTCGGGTGCTCGATGTCCTCAACCTCCACGTGGCGAGCGGGACAATTCCGGGCGGCGTCCACCTCGCCCTCACCGTGCGCGACTACGACGATCTCCGCGGCGCCCTCCACCGGGACGCGCGCGGCCGAAGCGACCGGGGCGACCTGGCCGCCCTGCGCTCCCGCCAGGCGGCGCCATGAACCGCCGTCTCGTCATCCTCGGCGCCGCGGGCCTGGCGGCAGCGGCCATCGGTGCGGGGACGGCATGGCGGCGCGCGCGCGACGAGGCCGAAGACGCCGGTGCGCCCGAAGTGTCGGTCGATGTCTGGGCGATCGATTTCAAGAGCGTCGACGGGGTGCCGATGCCCATGGCCGCGTTGCGCGGCCGCCCCTTGCTGCTGAATTTCTGGGCCACCTGGTGCGGGCCTTGCGTCGTCGAGATGCCCTTGCTGGATCGCTTCGCGCGTGAGCAGCCATCGGACGGTTGGCGGGTGTTAGCGCTCGCTGTCGATCAGCCAGACCCGGTACGCCGGTTCATTGCCGAGCGGACACTAAAACTGCCGGTGGCGATCGCCGGGGCGATCGGTCTCGATCTGTCGCGCCAGCTCGGAAATGTCCATGGCGGGCTGCCATTTACCGCCGCCTTCGATTCCGCCGGCAAGGCCGTGCAACGCCGACTGGGAGCCGTCAGCGCTGAACTGTTGGCTGCCTGGAAAAAATCGACGATCTAGGGCAAGTCCCGATATCGCGGCAATTGCACGCAAGAAGCCGCTACTTGGACCTAGAATCCGCGCTTTCGCGGTCGGCTGTCTCCAGCCGGCAAGCGCAGACCGGACGCCTCGATGGACTTGCGAAAACTGAAGACCTTGATCGACCTCGTCTCGGAGTCGAACATTTCCGAGCTCGAGATTGCCGAAGCGGACGGCAAGGTCCGCATCGTCAAGGCCTCGGCCCAGGCCGTTCCCGCCGGTTTCCAAGTTGCGCACTCGGCCCCGTCGAGCGTCCTCGCGCACCCCGAGCGGGCGCCGGCCGAGGCACCCATCCCGGCGCCGCCGACCGGCAACGTCGTCAAGTCGCCGATGGTGGGTACGTTCTATCGCTCGGCGAGCCCGGGTTCGGATGCCTTCATCGAGATCGGCAGTGTCGTCAAGGTCGGCGACCCGGTCTGCATCATCGAGGCGATGAAGATCATGAACGAGATCGAGGCCGACGCCGCCGGCACGATCCGCGAGATCCTGTGCGAGAACGGCCAGGCGGTCGAGTTCGGCCAGCCCCTTTTCGTCATCGAATGAGGCGCCCCGCCGACCCTCCCCGCGCGCCGCACCGCGCCGACATCGGCGCCTGACGATGTTCAAGAAGATCCTGATCGCCAACCGGGGCGAGATCGCCCTGCGCATCCAGCGCGCCTGTCGCGAGCTCGGCGTCAAGTCGGTCGTCGTCTACTCCGAGGCCGACCGCGACGCCAAGTACGTCAAGCTCGCCGACGAGGCGGTCTGCATCGGCCCGGCGCCCTCGGCGCAGAGCTACCTCAACATGCCGGCGATCATCGCCACCGCCGAGGTCACCGACGCCGAGGCGATCCACCCGGGCTACGGGTTCCTCGCCGAGAACGCCGACTTTGCCGAGCGCGTCGAGCGCAGCGGCTTCACCTTCATCGGCCCGACGCCCGAAGCGATCCGGATCATGGGCGACAAGGTCTCGGCCAAGCAGGCCATGATCAAGTCGGGCGTGCCCTGCGTCCCGGGCTCCGAGGGCGCCCTGCCCGACGATCCGAAGGAAGCGATCAAGGCGGCGCGCGCGATCGGCTATCCCGTGATCATCAAGGCCGCTGGCGGCGGCGGTGGGCGCGGCATGCGCGTCGTCCACACCGAGGCCGCCCTCGTCTCCGCGGTACAGATGACGCGCGCCGAGGCCGGTGCCGCCTTCGGCAACCCGGCCGTCTACATGGAGAAATTCCTCCAGAACCCGCGCCACATCGAGATCCAGATCCTCGCCGACACGCACAAGAACGCGGTCTGGCTCGGCGAGCGCGATTGTTCGATGCAGCGGCGTCATCAGAAGATCATCGAGGAAGCGCCGGCCCCGGGCATCGCACGCCGGGTGATCGAGCGGATCGGCGAGCGCTGCGTCGCCGCGTGCAAGAAGATCGGTTACCGCGGCGCCGGCACCTTCGAGTTCCTCTACGAGAACGGCGAGTTCTTCTTCATCGAGATGAACACGCGTGTCCAGGTCGAGCACCCGGTGACCGAATGGGTGACCGGCATCGACATCGTCCAGATGCAGATCCGGATCGCCGCCGGCGAAAAGCTGCCGTTCGCGCAGCGCGCGATCGCCTGCCGCGGCCACGCCATCGAGTGCCGTATCAACGCCGAGGATCCGTACAAGTTCACGCCGTCGCCGGGACGGGTGACGATGTGGCACGCACCGGGCGGGCCGGGCGTTCGCGTCGACTCGCACGCCTACACCAACTATTTCGTGCCGCCCAACTACGACTCGATGATCGGCAAGATCATCGTCCACGGCGACAACCGCGACCAGGCGCTGGCACGCATGCGGACGGCGCTCTCGGAGACGGTCGTCGAAGGCATACAGACCAACATCCCGCTGCATCGCGAACTGATGGTCGACGCCAAGTTCGTCGAGGGCGGCACGAGCATCCACTATCTCGAAGGCTGGCTCGATCAACACAAGCGCTAGCAGCCTCGACGCCGGCGCGATGCACGCCCTCACGCTTCTCGTTCCGGCCCCGGCCGCCGACGCGGTCTGCGACCTCCTCTGCGACGAACTCGACGCGCTGTCGGCCTCGATCGAGGATGCCGATGCCGGCACCGAGGACGAGCAGCCGGTCTTCGACGAACCGGGCGTCGACTCGACTTCGGCCTGGCAGCGCGCCCGGATCAGCGCCCTCTTCGCCGACGAGGCGGGCGCGACGGCCGCAGCCACCGCGCTCGTCGCGACGCTGATCGACGCATTGAGCGTCGAGTCGATCGCGGCGGTCGGCGATCGGGACTGGGTGCGGATCACGCAAGCGCAATTCGGCCCGTGCGAGATCAGCGCCGGCTTCTGGATCGTGCCGACCTGGTCCGACGTTCCGGCGCACGCGCGCCACGTGATCCGTCTCGATCCGGGCCGTGCCTTCGGCACCGGCACGCACCCGACGACGCGCATGTGTCTGCGCTGGATCGCCGAGCACGGCAGCGTCGGCGACGACGCCTGGCCGCGCTTCCTCGACTACGGCTGCGGCTCGGGCGTGCTCGCGATCGCGGCGCGCCTGTTCGGCGCACGCCACGTCGACGCGGTCGACATCGACCCGGCGGCGATCGAGGCGACGCGCGCCAACGCGCTTGCCAACGACGCCGCCGTCGACGCGGGCGCCCCCGGCGACGTGACCGGACTCTACGGACTCGTCGTCGCCAACATCCTCGCCGCGCCCCTCAAGCTGCTTGCACCGGTGCTCTCGACACTGCTCGCCGACGACGGCTACCTGGTTCTGGCGGGCGTCCTCTCGCGCCAGGCCGACGAGCTTCGAGCCGCCTATGCACCGTGGCTCGACCTCGCGGTGGCGGCGAGCGAAGAAGGCTGGATCCTGCTCGTCGGCAGGCGCGAGTCGGCTTCGCGCATGGCATGATTTGGCGATGAGTCTGGCGACGCGCTGCACGTCTTGCGGGACGGCATTCCGAGTCGTCCAGGACCAGCTCAAGGTCTCCGAGGGCTGGGTTCGCTGCGGCCGTTGCGACGCCGTCTTCAGTGCGCTGGAGGGCCTCTTCGACCTCGGTCGTGACGCGCCCGCGGACTGGGAAGAGCCGGCGGAACCGCTGGTCGGAAACCTTTCTGCGCCGCACGCCGAGTGGTCGGCCTTGCCCGCCGCCCCCGCGCATCGTGGCGGCGGCGCAGAAGGCAGCGACGATGCCGACGCCGGACCCGAAGGAGACGACGACGGGCCTTCGACAGATCTTGGCGAGTTGCTCGCCGACCCGGTCGACGCGCACTTGTTCGGCCCGCGCAAGCGTTCCGAAAGCGCACCCAAGCCGGCCGGTCAGCTCGGCGCCCGCGATCGCGTCGAGTTTTCCGATGCCCGCTTCGACTCCGACCTGTTCCCCGACAACGCGTCGGTGCCCGATACCGAGCTCGCCACGCTGGCGGCGACCGACAGCGACGCCGCAGCACTCGAGAGCGCAGCGCGGCCCGAGTTCATCCGCCGTGCCGACCGGCGCGCGCGCTGGGAGAGCGCTTCCGTGCGCGCCGTTCTCGGCGTCGGCAGCGTGCTCGCCGCGCTGGCCCTGCTCGCGCAGGCGATGAACCACTATCGCGACACCGTCGCCGCGCAATGGCCGGCGTTCCGCCCGATCGTCGCCGCCTGGTGCAAGGCGACGCAATGCCGCATCGAGGCGCCACGTCGAATAGACGAGATCCTGGTCGAGAGCACGGCGCTGACGCGCGCCGCGGCCCAGGATGCGTTCATCCTCTCGGTGACGCTGCGCAGCCGAAGCGATCTGACGCTGGCGCTGCCCTCGATCGACCTCACCCTCACCGACGCGAACGGGCGGCTCGTCGCGCGCCGCGCCCTCGCGCCGCGCGACTTGCGCGCCGCCGACGTCATCGCGCCGCGCGCCGAGGCACCGCTCCAGGTGATGCTGAGCGCGGGGACGCCTTCGGTCGTCGGCTACACCGTCGAGATCTTCTACCCCTGAACCCTGTGCGCGGCGTCGTCGCGCCCTCTTTTGGAGACTGAATGTCTGCCCTCGTTTGTGGATCGCTCGCCTTCGACAGCATCGCTACCTTCGGCGGCCGCTTCGCCGACCAGATCATGCCAAACCAGCTGCACGTGTTGAACGTGTCGTTCCTGGTGCCGACGCTGCGGCGTGAATTCGGGGGCTGCGCCGGCAACATCGCCTACAACCTCGCCGCGCTCGGCGGCGAGCCGATCGTCGTCGCCGCCCTCGGTGCCGACGGCGCCGACTACCTCGCGCGATTGCGCTCCTGGGGCGCGACGACCGAGCATGTTCGCAGCGTCGCCGAGGCCTACACCGCGCAGGCGTTCATCATCACCGACCTCGACAACAACCAGATCACCGCGTTCCACCCCGGCGCCATGCAGTGGGCGCACGAGACGGCGGTGCCGGCAAGCGGCGACATCCGCATCGCCATCGTCGCCCCCGACGGACGCAGCGCGATGCTCGACCACTCGCAGCAACTCGCGCAAGCGCACATCCCGTTCATCTTCGACCCTGGCCAGGGCCTGCCGATGTTCGACGGCGACGAGCTGCGCGCCTTCGTCGACCGCGCCACCTGGGTCGCCGTCAACGACTACGAAGCGCAGATGCTGGCCGAGCGGACCGGCCGCTCGATCGAAGCGATGTCCAGGTCACATCTGCGCGGCGTCGTCGTCACCCTCGGCGCGCACGGCTGCGAGCTCTGGCAGCAAGGCGAGCGGACGGTGGTGCCGGGGGTTGCGGCGACCGACGTCGTCGACCCGACCGGCTGCGGCGACGCCTTTCGCAGCGCCATGCTGTTCGGCCTCGAGCGCGGCTGGTCGCTGGCCGACTGCGCGCGCCTCGGCAACCGCCTCGGCGCCCTCAAGATCGCCAGCCGCGGCGGACAGAATCATGTGCTGGATCGCACATTTGTCGAGGCCTGACCGGCGCCCGACTCAAGTTCACCGAAGTCGCACCGAAGTCCGTCCTCATGGACATTCGTCAGGCAGGCGTGCTCGCGGTGGCGATACCGGTCGCGCTCCTCGTCGCTTCCGTCATCACCTGGGCGGCCTGCCGCTGGTGGTACGGCCGCAAGCTCGCGGCCGCCGGACATCGTCTGCAGAAAAGCGAGAAGGGGCGACTCTTCTCGCAGCAGCAGACGGCACAGGCCCGGCAGCAGATCGGCCAACTCAAGGCCGAGCTCGAGTCGGTGCAGCAGAGCGCGGCCGAGATTCAGGCGGTGCGTCGACGCGCCGCCCAGCTCGAGGAGGCGCTGAGCGCCGTCGAGCAGCCTGCGGCGCCCGACGTCGACATGATGCCGCTCGTCTCCGCGCACGGCTTCGCCGACACCCAGATCCTCCCGGAATAAAAAAGCCCGGCCGAGGCCGGGCTGATGACAGACGCAAACGCGTCGGTCAGGGCTTGCTGCCGGTCGGGAACGGCCAGGCAGCCTGAGGGCTGAGGGCCGTCTTCGCCGGTGCCGCAGGCATCGCGCTGGGCGCTGCCATTGACGGAGCCGCCTTCTTCGCAGGCGCGGCCTTCTTGGCCGTCGCCTTCTTGGCAGGCGCTTTCTTTGCCGCCTTCTTGGCGCCAGACTTCTTGGCCGCCTTCTTGCCAGACTTCTTGGCAGCCTTCTTGGCGCCAGACTTCTTGGCCGCCTTCTTGCCAGACTTCTTCGCTGACTTCTTGGCGGACTTCTTGGCGGACTTCTTCGCCGACTTCTTGGCGGTCTTCTTCGCGCCGGTCT
>JBDTPG010000105.1:0-8845 GCA_039932815.1 Caldimonas sp.
ACCACGGCGTCGACGTCGCCACCGCGGTCAGCGTTCGCAGCACGGTCACCGCGCTTGTCGTCGGCGCGCTGCTTGTGGTGCAGCGGGTGCCGATGGCGCTGACACGGCGCCACCGGCGCGCCCTGCCGGCCATCGGCCTGCTCGTCGGCGTGCAAAGCCTGTGCCTCTATTCGGCGGTCGCGCGGCTGCCGGTCGCCCTGGCCCTCCTCGCCTTCAACACCTATCCGCTCTGGACCGCGCTCTGGGCTCGTCTGCTGTACGCGAATCGGCCCGAGCGACGCGTCGTCCTGGCGATGCCGGTGATGCTGATCGGCCTCGCGCTGGCTCTTGACGTCTTCGGCGCCGCCTCCGGCCTGGGCGCTAGCGCGCAATGGCAGAGGATCGGCGCCGGGGTGGCGTTCGCGCTCGCCGCCGCCGCGACCTTCGGCCTCGCGCTCGTGCTCACGCAACACGAGGCCGGCGATCTCGACGGCCGCCTGCGCACGCTGACCACGATGTCGATCGTCGCCGTCATCGCCGTCGCCGCCGCGACGCTGCAGGGCGGCTTCCACCTGCCGAATGCGGGCGCGGGCTGGTGGGGCCTCGCGGCGTTGACGTTGCTCTACGGCACGGCCTTCACCATCATGTTCACCGTGCTGCCGCGCCTGGGCGTCGTCGGCAACTCGGCGATCATGAACGTCGAGCCGGTGTTCGCCCTCGGCCTCGCCTGGCTGGTGCTGGGCCAGGCGATCGCGTGGTCGCAGGTCGGTGGCGCGCTCGTCGTCGTCGCCACGGTCATCGGGCTGGGCCTGCGCCGACCGCGCCTGCAGGAACCGCCGCCCGAATGACCGGCTGGCAACAGACCTCGCCTCGGCAAGGCGCAATGTCTTGATCTGCATCACTTCGGTTGCGCGCTGCCGGAAGATCATGTGCCCGAGAAGACGCCATGGCCGATCGAACCCACAACTTCCGTGAACTGACGCAGTCGGTCGCCACCGGCCTTGCAGCGCTGAGGTCGAGCACGCCTGAAGTCATGAAAGGCTTCAACGATCTCGGTCGTGCCGCCACGGCCGACGGAGTGCTCGACCGCAAGACCAAGGAGTTGATCGCACTCGCGCTCAGCGTGGCCTCGAGGTGCGATCCGTGCATCGGTTTTCACATGCAGACGCTGGTGAAGCTGGGCGTGACCCGGCAGGAGATCGACGAAACGCTGGGGGTCACGACCTACATGGGCGGCGGCCCTTCATTGATGTACGCTGCCAGCGCCATCGCCGCGTTCGACGAGCTTTCGCGGCCTCCCCCTGCATGAAGCTGTCAGGGGAGCCGGCCTTCCCGATCGGCTGACCCCAAGACTCATCGAGGTTCCACATGTATGGATTTACGACCACGCTCACCGGCACGACATTCGACCAAGCCCTCGCCAGGGTTCTCGCCGCACTGAAGGTCGAAGGCTTCGGCGTGCTGAGTGACATCGACGTGCAGCACGCCATGAAGGAGAAGCTGGGCGTCGACATGCCACCCTATCGCATCCTTGGCGCGTGCAACCCGCCACTGGCGTACCAGGCGCTGCAGGCAGCACCCGACATCGGCCTGCTGCTGCCGTGCAACGTGATGGTGCGCGAAGAAGTCCCGGAGCGCGTCGTCGTCGGCTTCCTTGACCCGCAGATCATGGTGACGCTGGTTGGCAGGCCCGAGGTCGGGGCTGTCGCTGACGCGGCGGAGCAGCGACTGCGCCGCGCGTGCGAAAGCCTCGGCGGCAGCCCGACCCGGGTTACCTGACGCCCGGCACGGTCGAGGACGAGAGCCGAGGCACGGCGTCAAGTCACCCAGCGCAGCCGTCGCTGACGCCAACTTCGGCGCCAATCGATTTGCGCGACGACGTACACGAGAACGATCGACGCAAGTTGGGAAGCGACGAAGTACAGCGCCGACGCTCGGCCGCTGATCTCGATGTCGAACTGGTCTGCGACCAATGCGCCGCCCGTGAAAGCGAAGACGTAACTCACGAAGCGACCCGCGAAGAACGGGACCGCCAACAATGGCAAGGGCGCCCGCGACATGCCGTAGGCCAGGAACAGTGCGTTCGAAGGAAGAGGACTGAAAGCGAACAGCAGGATGGCCGCGAAACTGGTCGCGCGGCGGCGCTCGATGGCTTCGGCGATCGCGCCCAGATTGGCGCGCGTCGACTCCGGAAACCATCGGCTGCCGGAGATGCGCTGCGCGAAGTACGCCAGGACGACACGCCCGCTCGTCGCCGCCGATGCTGCGACCAGTGCCACCCACCAGGGGTTGGCGTCCGGGAATCGAAGACCGAAGAACGACAGCAACATCCACGTCGGCGGCGCGAACGCGGGCAGAACGTTCAGCAGACAGACCAGCACGAACAAAGTCGACAGCGAGGTCATCCCGCCTCCAGACGCAAGCCGGACCCGAGGTGGCGTTTCACGGCTTCGAACCAGGCCATGGCGAGCCCCGCGATGGCCAGCGCCGCCAGCAGGAGCCCAGGAGCCGGTGTGGCGAAGGAAAACAAGCGGCTGATCCCCGGCACGGTCAGGACCCCCGCCAACACGATGACGGCGGCCGCCGCGATCCAGGCGAACTGGCGGTTCGAAGCCGCGCTGCCGAGATACGCCGTTCGACCCCACGACCGGTTGACGTGGATGAGACCCAGGTTCGACAGCACCAGAACCACGAAGGTCAGCGCACGCGCGACATCGTCTTGACTGCCGTCCGCGACGGCGAGCGCGCGACCCCCCGAGTACACGGCCAGGAGCAACGACAGCAAGCCCGCGCCCTGCCACAGGCCCCGCACGACGACTTCCCTGTCGAACAGCTTCTGATCGTGTCGCCGCGGCGGCACCTTCATGGCGTCGGCTTCGAGCGGCTCGGCCTCGAAGACGACCGAGCATGCGGGGTCGATGATCAATTGCAGGAAGAGGATGTGTACCGGCATCAGCAGCATCGGCCAGCCGAAGAAGACCGGTAGAACCGAGAGCCCCACGATGGGCACGTGTACGGCCACCACGAACACGATGGCCTTGCGCAGGTTGGCGAACACTCGGCGCCCGTAGCGCACAGCCGTCACCAGGGATGCGAAGTCGTCGCTCAACAGCACCAACGCAGCCGCTTGGCGCGCCACCTCCGTGCCGCGGGCGCCCATCGCCACGCCGATGTCGGCAGCCTTCAAGGCCGGAGCGTCGTTGACGCCGTCCCCGGTCATAGCCACCACGTCTCCTCGCGCCCGAAAGGCGCGCACGAGACGCAGCTTCTGATCGGGCTGGACGCGACTGAAGACGTTGGTGTCGGCGAGTCGCGCCTTGAGCGTCTCGTCGTTCAACGCAGACAGCTCGGTACCGGTGATGGCCGGGGAGCCGACCGAGATGCCCGCCTTGCGCGCGATCGAGAGCGCGGTGGCGGAATGGTCGCCCGTCATCATCACCACGCGTATCCCGGCGGCCTGGCATTCGGCGATCGCCTGCGGGACGTCGGCGCGAACCGGATCCTCCAGCCCGATCAATCCGAGGAATTCGAATTCGAAGTCGTGTTGCTGCGGAGGCAGGACGTCCGCGGCAAACCTGGCTCGGGCGACACCAAGGACGCGCAGTCCTTCGACCGCCATCGCGCGCACACGATGCGTCACCGCGCTGGCTTCCTCCGCATCGAGGTGGCACAGATCGACAATGGCCTCGGGCGCGCCCTTTGCGGCGATGAGCCGCTCCGTCTGATCGGGAGACTGCCAGACGCGCGACATGGCCAACATTTCTGGCGACAGCGCGTAGTCGTCCACCAGAGCCCAGTCCGCATGGAGATGCTCCGTGTCGGCAAGCAGGCGCTGCCCGGCCTCGCCGATTGCCCTTTCCATGGGATCGAAGGCTCGGCGGTGGCTGGCGAGCACCGCGTACTCGAGAAGGCCATGCAGTTCTTCCTGCAAGGGCGTCGAATCGGACGACCGCGTGTCGCGCATCGCCCGCACCGACCACATCTGCTGCACTGTCATGCGGTTGACGGTCAGGGTTCCCGTCTTGTCGACACAGAGCAAGGTGGTCGCGCCCAGAAGTTCGACGGCGGGAATGCTTCGCGCCAGAACCTTCTCGCGCGCCAGGCGCCAAGCGCCGAGTCCCAGGAAGAGCGTCAGGATCACCGGGAGTTCTTCGGGCAGGATGGCCATGGCCAGGGTCAGGCCGGCCAGCAATCCGTGCAACCAGTCGCCGAGCACCCACGCGTATGACATCGCCAGAACGGCCGCCAGCGCCAAGCCGACGATCGCCACCCACTTGACGACCCGGTGCATCTCCCGCTGGATCGGCGTGGTCTCGATGTCAATCCCTGCAAGAGACTTGCCGATGCGGCCGAGTGCGCTGCGCTCGCCCGTCGCCACCACAAGGCCGCGCGCCGTTCCTCGGGTCACCAGCGTGCCCGAGAACGCAAGCGCGAGGGTGTTGCCGTCCTCCGACGCGCCCTCCTTCGGTTGGAGGTCCCGAGCCTCCGACGTGCAGACCTTGTTCACCGGTGCCGACTCACCGGTCAGCAAGGATTCGTCGACTGCCAGATTCGAGGCGTCGATGAGCCGGATGTCCGCCGGTACCCGATCGCCCTCGGCGAGAGACACGGTGTCCCCGACGACGAGCTCGCGGGCGGCGACCTGCAAAGCCCTGCCCTCGCGTTCGACCATGGCGCGCGGACTGGACAGATCGCGCAACGCTTCCAGCGATTTCTCGCTGCGACGCTGCTGGGAAAAGCTGATGCCCATCACGACGAAGACGAAGCCGAGCAGCATCAGCGCCTCTTGCCGATCGCCGAGCAGCATGTAGATGACGCCGCATGCCACCAGCAGCAGGAACATCGGTTCCGAGGCCACCTCCCAGGTCAGGCGCAGAACGCCGCGGTGCCTGGAAACCGGCAGCTCGTTGGGGCCGTCGCGGACGAGGCGCTGGCGGGCCTCGGCGTGGCTGAGTCCCCTGCCGCGGGGGGCTGGGCTGCTGTCGGCTGCCGTCGCCGTCATGGTCCTGCGGCCGCCGTCGGTTCGGGGTGATCCAGGTCGAGGCGCCGCCAGGGGTCTACATGCGTCATCAAGTTGAGGACGCGGTGGCGGTGCAGCACGCGTTGCCGAGCATCGACGGCGATGTCATGCCCCGCCTCGACGCTGATGGAGGCGTCCACCTCGATGTGAGCGTCGACCACGATCATGTCGCCATCTTGCGGGTCCGCAAGTCGTGGACGTTCCTGACCCCCGATGTCTCGATCAAGGTCTTGCGAATCGCCTGGACTTCCTCTTCGTCCACGGAACGGTCCATCAGATCGTGCACTGGATCCCAACCGAATCCCCACCCCGTTCTTGCCACCATGAAGCCGACGATGAGCGCAGCGATGGGATCGCGCCAGCAACAACCCGCCCAACACCAGCGACGCGGCGGTTTCGAATCGCTGGTGGCCGTAGGGGTGGTCCTCGTCTGCATCCTTCTTGGCATGGTGACTGGCGAACAGCACCACGAAGTCGGCGACGAGGTCTGACAGCGAGTGGATACCGTCGGCCACCAGGCCCTGGGACTTGGACAGCACGCCGAGGACAACCTGGGTGACAGTGAGGGCCAAGTTCACGGCCACGCTGACCCAGGTGCTCCGCGATGCCGCCGCAGCTCGCTCCTGGGGCGTGTGCTGCGGGTCTTCCGGGTCGTCGGTGAGGTCGGCGAGGTCCATGCTTCTCTGAGTTGACCTGGAGGCTCGGGGGCCGCTGACCGCCCGAGCGCTCAGGTCATGTGGGTCGGCACCGGCATCTCTGGAGCGCGGGCCGCAGCGATGACGGCGCCGGCGAATTGGCGGACGAACGAGTATGGAGCCGGGCTCATGGGCTGGACCTGCGGGAGTTGTTCAGGCGAGGCATCGAGTTTCCTTGCTGGCCTCAAAGGCGGTCTGAGCACGATCAAGTCTCCGGTAAGAAAACGCCAAGGCCCGGGCCGCACCATGGCGTTCAAGGAGAAGCCATGACCCGTGCCATCTTGATCCGGCTCGCGGGCGCCACGTCGGCGTGCGCTTGCGTCACCGCAACCCCGGCCGCGACCCCCGGGGGCTGGGTTGGTCGATCGCGCGACGCATCGCATCCGTTCACGGAGCCGCCGTGCACGTCGCCAAGTCGCAATCGCTCGGGGGGCTGGCGGTTGAAATCAGCTTCCCGGCAGTAACGGCCTGAGCCTTGACGGGCGAGCGCGCGGCATGTCGCTCACGCGCCCGCTCTCGCCTGGCTCGGGGCTGCTCGACATCGTGCTTTGCCGCCTCGGAGTGGACCGATCACGCCGCGACACGAGGCGCCAGCCGCATCCTCAGTCCCGCCGGTCCCATCGCGAAAGCGAACACCTCGCGCGCCGCGCTGCCATCGGCGGTGCCGACGGATTCGAGCTCGAAATTCGCCAGCAGCATCGCGATCAGCATCTTCATCTCGACCAGCGCGAGGTAGCGCCCGGGACAGAGCCGGGGACCGGCGCCGAAGGGCATCGACACGCGGTGCGGCGAGCGCGCATCGGGCGAGCCCGCTGCGCCGCCGAGCCAGCGTTCTGGATCGAAGCGCAACGGGTCGGGAAAGTGCGTCGCATCGGTCGCGTCGTGGCGCATGACGCCGACCACGAACGTTCCGGGGTCGATCGCGACGTCGCCGACGACGGACTCGGCGACGGCCTGGCCGGCGATCAGCGGCGCGACCGGCTTCAGTCGCATCGTTTCCTGGATGCACGCGTCGACGAACTCGAGCTCGCCGATCTGCGCGAGCGTGAAGGACCGGTGATCGGGCGCGACCCGCAGGACCTCCTCGCGCGCCCGGGCGAGCGAATCCGGATGACGGAACAGGAAGTCGAGCAACCACGCCAAGGTGTTCGCGGTCGTGTCCTCGCCGGCGACGAGCATGATGAAGACATTGCCGGCGACGTCGTCGGCGCGCGACTCGCCCGGCTCGCCCGGCTCGGCTTCGGCGGCGACGATCATCGCTTCGAGCAGATCGCGCGGCCGTTGCCGGCGCTCGGGCTCCACCTCGAGGCGTGCGCGCGCGCCGGCGATGAAGCCGGCGATGGCGGCGTTGACCTCGCGCACCGCCCGCTCGAGAGCGCGGTCGGCGGGCAACCGGATCCAGCGCCAGTAGGGCATCGAGGCGACGACCCGGCGCGAGATCGCCGGGAAGATGAGATTGAGGTGGCGCTGGATGACGTCGTCGTCGGACCCTATCGTGTTGACGTCGCTGCCGAACGCGAGGCCGGCAATGACGTCGACCGTGTAGCGCATCAGTTCAGCCTGCAGGTCGAGCACGGCGCCGCGGCGAGAGGTGCCTTCCCAGCGCACGCGCAGGCGCTCGACGACGGTGAGCAGCGTCGGCACGAAGGCCTTCACGTGCGTCGGATCGAGCGCCGCCATGACCATGCGGCGCTGGCGCCGCCACGCGTCGTCGTTGGCGAAGAAGAGGCCCTGCGCGAACCCCATCTCGCGAACGATCCGGTCCTGGTTGGTGGGACGTCGATAGTGGTCGGGCCGATCGCGAAGCATTCGGGCGATCACCGCGTGATCGGAAACGAGGAGGAGCCGCCGCGGCCCGATCCGGACGCGCACGTAAGGTCCGTAGCGCCGCGACCATTCGGCGAAGTGCTCGTGCACGCGCGACTTGTCCATCGCCAGCGCGCTGCCGAAGACGGGAACGCCGCGCGGTCCGGGCAGGTCGCGCCAGTGGCGCGTCGCGGTGGGGGCGGCGACGGCGTCGGCCATCACATGCTCTCCGCGTACAGCTCGCGCCCGATCAGCATGCGCCGGATCTCGCTGGTGCCGGCGCCGATCTCGTACAGCTTGGCGTCACGCCACAGGCGTCCGACCGGGTACTCGTTGGTGTAGCCGACGCCGCCGAGCGCCTGGATCGCCTCGCCGGCCATCCAGGTCGCCTTCTCGGCCGAGTAGAGGATGGCGCCGGCGGCGTCCTTCCTGAGCGTGCGCGCGTGGTCGCCGCGGTCGCACGCCTGGCCGACCGCGTAGACGTAGGCGCGCGACGCCGACCACGTCGTGTACAGGTCGGCGACCTTGCCCTGCATCAGCTGGAACTCGCCGATCGACTGGCCGAACTGCTTCCTCTCGTGCACGAAGGGCAGGACGGCGTCCATGCACGCGGCCATGATGCCGAGCGGCCCGCCCGAGAGCACGGCGCGCTCGTAGTCGAGGCCGCTCATCAGCACCTTGACGCCGCCGCCCTCGGTGCCGAGAACGTTCTCGGCCGGCACCTCGCAGTCCTGGAAGAAGATCGGATACGTGTTCGAGCCGCGCATGCCGAGCTTGTCGAGCTTGCTGCCGTATGAGAGACCCTTCGTTCCCTTCTCGATGATGAAGGCGGTGATACCGCTGGGGCCCGCGTTGATGTCGGTCTTGGCGTAGACGATCAGCGTGTCGGCGTCGCCGCCGTTGGTGATCCACATCTTCGAGCCGTTCAGCACGTAGCGGTCGCCCTTGGCCTGGGCGCGCAGCTTCATGCTGACGACGTCGGAGCCGGCGTTCGGCTCGCTCATCGCCAAGGCGCCGACATGCTCGCCTGAGACCAGCTTGGGCAGGTACTTCTCCTTCTGCTTCGGGTTGCCGTTGCGGTGCATCTGGTTGACGGCGAGGTTCGAATGCGCGCCGTACGAGAGCCCGACCGAGGCCGACGCGCGCGAGACCTCCTCCATCGCGACGATGTGGGCGAGGTAGCCGAGGTCGCTGCCGCCGTACTCCTCCTTCACGGTCATGCCATGCAGGCCGAGCGCGCCGAGCTTCTTCCACAGGTCGGCCGGGAAGACGTTGTCGCGATCGATGTCCGCGGCGCGCGGCGCGATCTCGGCGGCGGCGAACTGCTGCACCGTGTCGCGCAGCA
>JBDTPG010000106.1:0-8807 GCA_039932815.1 Caldimonas sp.
CCAGCAGCGAGAAGCTGTTGACGCCGCTCGAGACCTGGATCATCACCGCCTCGAGCGGCACATCGATCCAGAGCGCGGCCAGGATGGCGGCCAGGCCGAGCGTGTAGGCCACCGGCATGCCGATCATGCACAACACCACGAACGAGCCGAGCAGGATGGCGATGTCGATCATGGCGGCGTCGGGCGCTACTCGGCGAGCGGCTGGTCGCGGTACATCACCGAAGTCGGCGGCGGCATGCCGAGCCAGAGCCGTTCGACGATGAAGAGAAGGGTAAACAGGCCGCCGACCGGGATCGGCAGGTAGGTGAGACCGACCGACAACGTCGGGAACTCGGCGATGGTCTGGTTCCAGGTGGCACGCACCAGCTGCGTGCCGTAGATCATCATGAACAGCGCCGTCGCGACCATCGCCAGGTCGGCGAGCGTCAGCAGCGCCTTGCGAGCCGCCGGCGGCACGGCGTCGGTCAGCATCTGCACGCAGATGTGGACGTTGGCGCGGTAGGCCGCCGCGCCGCCGACGAAAGAGAACAGCACCATCGCCAGCACCGAGAACGGCTCCGGCCAGCTCGACGCCGAGTTCATGACGTAGCGCATGAACACGCCGTACGGGATGACCAGCGTGATCGCCACCAGCGCCAGCGCCGAGACGACGATGCACGCCAGGTAGAGCCGCTCCATGGCGGCCGCATAGGCGGCCTTCATGCAGCTACTTGGTCTCTTCGATGCGCTTCAGCAAAGCCGCGTACTTGACGCCGTACTTGTCGCGGATCGGCTGCGTCGCCTTGTAGTACGCGGCCTTGTCGGCGGGGACGAAGCTGACGCCCTTGGCCTTGAGGTCGGCCTCGGCGGTGACCGTCTTCTCGTCCCAGAGCTTTCTCTGTTCGAACTGCGCTTCGCGCGAGAGCTTCTTGACGAGCGCCTGGTCGTCGGGCGTCAAGCCGTCCCAGGTCCGCTTCGAGAAGATAAAGATCTCGGGAATGATCAGGTGGCCGGTGAGGGTGTAGACCTTGCTGACGAGGTAGTGGTTCTGCGCCAGCAGCGTCGGCGGGTTGTTCTCGGCGCCGTCGACGACGCCGGTCTCCAGGGCGCTGTAGAGCTCGTTGAAGCCCATCGCGACGCCGCTGCCGCCCATCGCGTTCATGGTCTCGACGAAGATCGGGTTGCCCATCATGCGGATCTTCTGGCCCTTCAGGTCGGCCGGCGTCGGCACCGGCTTCTTGCCGTAGACGTTGCGCACGCCGGCGTCCATCCAGCCGAGGGCGACGATGCGCGAGGCCGGGTTGGTGTTGATCTTGTCGAGCAGCTCGGCGCCGATCGGGCCGTCGATCACCTTTCGCATGTGCTCCTCGTCGCGAAAGATGAACGGCAGGTTGAAGACGTTGAGGTCGTCGACGACCGGCCCCATCGCGCCGACCGAGATGCGCGCGATCTGCAGCGCGCCGACCTGCGCCTGCTCGATCATTTCCTTCTCGCCGCCGAGCTGCATCGACGGGTACATCTGGATCGAGATGCGGCCGTTGGTCTGCGCCTCGAGCTTCTTGCCCATGCGGACGATCGCCTCGACGGTCGGATAGCCGAGCGGGTGGACGTCGGATGCTTTCCAGACGACCTTCGACTGGGCCATCGCCGGCCCGGCAGCGAAGGCGGCGAGCCCGACAAGGACGGCGCCGAGCGATGCGAAATGACTTCTCTTCATGACTGTCTCCTGGCGATGTGAAGTCGGCCTCTCTCGTGCCGGTCGTGAAACATATCGGATGCCGCAGCAGCCCTCAATCAGGGATTGACGAAGGTTGTCCGAACAACCGGGCGGTCATTGGGTGGCGGTGACGCCGCCGTCGACGTAGAGGATCTGGCCGGTGACGAACGACGCGGCCGGGCTGCAGAAGAAGAGCACGGCACCGACGACGTCCTCCGGCTCCGCGACGCGGCCGAGCGGAATGCGCGCGAGCAGCGGCCCGCGCGTCGCCGGATCGGCGAGCCAGTGCGCGCCCATGTCGCCGCGCACGACCGTCGGCGCGACGCCGTTCACGGTGATGCCGTGCGCCGACAGCTCGACCGCGTGCTGCTTGATCAGCATAACCAGCGCGCCCTTGGTCGCGCAGTAGGCCGAGTAGCCGCGGTCGCGCATGCCGAGCTGCGCGCGCACCGAGAGCAGGTGCACCTGGCGCGCGCCGGCGCGGCCGGCGGCGGCACCGGCGATCTGGTGGCGCGCGGCGGCCTGGCTCATGAACATGGCGGCCTTGAGATTGACCTGGACGATCTCGTCGAACGCGGCTTCGCTGACCTCCGCATGACGTTCCTCGCGCTGGATGCCGACGCAGTTGACGAGGAGGTCGAGACCGCCGAAGCGAAGCGCGACCGCATCGATGGCAGCGCGGATGCTCCCGGTCGAATGCGCGTCCATGGCGACGCCGATCGCGTCGTGGCCGGCCGCGCGCAACGACCCGGCGAGCGCTTCCGCCATGGCCGCGCTGCGCCCGGCGACGGCGACGCGCGCGCCGGCGAGCGCGAGCCCCCAGGCGATCGCCGCGCCGATGCCGCCGTAGCCGCCGGCGACGAACGCGGTGCGGTCGCGGAGGCTCGCCTGGACGGCGAGGAGCCGCGCGTAGTCGGGTGTCGATGGCGAGGCGTCGGCCATCGGCGTCAGTCCATCTGCAGGCCGCCGTTGAGATCGAGGATCTCGCCGGTGATGAAGCCCGAGAGCGGCGAGGCGAGGAAGCGGACCGCGTGCGCGAACTCCTCGGGCTCGCAGAAGCGGCCGACCGGGATCTGGCGCAGCAGCGCCTGGCGCTGCTCCTCGTTCAGCTGCTCGGTGACCATCGGCGTTCGCACGTAGGCCGGCGCGATCGCGTTGGCGGTGACGCCGTGCGCGGCGAGCTCGCGCGCGAGCGAGAAGGTCAGCGCACCGAGCGCACCTTTCGAGACGGCGTAGGCGGTGCCTGCCGTGAGCCCGCCGGTCTTGGCGGCCAGCGAGCTGGTGGTGACGATTCGCCCCCAGCGCCTCGCCTTCATCGCCGGCACGACCGCCTGCGCCCAGAAGAACGCGCCGTCGAGGTTGGCGCCGAGGACGCGGCGCCATTCGTCGACCGTCGTCGCCGCCAGCTTGTTGTTGGAGAGGATGCCGGCGTTGTTGACGAGGACGTCGACCTCGCCGAGCGCCTGCACCACGCGCGCGTGCGCCGCCGCCACCGCGGCCGCGTCGGCGATGTCGCACGCGAAGGCCACGACCCGGTTGCCGAGGTCGCGCACCTGCGCCTGCATCGTCTCTTCGGCGATGTCGACGAGGGCGACGCGGCAGCCGTCGTCGACGAGGGCGCGCACCGCCGCCCGCCCCATCGTCCCGCCGGCGCCGGTCACCACGGCCACCTTGCCTTCGAGTTGTCGTTTTGTCATGTGTCGAGGATGCTCTTCTTGCCGAACAGGCCGCGCGATCGGAACGTGACGACGGCGATGAACAGGAGGTACATCGAGAGCAGCGACCACTCCGACGCATACGCGCCGGTCAGGCCGACGGCGAGGCCGACGAGCAGGCCGGCGGCGACCGCGCCCCACAGGCTGCCGACGCCGCCGAGGACGATGATCAGGAACGCCGGCACGACCGCGTCGACGCCGACCTGCGGGCGTACGCCCCAGATCGGCGCCATGACGACGCCGGCGACCGCCGCCAGGCCGACGCCGAGCGCGAACACGAACAGGCGCAGGCGCGACAGGTTGATGCCGAGCGCGCGCACCATCTCGCTGTCGTGCGCGCCGGCCTTGACGATCGAGCCGTAGGGGGTCTTCTCGAGGAAGAACCAGAGCAGGCCGATCATCAGGCAGGCGAAGCCGGCGGCGAAGAAGCGGTAGCGCGCGTAGAGGAGGTCGCCGATGAGCACGGCGCCGGTGAGCGGCGTCGGTACCGGCAGCTGCCGCTCGGCCGAGCCCCAGACGACGCGGATCAGCTCCTCGATGACCAGCGCGGCGCCGAAGGTGAGCAGCAGGCCGTAGAGCGGGTCCTTGCCGTAGGTGCGGCGCATGCAGAGCTCCAGCGCCATGCCGAAGACGCCGACCAGCACCGGCGCGAACAGCAGCGCGATCGCGTACCGGGTTCCGAGCGGCAGCGCCAGGTACGCCGCCTGCGTCTCCGGGAACCAGCCGAGCCGGGGCGTGATCAGGAAGATCGCGAAGTACATGCCGAGCGCGAACAGCGACCCGTGCGCCAGGTTGATCGTCTCCATCACGCCGACGATCAGCATGAAGCCGAGCGCCATCAGCGCGAACAGCAGGCCGAGCGAGACGCCGTTGACGACGTGCGGCAGCAGGTCGACGAGCACGTTCATCGAAACGCAGCCTCGCTTCGGCACGCGTTCGTCGTCATCGCCGTGCCCCGTCTCACTGCTCGTAGCTCGGCGTCGCCGTCATCGCCTCGAGCTTGCACTGGCCGGCCGCCTCCTTGTCCTCGACTTCCTGCGGCGGCACCTGCGCGAGGATCCTGAAGATGTCGTCCTTCTCGGCCGGCTTGTCGTTGTAGCTCGCCATGTAGATCGTCTGCTGCATCTGGTGCGTCGCCGGGTTCATGTAGGCGTCGTGGTGTTGCATGCGGTCCTTCGCGCTGACCTTCAGGTTCTCGAGCTCCTGGATCACCTTGAGGTTGTTGGTCGTGCCGGCGCGCTCGACCGCCTTCAGCAGCTCGCGCGTCGCCATGTAGCCGTTGTAGTAGACGTTGCCCGGCACGCGGATCGTCATTCCCGGGAACTGCTTCTGGTAGGCGGCGACGAACTCCTTGACGCCCGGCAGGTCGAGGCGGTAGTACCAGTTCGTTCCGAACACTCCGAAGATCGCGTCGGGCCCGAGTCCGTAGACGTCCGGCCAGTCCTGCTGGTTGTTGATCCACGCCGGCTTCAGGTTCATCTTCGACTGGACGACCTGCTGGCGCAGCGCCTTGACGTCGTCGCCACCGACCGCCGCGGCGATCACGTCGGGCTTGATCTGCTGGATCTTGAGCAGGTACGACGCGAAGTCGCGCGTGTTCTCGGGCACGAGCAGCTCGTCGACGACCTTGCCGCCGTTCGCCTCGATGATCGCCCGCGTCGCCTTCGAGGTCTCGTGGCCCCAGACGTAGTCGTTGGTGAGCAGCAGCCAGTTCTTGCCGTTGACCTTCATCGCGTTCTTGACGATCGCGTGCGAGAAGTTGGTGCCGTTGCCGTCCCAGACGAACTTGACGCGGTGGCAGTTCTTGCCGGCCTCCGTCGGCGAGCTGGAGTTGGTGTTGAGATATACGCAACCGTACTTCTGCGCCACCTGCGAGATCGCATTGGCGACGCCCGAGTGGAGCGCGCCGACGAGGAATGCCGCCTCGTTTCTCGTGATCATCCGCTCGGCGATGCGTGTGCCCGTCGCCGGCGTCGTCTCGGTGTCCATGTGGATCGCCTCGATCGCGCGGCCGAGGACGCCGCCCTTGGCGTTGAACTCCTTGATCGCCATCATCGCGCCGAGCCGCTCCATCTGCCCGGAGGCGCCGTACTGGCCGCTCGCGTCCATCGTCAGGCCGAGGACGAGCGGCTTCTTCTGCGCGCCCTGCGCCCAGGCGCGGTTGGTCTTCCACGGGCCGTAGAAAGGCGCGACGCCGTAGAGGCCCGCGCCGAGGACGGCGGTCTTGAGAAGCTTGCGGCGGTCGTTCATGGTTGTCTCCGTTCGTTGTCGACGATGCGGACCTGGGCGGTCCGCTCCTGGGCCTCGAAGAGCGAGGCGATGAACTTGTCGCCGAAGCCGAGGTTCGCGGCCTGGACGAAACTCTGGTGCGCCGCCTCAGCGACGAAGCTCGGCACCGGCAGCGATTCGGCGAGGTGGGTGTAGTAGCGCAGGTCCTTCTGCGCATTGGCGATCGCGAATCTGAGGCCGCCGAGGTCGCCCTCGAGCATCTTTCCGAACATCATCTGGAAGATGCCGGAGTTGACGCCGCCGGCCGAAATCACTTCGTGCAGCTTTTTCAGCGACAGGCCGCTCTTGGCGGCGACCGCGGCCGCCTCGGCGATCGCCGCCGCCGTCGTCATGGCCAGCATGTTGTTGACGAGCTTCAGCACATGGCCGTCGCCCGGCTTGCCGACGTGAAAGACGTTCTCGCAAAACGCCCGCAAGACCGGCTCGATGCGCTCGAAGTCGGCCGGCTCGGCGCCGACCATCGTGTTGAGACGGCCTTCCTCGGCCTCCTTCGGCGTGCGCGCGAGCGGGGCGTCGATGTAACGCGTTCCCTTCGTTGCGAGATCGGCGCGGATACGCGCCGTCGACGACGGCTCGGCGGTCGACGTGTCGACGACGATCAGGCCATCGCGCGCGCCTTGCGCCAGGCCGCCTTCGCCCCAGACGATGTCCTCGATCTGCGGCGAGCTCGAGACGCAGATGAAGACGATGTCGGACGCGCGCGCGACATCGACCGGCGTCTCGGCCTCGCTCGCGCCGGCGGCGATCAGGTCGGCGAGGCGCTCGCGGTTGCGGTGCGCCTTGAACGTCAGCAGGTAGCCCTTGGCGAGCAGGTTCTTCGCCATGCCGTGGCCCATCATGCCGATGCCGATGAAGCCGATTCGCGGGAGAGTGGTCATGCCGTGTCCTTGAGGGCGAGGGGAGCGGCGTCGACGTCGAGGGACGCCGCGCCGACGCTGTCGCGCGAGTGGCGCCAGAGGGCGACCAGGCGCGCGTAGCGTGCGGCGATGTCGGCGATGACCGCTTCGTCGCTCGCCGTACCGGCGAACCACGCCGCTGCTGCGGGCGCGAAGATCGAGCGGCCGACGGCGAAGCCGCGGCAGACCGCATGCGGCGCGGCCACTGTGAAGCTGCGCGCAAGCTCCCCTTCGCTCGCCTCCAGGCCCAGCAGGAGCACGCCGCGGCAATGCCGGTCATGGCGCTCGATCGATGCGGCGATGGCGCGCCAGGCCGCATCGCTCGCCGGCGGCGGCAGCTTCCACCAATCGGGTCGGACGCCACCGGTGTAGATCGCATCGAGCGCACGGGCGAGGGTGTCGTCGCCGCAGGCCATCTCGCGCGGCGGGATCACTTCGATCAGCAGCTCGCGGTCGGTGGCCAGGCAGGCTGCCTGCAGCGAGCGGAGCGTCTCGAGCTGCTCTGCCTGCAGCGACGCAGCGTCGTCGGGATGGAACGAGACCAGGCACTTGGCGACATGCTCGGTCGGCCAGTCGCGCAACGCCAACGCGATGTCGGCGCCGCCTTCGAAGGCCAGAGGCCGCGATCCCGGCTGCTCCACGGGGCGCGCGATCCAGCCCGCGCCGCCGGTCAGGAGCGGCAGCACGTCTTCGCCGTAGCGGTCGTCGACGATGGCGCCGAAGCCGGCGCTGTCGCTCGCGCCGCGCTGGCCGCCTTCGGCGACGAGCCGCTTGAAGCGGGCGATGCGCGCATGCGCCGCCGCGTCGACGGCGCCGTCGCCGCGGGCGTCGACGAGCTCCTCGAACTGCACCCGGTGGTCGAAGGCGAGGACGGCGAGCTCGGGCCAGTCGCGCAGCCGCGTCGTCACCCGGTGCAGGTGCTCGAGGTCGGCGTCGAAGCGGACGGCGCGCTGGCTCGATCCGTGGGCGAGGAAGTGCTGCAGCTCGATCCAGCTGGGCATCGCCGGCGCGCAGCCGTGGCGCGAGACGACGAGGGCGCCGCACGCGTTGGCGTAGGCGGCGCAGCGCGCCGGCGCCTCGCCGCGCAGCCAGCCGCGCAGGAATCCTGCCATGAAGGCGTCGCCGGCGCCGAGCACGTTGAAGACCTCGACCGGAAACCCGGGGCCGACGATGCAGTGCTCGCCCTCGGCGCCGATCCCGGCCGCGAAGACGACGCAGCCCATCGGCCCCTGCTTCATGACGATCGTCGCCGCCGTGGCCGCGCGCAGGCGGTGCAGCGCGACGCGGGTGTCGGGCGAACCGCCGGCGATGCGGATCTCTTCCTCGGTGCCGACGACGAGATCGCAGCTCGGCACGATGCGCTGCAGCTCCTCGCTCACGCGCGCCGACTCGACGTAGCGCTGCTCGCCGAGGCCGGGCGAGGTGAGTCCCCACAGCACCGGCCGGTAGTCGATGTCGAGGACGACGCGGGCGCCGGCGCGGCGTGCCAGCGCGGCGGCCTGTTCGCACGCGGCGCGCGTGCCGGGTTGCGAGAGATGGGTGCCTGAGAGCAGCAGCGCGCGCGCCGACGCGATCAGCGCCGGGTCGACGTCGGCGACGTCGATCGCCATGTCGGCGCAGCGGTCGCGGTAGAAGACGAGCGGGAAGGTGTCGCGGTCGCGAATGCCGAGAAAGACGAGCGCGGTCAGCCGCTCCGGATCGGTGGTGACGTGGCCGACGTCGACGCCTTCGGCGGCGAGCCGCTCGCGAACGAAGCGGCCGTTGTGCTCGTCGCCGACGCGCGTCAGCATCGCCGGCTTCAGGCCCAGGCGGGCCAGGCCGACGGCGGTGTTCGCCGGCGAGCCGCCGAGGTACTTCGCGAACGAGCGCATGTCCTCGAGGCGGCCGCCGATCTGCTCACCGTAGAGATCGACCGCGGCCCGCCCCATGCACACGATGTCGAATGCGCGGGCTGCCGCGCCGCTGGATGCGGCCGCTTTGGTGCGCCGGACCTTGCTCATCGCCGCCCGCCGTTCTTCTTGGCCGCCTTGCCGGAGCGCGCAACGGGCGACTTGCCAGCGCGCGCGCCGGTCGCGCCGGCCGCGAGGTGGTGGCCGGTGCTGACGACGAGCGCCTGCGCCAGGCAGAGCGGCGCCACGAGCGAACGGAACGGCCGGGTCGAGTCGTCGCCGAGCTCGAAGCAGACGTCGGCGGCCGGCTTCAGCGGCGACA
>JBDTPG010000107.1:0-8788 GCA_039932815.1 Caldimonas sp.
CGGGCGAGAACTACACCCGGCTGCTCTGGTTCTTCGAAGGCTTCACCTCGTACTACGACGACCTGTTCGTGCTGCGCGGCGGCCTGATCGACGCGCCGCGCTACCTCAAGCTGCTGGCGACGACGATCTCGTCGGTGCAGGCGGCGCCCGGGCGGCTCGTGCAGAGCGTCGCCGAGGCGAGCTTCGACGCCTGGGTCAAGTACTACCGCGCCGACGAGAACACGCCGAACTCGACGATCAGCTACTACGCCAAGGGCTCGCTCGTCGCGCTCTGCTTCGACCTGACGTTGCGCAGCGAAGGCAAGGGCTCGCTCGACGACGCGATGCGGCTGCTGTGGCGAAAGAGCGGCGGCGGTCCGATCGACGAGGCGGACATCGCCGCCGCGCTCGAGGCCGTCGGCGGCCGCTCCTACGAACGCGAGCTCGCCGCCTGGGTGCACGGCACCGACGAGCTGCCCGTGACGGCGCTGCTGCGGTGCTTCGGCGTCGAGGGCGACGCGCAGGCGGCGACGCTGGCGCAGCGCCTCGGCGTTCGCGTCAACGAGAGCGCGCTCACCGGCGTCAAGGTGACGCACGTGCTGCGCGATGGCGCTGGCGAGCGCGCCGGCCTGGCGCCCGGCGACGAGCTGATCGCCGCCGCCGGCTGGCGCCTGCGCCGCCTCGACGATGCCGCTCGCGTGTTGCCGCTGGACGGCACCACGACGTTGCTCGTCGGCCGCGACCAGCGCGTGCTGAGCATGCCGCTGGCCGTCGCTTCGCTCGCGTCGCCCGAGGCGGGCGCGCTGCAGCTCAAGCCGGCCGAGAAGGCGGACGCCGGGGCACGCCGCCTGCACGAGGCATGGATCGCCGGCTGAATGACGCCGCGAGCGCGCCGCACGGGTCCCGCATCCGCCGCCGCGTCGCCTGGTGCGGCCTCCTGATCGCGGTGGTGCTCGCGCACCTCGTCGCGACACGCGAGCTCTCGGAGCGCATGGCGAGCTTCGATGCGGCGCAGGCGATGCCCAGGCGCATCGAGGTCGCCTACGTGAGGACGATTGAGCCGGAAGCGCCGCCACCGGTCGCCGCGCCGGTGGCACCGCGGCCGCGCCCGGCACGGCGCGCGCCGCGAGCGCCGCGCGCGGTCGAGGCGGCGGCATCCGTGCCCGAAGCACCGCCGGCTGTCGTCGCGGAGGCCTCCGCGCCAGCGCAAGCGATGGCACCTGCCGAATCGGCCGCAGAGAGCGAGCCGGCGCGCGACACCATCGCCGCGGCGCCGATCGCTTCCGCACCGGCCGCGAGCGAGGCGTCGACGGCTGTCGCGGCCGCCGTGGCGGCCAGCGGCACGCCGGGCGCACTGCCCTTCGAGTGGCCGGCATCGACGCGCCTCAGCTACGTCCTCACCGGCAACTACCGCGGCGAGGTGAGCGGCACCGCGCAGGTCGAGTGGATCCGCGTCGACGATCGCTACCAGGTCAACCTGGATCTCGTCATCGGCCCGTCGTTCGCGCCGATCATCACGCGGCGCATGACGAGCGAAGGCAACATCGCCGCGAGCGGCCTCGTGCCGGCGCGCTACGACGAGGACACCAACGTCGTGATGCGCGACCGGCGCCGCATGAGCGTCGTCTTCGAGGCCGACGCCGTCGTCCTCGCCAACGGCCAGCGGCGCGAGCGCCTCGAAGGCGTGCAGGACACGGCGAGCCAGTTCATCCAGCTGACCTACGTGTTCTCGACCCGGCCCGAGCTGCTTCGGGTCGGCGGCGCGGTCGCGTTTCCGCTCGCGCTGCCGCGCGCCATGGACAGCTACGTCTACGAGGTGATCGAGGCGCAGACCCTGCAGACGCCGTTCGGTGCGCTCGCCTCCTTCCACCTCAAGCCGAGGCCGCGGCCGACGCGGCGGCCGAACGAGCTGACGGCCGAGCTCTGGATCGCACCCGACCTGCGCTATCTGCCGGTGCGGATCCGCATCGAGCAGGACGCCGCGACCTTCATCGACCTCATGATCTCCGGCAAGCCCGAGATGGCCGCGCCGGCCGCCGCCACCGCCACCCCCGACGCGAAGGAAAAGACGCGATGACCTACGAATGCATCCTCACCGAAGTTCGCGGCACCGGCACGCGCCGCACCGGGCTGATCACGCTGAACCGGCCGAAGCAGCTCAACGCGCTCAACGACACGCTGATGGACGAGCTCGGCGCGGCGCTGCTCGCGTTCGACGCCGACGACGCGATCGGCTGCATCGTCCTCACCGGCGGCGACAAGGCCTTCGCCGCCGGTGCCGACATCCAGGCGATGGCACCGTACGGCTTCGTCGAGGCCTACACGACCGGCCTGATCACGCGCAACTGGGAAACGATGCGCCAGGTGAAGAAGCCGGTGATCGCGGCGGTCGCCGGCTTCGCGCTCGGCGGCGGCTGCGAGGTCGCGATGATGTGCGACATCGTCATCGCCGCCGACAGTGCCAGGTTCGGCCAGCCCGAGATCAAGCTCGGCATCATTCCGGGCGCGGGTGGCACGCAGCGGCTGCCGCGCGCCGTCGGCAAGGCCAAGGCGATGGACCTCGTCCTGACGGCGCGAATGATGGACGCGGCCGAGGCCGAGCGCGCCGGCCTGGTCTCGCGCGTCGTTCCCGCCGCCGAGCTGCTCGACGTCGCGTTGAAGGCGGCCGAGACGATCTGCGGCTTCAGCGGCCCGAGCGTGCGCATGGCCAAGGAGGCGGTCAACCGTTCGTTCGAGATGCCGCTCACCGACGGCATCGCCTTCGAGCGCCATCTCTTCCACTCGCTCTTCGCGAGTGCGGACAAGGACGAGGGCATGGCCGCGTTCCTGGCCAAGCGCAAGCCCGAGTTCAAGAACCGCTAGCGACCGATGATCACGAGCGACTACGCGCTGACGATGGCGCGCTACAACGACTGGATGAACTCGCGACTGTTCGCGCTCTGCGCGACCTTGCCCGAGAGCGAGCTGCGCGCCGATCGCGGCGCCTTCTTCGGCTCGATCTACGCGACGCTCAACCACATCGCCTACGCCGACCTCGCCTTCCTGTCGCGCTTCACCGGAGAACCGGCGGTCGTCCCCGAGCTCGACGCCGACCTGTTCGGCGGCTTCGCGGCGCTGCGCGCCGAGCGCACGGCGCTCGACGCGCGTTTCGTCGAATGGGCAGCGACGCTGACGCCCGAATGGCTTGCCGCGACGCTCACCTACACCAGCAAGGTCGACGGGGCGACACGGACCCGGACGCGCTGGCTTCTCGTCGCTCACCTCTTCAACCATCAGGCGCATCACCGCGGCCAGGTCACGACGCTGCTCGCCCAACGCGGTCTCGACGTCGGCAGCACCGACCTGCCGTTCATGCCCGGACTCTGACCGCCCTCGGCACCGCCTGTCGGGGCGACGACATCCGAACCGCGTCCCGCTGCGTAAAAGCGAGCAGGCAACGATGGCGATGGGGATGGAGAACGCTTCTGCGGAGACGATCAGGCTTGCCGCCGACGCCGCGGCCCGCACCGGCGTCGCCGGGCCGAAGCGATCGACCGTGATCGCCAACTTCGTCCTGTTCCAGCTCGCCTGGTTCGCGGCCGTCCTCGGCGCGGCGTACCGCTGGCCCGCGCTCGGCACGGCGTGCGTGCTGGCGGCGGTCGCCGTGCACGTTGCCGGCGCCGTGCGGCCGCGCGTCGAGCTGACGTTCGTCGCCATCGTCGTCGTCGTCGGCCTGGTCAGCGAAAGCGCGGTGGCGCTGCAGGGACACATCGTCTATCCGTCGGGCCAGCCGGTCGCGTGGCTCGCGCCCTACTGGATCGTCGCGTTGTGGGCGCTGCTCGCGACGGCGCCGAACGTGACCCTGCGCTGGCTCAAGCGCCGCCCTGCGCTTGCCGCGGTCCTCGGCGCGGTCTGCGGGCCGGCCTCCTTCGCGGCGGGCGTTCGCCTGGGCGGTGCGCACTTCGTCGATGCGACAGCGGCGCTCGTGACCCTCGCCGTCCTGTGGGCCGTGCTGATGCCCGCGCTGATGGCGCTTTCGATCCGGCTCGACGGGTTCGCGACCCCGTCCGTCGCGTCTTGAACCGAGTTCACGCCCTTTGCCGTCCCGGTCACCGCGCGTTCGGCGCGATGGTGCTGGCGCTGGTGCCGGCGATCGCATCGGCGCCGGCGGCTGCCGCAGGGGCAGCGGAGGAGGGCGATTGGACGTTTCGCGTCTTCCTCGACGACAAGCCGATCGGTGAGCATCGCTTTCAGGTCCGGACGCTCGCCGGCCAGACGCGGGTCAGCAGCGATGCACGTTTCGACGTCTCCTTCCTCGGCATCACCGCCTACCGCTACCGTCACCAGGCGAGCGAGTCGTGGCGCGGCGGCTGCCTCGTCCAGCTCACGGCGTCGACCGACGACGACGGCACGACCAGCCAGGTGCGCTGGCAGTCGCCCGGCGATCGAGTCGCGATCGACATCGCAGCCGGCGCGGAAGCGGTCGACGGCTGCCTGATGAGCTTCGCCTACTGGCACCCGGCGTTGCGCGCGCAGAAGCGCCTGCTGAACGCGCAGACCGGCCAGGTCGAGGCGGTTCAGGTCGTTCGCCTGCCCGAGACGCGGGTCCAGGTGCGCGGGGGGACGATGACGGCCGTCGGCCTGCGCGTTTCCGGCGCGACGCGGCCGGTCGACGTCTGGTATTCCGCCGACGGCGACTGGATCGGCCTCGATGCCGTCGTCGGGGGCGGGCGCCGCTTGAGCTACCGCCTGCCCTGAGGTTGCGCGCCGTCAGGCCTCGTTGCGCAGCGAAGGGAAGAGGATGACGTCGCGGATGCTCGGCGAATCGGTGAGCAGCATCACCAGGCGGTCGATGCCGATGCCGCAGCCGCCGGTCGGCGGCATGCCGATCTCGAGGGCGCGGATGAAGTCGGCGTCGTAGTACATCGCCTCCTCGTCGCCGGCCTCCTTGTTCGCCGCCTGGGCGCGAAAGCGCCTGGCCTGGTCTTCGGCGTCGTTCAGCTCCGAGAAGCCGTTGGCGTATTCGCGCCCGGTGATGAAGAGCTCGAAGCGCTCCGTCACCGACGGATCGCTGTCGGAGGCACGCGCGAGCGGCGACACCTCGACCGGGTAGTCGACGATGAAGGTCGGCTGCCAGAGCTGGGCTTCGACCGCCGCTTCGAACAGGCCGAATTGCAGCTCGGCGAGCGTCCAGTGCGCCGGCGCCGGCGCACCGCCGCTGGCCCGGATCCGATCACGCAGGATGGCGGCGTCGCCCGCTTCCGCATCGCTCACGCCGGCATGACCGACGAGCGCCTGCTTGACCGTCAGGCGCGCGAAGCGGCCATCGAGGTCGACCTCGCGACCCGCATAAGTGAGCCTGGCCGAGCCCGCCGCCTCGCGCGCCGCGTGGCGCAGGACCTCCTCGGTGAAGTCCATCAGGTCGTGGTGGTTCCAGTAGGCCGCGTAGAACTCCATCATCGTGAATTCGGGGTTGTGGCGGACCGAGATGCCTTCGTTGCGAAAGCTCCGGTTGATCTCGAACACGCGCTCGAAGCCGCCGACGATGAGGCGCTTGAGGTAGAGCTCGGGCGCGATGCGCAGGAACATCTGCTGGTCGAGGGCGTTGTGATGCGTCACGAACGGCTTGGCGTTGGCGCCGCCGGGGATCGGATGCAGCATCGGCGTCTCGACCTCCATGAAGCCGTGCTCGACCATGAAGCGGCGGATCGACGAAAGCGTCTTGCTGCGCGCCGCGAAGCGAGCCCGCGCCGTGTCGTCGGTGATCAGGTCCTCGTAGCGGTGGCGGTACTTCTGCTCGGCGTCGGCGATGCCGTGGAACTTGTCGGGCAGAGGCCGCAGGCTCTTGGTCAGCAGGCGCAATCGATCGACCTTGACCGTCAGCTCGCCGGTCTTGGTCTTGAACAGCGTGCCCTCGGCGCCGACGATGTCGCCGAGGTCGAAGTGCTTGAAGTCGGCGTAGGCGTCGGCGCCGATCGCGTCGACGCTGACGCGCAGCTGGATCCGGCCGGTCGCGTCCTGCACGGTGGCGAAGCTCGCCTTGCCCATGACGCGCTTGAGCATCAGCCGCCCGGCGATCGAGACCGCGATGCCCTGCGGCTCGAGCGCCTCGTTGTCCAGGTGGCCGTGCTTGCGGGTCAGCTCCGAGGCGCGGTCTTTCGGCTTGAAGTCGTTCGGGAACGCGACGCCGCGGGCGCGGATCGCGGCGAGCTTCTCGCGCCGCTCGGCGATGAGGGCGTTGTCGTCGGGGGGAAGTGTGCTCATGAGGGAGGCGCCAGGTCGGCTAGCGGCGCGAGCCGAGCCATCGGGGCGTCCGGAAGCGGACGATGCGCCAATAGAGAAAGATGTACGAGGCGATGAAGATCAGCAGGAAGATCGCCAGGATCCGCGTGCTGTCCCACCACAGGACGCTCGGGACGATCGACGACAGGCACAGAAGCCAGAGATAGGGCGAGGTCATCGAATTGCGGGCCATCTGGCGGCGCTCGCTCGGCGCCGAGCCGAAGTTGAGCCGGATCAGGCGACGATGGATCAGCGTGTGGAGGTGGATCCCGTCGGGCTGCGCGGTGGCGACGCCGCGCAGCACGCGTCGGCGGTACATCGTGAACACCGTCTCGAAGATCGGATAGGCACACAGCAGGAGCGGAAAGATCGGCGAGACCCGGTCGTTGCGGCCGAGCAGCAGCACGCTCAGCTCGGCCAGCACGAAGCCGATGAAGTAGGCGCCCCCGTCACCCAGGAAGATCAGGCCGGCGGGGAAGTTCCAGACGAAGAAGCCGAGCACCGCTCCGGCGCCGATGAGCGCCGTGCTCGCGACGAACTCGTCGCCGGTCTGGAAGGCGACGTAGGCGACGCCGAGCATCATCATCATCACGCACATCGAGGCCAGGCCGTTGAAGCCGTCGATGATGTTGATCGCGTTGGCGACGCCGGTCACGCAGAGCAACGTCAGAGCGATCGCGAACGGCGTCAGGGTGATCAGCTGGTCGATGCCGGGGATGTCGGTGCGCACGATCACGCCGCCGAGCAGCCACACCGCCAGCGCTGCCGACACGCAGGTGGCCAGCAGCCGCCAGCGCGCCGCCACCTTCTTGGTCAGGTCCTCGACGATGCCGGCGACGAAGGCCGGCAGCGCGCACGCCATGAACAGCCAGAAGTAGGGCGCGGCTTCGGCCTGCTTGAAGTAGTCGAAGACGCCGGCCACCGCCATCGCGACGATGACGCCGACGCCGCCGATGCGGGGAACCGCGTTGGTGTGGAACTTCTGCGGGCCGGAAAAGTCGTGGTCCGCCGACATCCACGAATGAAGGGACGCCGAGCGCACGACCAGCAGGGTCACGATCAACGAGGCGAGGAAGGAGACGATGAAGAACGGCATGGAACGCGTTGCGAGCGGCGCTATTGTGATGGCTGCCCCGGCGCCCTCGCATCGTCGCGCGGGGGGGTGCTCGCCGACTTGGGACGAGTGCATCCGGGCCTTAGAATCGCGAGCTTTGCCGGCCTGCTCCCGAACGACTGCGACAGTTCGTCCTTCGGGTTCCCAGCATCCATCCACGGAGCCCGCGAGCCGGGAATCGAATTGAGCGTTGTCGGTGTCATCGGTCTCGGATACGTCGGCCTGCCCCTCGTCATCGAATTCGGAAAGCTGGGCAGGACGATCGGCTTCGACATCCTCGAGGAAAAGGTCGCGCGCTGCCGCGCCGGCAGCGATCCGTCGCGCGAGATCAGCGACGCCGACATGGCCCTCGCCGTCCATGCCGAATACACCAGCGATCCGGCGCGCCTGAAAGAGGCGGACTACATCCTCGTCGCGGTTCCTACCCCGGTCGACAGCGCGCACATCCCCGACTTCGGCCCGCTCATCGGCGCGAGCAGGACCATCGGCCCCCACCTGAAGCACGGGGCGGTCGTCGTCTACGAGTCCACGGTCTATCCGGGCGCGACCGAAGAAGTCTGCATCCCCGTTCTCGAGCAGTCGTCGGGGCGGGTCTGGAAGCGCGATTTCTTCGTCGGCTACAGCCCGGAGCGGATCAACCCGGGCGACCGCGAGCACATGCTCACCAATGTCGTGAAGGTGGTCGCCGGCGACAACGCCGAGACGCTGGCCAAGGTCGCCGCGCTCTACGAACGTGTCGTCGCTCCCGGCGTGCATCGCTGCTCGAGCATCAAGGCGGCCGAAGCGTGCAAGGTGATCGAGAACACCCAGCGCGACCTCAACATCGCCCTCATGAACGAGCTCGCGATTATCTTCGACAAGGTCGGCATCGACACCTCGGAAGTGCTCGAGGCGGCCGGCACGAAGTGGAATTTCCTCAAGTTCAAGCCGGGCCTGGTCGGCGGCCATTGCATCGGCGTCGACCCCTACTACCTGACGCACAAGGCCGAGACGCTCGGCTACCACCCGCAGGTGATCCTCGCCGGCCGGCGCATCAACGACGGCATGGGCAAGTACGTCGCCGAACAGACGGTCAAGCAGATGATCGCCGCCGGCCAGCAGATCCGTGGCGCCAAGGTCAACGTCCTCGGCCTGACCTTCAAGGAAGACTGCGCCGACCTGCGCAACAGCAAGGTCGTCGACATCGTCGACGAGCTGAAGAGCTACGGTGTCGAGGTGTTCGTCCACGATCCCCAGGGCGACCCCGACGAGGCGCGCGCCGAGTACGGCATCGACCTGACCGCGTGGGACGACCTGCCGCGCGCAGGCGCGCTGGTCGCCGCGGTCGCCCATGCGTCGTACCGCCGGCTCGGCAGCGACCAGATCGCCGCCAAGCTGGACGCAGGCGGCTGCTTCATCGACGTCAAGGCCGCCTTCGACGCGGCCGGGCTGCGC
>JBDTPG010000108.1:0-8771 GCA_039932815.1 Caldimonas sp.
TGCTCATCGCGCCGCACCACGGCAGCAAGACTTCGTCGAGCGCGCCTTTCCTCGATGCCGTCCGGCCGCGCATCGCCGTCTTCCAGGCCGGCTATCGCAACCGCTTCGGCCATCCCGCAGGCGAGGTGCTCGACCGCTATCGAGAGCGCGGCATCGCCATCGTCGCGAGCCCGGCGTGCGGGGCGTGGCAATGGCGCGCCGACGGGGCGGGCGAGGGCGTTTGCGAGCGCGACACTTCGCGCCGCTACTGGCATCACGCCGGGCCCTGAGCTCCTCGAACAGAGCCGGCCGAACGCCGCTGGCCGAGATCGCGGTTCCCGTCTCCGATCAGGGTCGCGCGGCGCGTCGGGCGATGTCGCTGAAGCGGGCTCGATACGTTCCGGGCGATTCGCCGAACCAGCGCTTGCAGGCCCGAAACAGGTTGCCCTGGTCCTCGAAGCCGAGCAGGTCGGCGACGTGTCGCAGCGAGTGACGCGGTCGGCGCAGGTACTGCTGGGCGAGCTCGCGACGGGTCTCGTCCAGCAGTTGCTGGAACGACGTGCCCTCGGCCTGGAGCCGGCGCTGGAAGGTGCGGTCGCTGATGTTCAGCGCTTCGGCGATGTCCTTGCGGCGCGGCTCGGCATGCGCCAGGCGCCCGACGAGGAGCTGGCGCACTCGATGGCTCGTCGGCATGCCGTCGAGCCGCTCGAGCTCCTCTTCGACCAGGCGCGCATGCAGCGTCGCCATGCCGGGATCGCGCGCCGACAACGCCAGCTCGAGATCGCACTGGCGCAACTGGGCGCGGTTCGCCGTCCCGGCGAAGCGGACCGGGCAGCCGAAGACCTCCAGGTGCGGGCTCGCATCCTCCGGCGCCGGGTACACGAACTCGACCGCGCGGGCCTGCAGCTCACGACCGGTGATCCAGCTGCAGAAGCCCAGCATCGTCAGCATCCCGAACTCGACCCGTTGTCGCGGCACCGGACGCTCGCCGCCGAGGTGGCCGAGCTCGAACCAGTGGCCGTCGACGTCCGGCGTCAGTGCGAAGGTCGCCGCATTGCTCACCACGTCCATCGATCGCGCCAGCTGTTGCAGGGCAACGAGCAGCGTCGGGCACGCCATCATCGCGTGGCCGACCACGCCGAGCTTGCCGTACGTGAGGGCGAGCTCGCGGGACAGCCCGAGCGTTCGCTTGCCGGAGCGCGCGACCGCCATCTCCCACAGCGCGCTGACGTCGTCGATCGAGAGCCGGCCGGCGGGATCGAGGAGGACGGCGATGTCGAGCCGGGCGTCGCGAAACAGGGCCGGCACGTCGATGCCCTCGGCCGCGAACATCTCGACGACGCCGCGGACCCATGTCGAAGAACTGGTGCGCGCGATCATTTCATTTCCGCCTGGGTTTACCCGTGCTGCGCGCCGCGCCATGCCGGATGGCACTGCAAGGCCACAAAAGTGGCCCGCTTCGGCCACTGTGCCGGCGCAAGCCGATTTTTAGAATACCTCAGAGCCGCGCCCGCAGGACAAGCCTCGGGGCGAGACCGGCCGAAGCCGGCCCTTTTCAATGGAGACGACAAGATGGCTTTCTTCCAGCGGTTCGGACCGGTCCTGCTCGTCTCGGCGTGCGCCGGGCTCAGCCTCGGCGCATGCGGAGGCGGCGACGACGCGCCGACGCAAGTCAACACGACTTTCGGCTGGGTCCAGGGCGTCGACGATTCGGCCGTCAGCGGAACCTACGCCTGGAAGGGCGTCCCGTTCGCCAAGCCGCCGGTCGGCGCGTTGCGCTGGATGGCCCCCGTGGATCCGGACGCATGGGCGACGACTCGCGCGACGACCCAGTTCGCCAATCCCTGCGTGCAGTACGGGCGGATCTACGGACCCGGCGCCAACAACACCTACGACGCGACCATCGGCACGACGCTCAACCAGGCCGTCGGCAGCGAGGATTGCCTCTACCTCAACGTCTGGCGTCCCGCCAACAAGCAGGCGAACCTGCCGGTGATCGTCTTCATCCACGGCGGCAGCAACGTCTCCGGCTACACCGCGGACCCGGTCTACGACGGCGCGGTGCTGGCGCGGACCGCGAACGCGGTCGTCGTCACGGCCAACTACCGGCTGGGGATCTTCGGCTGGCTGAATCTGCCGCAGCTGAAGCAGGGAACCAACGCGCAGGACGACTCGGGCAACTTCGCCGTGCTCGACAACATCAAGGCGCTCCAGTTCGTCAACCGCAACATCGCCGCTTTCGGCGGCAACGCGGGCAACGTCACCGTCATGGGCCAGTCGGCGGGCGCGATCGACGTCTACGCGCTGCTGACCTCGCCGCTGATGGTCAACGCCAATCCCAAGCTGATGCACCGCGCGGTGCCGTTGAGCGGCGGCATCTCGCTCGCGTCGAACCTTCCCGCCGGCAGCATCCCGACACTGAACCCGGCATCGACCGCGCTCGCCCAGGGCAATGCGTTACTCAACAACCAGCTGATCGCCGACGGCCTCGCGACCGACACCGCGAGCGCCCAGGCCTACGTCGCCACGCAGACGCCGGCGCAGATCGCCGCGTATCTGCGCGGCAAGACGCCCGCCACCTTGCTGACGACGCTGCTGACCAAGCTGGCGGCGCTCGGCCTCGCCGGCTCTGGCCCGATTCCCGAGGGCGTCGTGGTCCCGGTCGATCCGGTCGGCGCCATCAACGCGGGCAACTACCTCAAGGTGCCGGTGCTTGCCGGCAACACGCGCGACGAGGCCAAGCTGTTCCCGACCTTCCTTGCCCTGGCGCCGGCGCTCGGCGGCGTCAGCGGCCGACTGGTCAACGATGCGACGCTGTTCTCGACCCAGTTCAGCTACAACCCCGACGCCGCGCCGACAGTGGCGATCGGCAGCTGGATCCCGGCGCAGTACCTGCCCGTGAACACGCCGGTGACCGGCTTCACCGCGAAGACCGACCTGCTGAACTCGATCTTCTTCGGCAACAGCAGGGACAACGTCCTGAACGCGCTGAAGGCCAGGCAGGCCGAGGTCTGGTACTACCGCTTCGACTGGGACGAGGAGCCGGCGCCGTGGAACGACATCTACGGCGCGGCGCATGCCTTCGACCTGGCGTTCGTGTTCGGCAACTTCGGCCCGTCGCTGTTCTCCAACGTCGCCAACAGCACGGCCAACAAACCCGGCCGCCTCGACCTGTCGGTCGCGATGATGAAAAGCGTGGGCGCGTTCGCGGCGAACGGCGACCCGAACAACGCTGCGCTGGGCGTTGCGTGGCCATCTTGGCCGAGCAAGCTGATCTTCGACGCGACTCCTACCGTCAAGACCATTTCGGTCCAGTAGGCCACCGCCTGCCGGCCCGATGCCGCCCGCACGTCGGATCCCGCACGCGTCGCACTGAAAGCGGGCGCTCCGCCCGTCGTTGGCGCGGACTTTGCTACCCTCGAACCCGGAGGCAGCATGAAAGTCGGGTTCGACGAGATGCGGGGGAGCGACGGCGCGGTGCGCGAGCACTACAGCGGCTACGACCGCTGGCTGGCGGAGCAGCCGCCGCAGGTCATGCGATCGCGGCGCGAGGAAGCCGAGGTCATCTTCCGCCGCGTCGGCATCACCTTCGCCGTCTACGGCGCCAAGGACGACGACGGCGGCAGCAACGGCGGCACCGAGCGGCTGATCCCGTTCGACCTGATCCCGCGCGTCATCCCCGCCCACGAATGGCGCGAGATGGAGCGCGGCCTGCGCCAGCGCGTCACTGCGCTGAACCGCTTCATCCACGACGTCTACCACGACCAGGAGATCCTCAAGGCCGGCGTCGTCCCGGCCGACCAGGTGCTCGGCAACAGCCAGTACCGCGCCGAGATGAAAGGCGTCGAGGTCGCCGGCAACATCTACTCGCACATCGCCGGCATCGACATCGTCCGTGCCGCCAACGCCGACGGCAGCGGCAGCTACTACGTCCTCGAGGACAACCTGCGCGTGCCGAGCGGCGTCTCGTACATGCTCGAGAACCGCAAGATGATGATGCGGCTCTTCCCCGAGCTGTTCAGCCGCCACCGGATCGCGCCGGTCGCGCACTACCCCGACCTGCTGCTCGAGACGCTGCGCTCGGTGGCGCCGGCGGCGGTCAACGACCCGACCGTCGTCGTGCTGACGCCGGGCATGTACAACAGCGCCTACTTCGAGCACGCCTTCCTGGCCCAGCAGATGGGCATCGAGCTGGTCGAGGGGCAGGACCTGTTCGTCAAGGACAACTTCGTCTACATGCGGACGACGCAGGGCCCCAAGCGCGTCGACGTCATCTACCGCCGCGTCGACGACGACTTCCTCGATCCGCTCGCCTTTCGCGCTGATTCGACGCTCGGCTGCGAGGGCCTGCTCGGCGCCTATCGCGCCGGCAACGTGACCTTGTCGAACGCCATCGGCACCGGCGTCGCCGACGACAAGTCGATCTATCCATTCGTGCCGAAGATGATCGAGTTCTACCTCGGCGAGAGACCGATCCTCCACAACGTGCCCACTTACGTCTGCCGCGACCCCGCCGACCTGGCCTACGTGCTCGACCACCTCGGCGAGCTCGTCGTCAAGGAAGTGCATGGAGCGGGCGGCTACGGCATGCTCGTCGGCCCGGCGGCGACGGCGGCCGAGATCGAGGCGTTCCGCGGCGCGTTGAAGGCCGACCCGAACCGCTACATCGCCCAGCCGACGCTGGCGCTGTCGACCTGCCCGACCTTCGTCGCGAGCGGCATCGCGCCGCGCCACATCGACCTGCGCCCGTTCGTGCTGTCGGGCAAGACGGTGCAGATGGTGCCGGGCGGTCTCACCCGCGTCGCCCTGAAGGAGGGCTCGCTGGTGGTGAATTCGTCGCAGGGCGGCGGCACCAAGGACACCTGGATCCTGGAAGCCTGAGCCGAGGAACCGCCATGCTGTCGCGCACCGCCGATCACCTGTTCTGGATGGCCCGCTACATGGAGCGGGCCGAGAACACGGCGCGCATGCTCGACGTCAACTACCAGATGTCGCTGCTGCCGCAGTCGGACGACGTCGCCGAGCGCGGCTGGCGCGGCCTGTTCAGCATCAGCGAGCTCACCGGCGACTTCGCCGAGCGCCATGGCGCGGTGACGCCGAGGAGCGTCATCGACTACATGGTGAGCGACGAGAAGAACGGCTCGTCGATCCGCAGCTGCCTGATGGCGGCGCGCGAGAACGCACGCGCGGTGCGCGGCACGCTGACGACCGAGGTCTGGGAGACGCAGAACCAGACCTGGCTCGAGTTCCAGCGCATGGTCGCGACCGACGCGTTCCAGACCGGCCCCGGCGAGGCGTTCGAGTGGGTCAAGTTCCGCTCGCACCTGTCGCGCGGCGTCACCGTCGGCACGATGCTGCAGGACGAGGCCTTCCACTTCCTGCGCATCGGCAGCTTCCTCGAGCGCGCCGACAACACGGCGCGCCTGCTCGACGTGAAGTTCCATTCGGTCGACAACAACGTCGCCGGCCCTGGCGAGGGCTTCGCGGCGGCGCGCGTCCGCTACGGGCTCGGCCAGAGCCAGAGCCAACGCCAGAGCGGCGGGGGCAGCCAGAGCCAGAGCCAGGGCCAGACCGGAGGCGGCAGCCAGAGCCAGAGCCAGGAAGCGGGTGGCAAGGACGTCGAGTTCGATTTCTATCACTGGTCGGCGGTGCTTCGCTCGGTGTCCGGCTTCGAGGTCTACCGCAAGGTCTATCGCAACGTCATCCGGCCGGAGAAGGTCGCCGAGCTGCTGATCCTGCGGCCGGACATGCCGCGCTCGCTCGCCGCCTGCATGCACGAGGTCGTCTCGAACCTGAAGCGCGTCGCCAACGAGCAGTCAGGCGATACGCTGCGCCTGGCCGGCCGCCTCGACGCCGACCTGCAGTACGGCCGCATCGACGAGATCCTCGCCACCGGGCTGCACGCCTACCTGACGCAATTCCTCGAGCGCGTCAACGCGCTGGGCGCCGGCATCAGCAGGGACTTCCTCGTGCCTGTCGCCCCCTGAATCATTCGCGTCCGACAATCGGCGTTGCCCTCCAGAAAGCCTGAATGTCGATCCACGTCGCGCTCAACCACATCACGCACTACCGCTACGACCGGCCGATCCATCTCGGTCCGCAGGTCGTTCGCCTGCGCCCGGCGCCGCATTCGCGCACGCGCATCCTCAGCTACTCGATGAAGGTCGAGCCGGCCGAGCATTTCATCAACTGGCAGCAGGATCCGCAGGCGAACTACCTCGCGCGGCTCGTCTTCCCGAACCCGACGACGTTCTTCCGCGTCGAGGTCGACCTCGTCGCCGAGATGGCGGTCTTCAACCCGTTCGACTTCTTCCTCGAGCCGAGCGCCGAGAAGTTTCCCTTCATCTACGAGCCCGAGCTGCTCGTCGAGCTCGCGCCTTACCTGCGCAAGGCGCCGGCGACGCCGCTCTTCGCCTCCTACCTCGCTCGCTTCGACCGCAGCGAGCGGCCGACGAGCACCTTCCTGTTCGACCTCAATCGCGGCCTGCAGAAGGACATCGCCTACCTGATCCGCATGGAGCACGGCGTGCAGACGCCGGAGACGACGCTGCAGAACGCGAGCGGCTCGTGCCGCGACAGCGCCTGGTTGCTGGTGCAGCTGTTGCGCCACCTCGGCCTGGCGGCGCGCTTCGCCTCGGGCTACCTGATCCAGCTGAAGAGCGACGTCAAGTCGCTCGACGGCCCGAGCGGCACCGAGGTCGACTTCACCGACCTGCATGCCTGGTGCGAGGTCTTCCTGCCGGGCGCCGGCTGGATCGGCCTCGATCCGACCTCGGGCCTCTACGCCGGCGAGGGCCACATCCCGCTCGCCTGCTCGCCCGAGCCGTCGTCGGCGGCGCCGATCAGCGGCACGCTCGATCCGTGCGAGACGACCTTCGAGCACCACATGTCGGTGCGCCGGGTCTGGGAAGCGCCGCGCGTGACCCTGCCGTACAGCGAACTGCAGTGGGGCACCATCGACGAGCTCGGCAAGCAGGTCGACGCCGACCTGCGCCGCATGGACGTTCGCCTGACGCAGGGCGGCGAGCCGACCTTCGTCTCGGTCGACGACCGCGAGGGCGGCGAGTGGAACACCGAGGCGATGGGGCCGACCAAGCGCGCCCTGAGCAGCGAGCTGATGGAGCGGCTGCGCGCGCACTACGGCAGCGGCGGCCTGGTCCACTTCGGCCAGGGCAAGTGGTATCCGGGCGAGCAGTTGCCGCGCTGGTCGCTCAACCTGTTCTGGCGCAAGGACGGCGTGCCGATCTGGCACGACCCCGCGCTCTCGGCCGGTGAGCGCGACGATCACGGCGCCACCGCCGTCAAGGCGCGCGAATTCCTGCATCGCCTGGCGCTCGGCCTCGGCGTCGACCGCCGCAACGTGTTCGCGGGCCACGAGGACACCGGCTACTACCTGTGGCGCGAGGGCAAGCTGCCGATCAACGTCGAGCCGACCGATTCGCGCCTGGCCGACAAGGCGGAGCGCGACCGCCTGCGCAAGGTCTTCGAGCACGGTCTGTCCGAGCCGGTCGGCTATGCGCTGCCGATCGCCGCCGACGAGCGCCACCCGAAGCGCTGGCGCTCGACGCCCTGGTACTTGCGTAACGAGCATTGCTTCCTCGTCGCCGGCGATTCGCCGCTCGGCTTTCGTCTGCCGCTCGATTCGCTGCCGTGGGCGCGCGCCGGCGACATGCCCTGGATCTATCCGCCCGATGCCAACGTCGATCTGCCGCCGCTGCCGGACGACACGGGCGCAGCGCCGAGCGAGGAGCCGGCGTGGCACGCCTCGGGCGAGCCCACCGCGCCGAAGTCGCGCGAGCACGAGACGCCGAGCGGCACCCACGACATCGGCAGCGAGCCCGCCGAGGCGGGCCGGACGCCCGATGCGCCGGCGACCGACGAATCGGCAGGCTTCGTCGTCCGCACCGCGATCAGCGCCGAAGCGCGCCACGGCCGGCTCTACGTCTTCATGCCGCCGACGTCGGCGCTCGAGGACTATCTCGCCCTCGTCGCCACGGTCGAGGCGACGGCCAAGGCGATGCGCCTGCCGGTGACGCTCGAAGGCTACGAGCCGCCGAAGGATCCACGCCTCGTCCTGTTGCGCGTCACACCCGATCCCGGCGTGATCGAGGTCAACGTCAACCCGGCGTCGAACTGGGGCGAACTCGTCGAGCAGACGACGCATCTCTACGGCGCAGCGCGCGAAACGCGGCTGACGACCGAGAAGTTCATGCTCGACGGACGCCATACCGGCACCGGCGGCGGCAATCACTTCGTCCTCGGCGGCGCGACGCCGGTCGACTCGCCGTTCCTGCGCCGGCCGGATCTGCTCGCCAGCATGATCGGCTACTGGCACAACCATCCGGCGCTGAGCTACCTCTTCTCCGGCATGTTCGTCGGTTCCACCAGCCAGGCGCCGCGCATCGACGAGGCGCGCAACGACTCGGTCTACGAGATCGAGATCGCGTTCGCCGAGCTGGCGCGCGTCGCTGAAATCGAAGCCGGCAAGACACCGCCCTGGCTGATCGACCGGCTCTTGCGCAATCTCCTGATCGACGTCACCGGCAACACGCATCGCGCCGAGTTCTGCATCGACAAGCTCTATTCGCCCGACGGCCCGACCGGCCGCCTCGGCCTGCTCGAGATGCGCGCCTTCGAGATGCCGCCGCATGCGCGCATGAGCCTGGTCCAGCAGCTCCTGATGCGCGCGCTCGTCGCCCGCTTCTGGGCCGAGCCGTACCGGCCGACGCGGCTGGCGCGCTGGGGCACCGAGCTGCACGATCGCTTCATGCTGCCGCACTTCATCTGGAACG
>JBDTPG010000109.1:0-8769 GCA_039932815.1 Caldimonas sp.
GATTCGACGCTGATCGCGATCGAGTGCGTCGACGAGATCGCCGACGTCGCCGGCAGGAAGGCCGAGGTCGCCGCCATCACCGAAGCGGCGATGCGCGGCGAGATCGCCGACTACAAGGAAAGCCTGCGCCGCCGCGTCGCGCTGCTGAAGGGCGTCGCCGCGAGCGCGCTGCAGCGCGTCCATGACGAGCGGCTGCGCTTCAATCCCGGCGCGGAGCGCCTGGTTGCGGCGTGCAGGGCAGCGGGCCTGAAGGCGCTCCTGGTCTCGGGCGGCTTCACGTTCTTCACCGACCGCGTCCGCGACCGGCTCAGCTTTGATTTCACGCGCAGCAACGTGCTGGGAATCGCGAATGGCGTGTTGACGGGGCGCCTCGTCGACCAGCCCTGGGGCGACATCTGCGACGGCGCCGAGAAGAAGAAGATGCTGCTCGAGACGTGCGCCGCGCTGGCGATCTCACCGGCCAGGGCGATCGCCGTCGGCGACGGCGCCAACGACCTGCCGATGATGGCCGCCGCGGGCCTCTCGGTCGCGTATCACGCCAAGCCGAAGGTCCGCGCCGCGGCGATGGTGGCGATCGACGACGGCGGCCTCGACCGCCTGCTCGAGGTCGTCACACCCTAAGGACGACGATGCCGTCGCGGTCGGCGTAGAGCCGGTCACCGGGACGGATCCAGACGCCCTGCACCTGCACTGCGACGTCGCGCTCGCCCTGCTGGCGCTTCTCGGTCGGAATGGGGATGAGGGCGAGCGCGCGGATGCCGACCGAGGTCGCCTCGAGCTCGGCGGCGTCGCGCACCGCGCCGTCGACGACGACGCCGGCCCAGCCGTTCTTCGCCGCCGCCGCGGCGATGTTGCCGCCGACAAGGGCGCGCCTCAGCGACGAACCGCCGTCGACGACGAGGACGCGGCCGTGCCCGGGCTCGTCGAGCGCGGCCTTGACGAAAGAGTTGTCCTCGAAGCACTTGACGGTCGACACCGCGCCTTCGAACGCATGCACGCCGCCGTAGTCGTGAAACGCCGGCGGCAGGATGAAGAAGGTCTTGCCGACGTCGCCCTTGTGGGCATCGCAGAGGTCGCAGGTCGAGAACGTGATTGCAGGTGGGGCCGTCATGGGACGCTCAAGTCGCTGCGCCGGGATCGTCGGCGAGACGCGTTTCCGCCTTCTTGCGGATCGCGGCGAGCGTCGTCCGGCTGGTGATGACGTCGGCATCGAGCTTGACGTGGATCAGCGCCGGCGCGCCTGATTCGAGCGCAGCGCGCAGCGCCGGCTCGAATGCCGCCGTCGTGTCGACGCGCTCGCTGGCCCACCAGCCGTAGGCGCGCGCGAGCGCGGCGAAATCGGGGTTGCCGAGGTCCGAGCCCGAGACCCGCCCCGGGTACTCGCGCTCCTGGTGCATGCGGATCGTGCCGTAGGTGCCGTTGTCGACGACGATGCTGACGAGCTTGCCCGCGCCCCGCCCGGCGCCGTGCGCGATCGCGGTGGCTAGCTCCTGGCCGTTCATGAGGAAGTCGCCGTCGCCGGCGATGTTGACGACGGTCCGGTTCGGCTCGAGCAGCGACGCGGCGATTGCGGCGGGTACGCCGTAACCCATCGCCCCCGACGTCGGCGCGAGCTGGCTGCGGCCGGCGTGGCGCATCCCGGCGTAGCGATGGAAGCGATGCAGCCAGCCGCTGAAATTGCCGGCGCCGTTGGTGAAGATCGTGTCTTCAGGCACGCAGCGGTCGATCGCGCGGACGACCTCGGCCATGTCGAGCGGCGCGACAGGCGTCGGCTGCAGGTTGGCTTCGTAGTCGGCGCGCGCCGCCGCGGTCCACGCCGCCCAGCGCAGCGTCGCCGGTGCCTCGAGCGCAGCCAGCGCCGGCGCTGCGCACGCCATCGACGAGACGATCGCCAGGTCGGGCGCGTAGACGCGGCCGAGCTCCTCGGCGCCGGCGTGGATGTGGACGAGCTTCTGGCGCGGCTTCGGCGGCGCGAGCAGCTCGTAGCCGCCGGTCGTCATCTCGCCCAGGCGCGGGCCGATCGCGACGATCAGGTCGGCTTCGCGAACGCGCGCGGCGAGCCTGGGATTGATGCCGATGCCGACGTCGCCGGCGTAGTTCGGATGGCGGTTGTCGAACACGTCCTGGAAGCGGAACGCGCAGCCGACCGGCAGTTGCCAGAGCTCTGCGAAGCGCTCGAGCGCTTCGCAGGCGGAGGCGGTCCAGCCGCTGCCGCCGGCGATGACCAACGGCCGCTCGGCGGCGGCGAGCCGCTCGCGCAGAGCGACGAGCGCTTCCGGCGCGGGCGCGGCGAGCGCGGGCTCGACGCGGGCCAGAACGGCGGCCGACGTGCCGGCGGCGAGCATGTCTTCCGGCAGGACCAGCACCACCGGTCCCGGGCGGCCCTGCATGGCGACGTGAAATGCACGGCCGACGTACTCCGGCAGGCGATCGGGATCGTGGACCTCGCCGACCCACTTGGCGAAGCCGAGCGTTCCCGGGCCGAGCATCTGGCGATAGTCGACCTCCTGGAACGCCTCGCGGTCGCGCTGGTGGCTCGCCACCTGGCCGATGAACAGGATCATCGGCGTCGAATCCTGGAACGCCGTGTGGACGCCGATGGCCGCGTTGCTGGCGCCGGGGCCTCGCGTCACGAAGCACAGGCCCGGACGGCCGCTGAGCTTGCCTTGCGCCTCCGCCATGTAGCTGGCGCCGCCTTCCTGCCGGCAGGCGATGAAGCGGATGCGGTCGCGGTGCTCGTAGAAGCCGTCGAGGGCGGCGAGGAAGCTTTCTCCCGGCACGCCGAAGACCGTGTCGGCGCCCTGGGCGATCAACGCTTCGACGAGGGCGTGTCCGGCGGGGCGAAGCGGCGCAGTGGAGGTCATGGCGGCAGGCGAGCGGCGATACCGGGAGGATACGGGCGACGCTGCCGCCTGCTGCGTTTCACCCGGTGAACGTGCGCCGGCCTGATTCAGGGTTCCCCCGGATGGCCTCAATTCACCATTTGGTGAATTATCGTCGGGTGCCCTCCCGCTCATCCGCCGTCGTCGAATTCCGCTCGCGCGATGCCGACCGCACGCGCGAGGAGATCCTGCGCGCGGCGATGGCCGAGTTCGCCGGCCACGGCTTCGGCGGCGCGCGCATGGAGGCGATCGCCGAGCGCAGCGGCGTCAACAAGAAGCTCATCTACTACTACTTCGAGAACAAGGACGAGCTCTTCCTCGCCGTCCTCGAGCAGACCTATGCCGACATCCGTGCCGCCGAGCGCGAGCTGCACCTCGAGGCGAGCGACCCGATCGAGGCGATCAGGAGCCTCGTCGCCTTCACCTGGCGCTACTACCTCGCCCACCCGGAATTCCTCGCCCTCCTCAACAGCGAGAACATGCACCGCGCCGGCCACCTGAAGCGATCGCGCCGCATCCGCCAGATGAACTCGCCGCTGATCGAGGCGCTCGCCGACGTGCTGCTGCGCGGCGAGAAGAGCGGCGCGCTGCGCACCGGCGTCGACCCGATGCAGCTCTACATCTCGATCGCCGGCCTGGCCTATTTCTACCTCTCGAACAACCACACGCTCTCCGCCATCTTCGGCCGCGAGCTGATGACGCCAGCGGCGCAGGCGGCGCGCCTCGAGCACATGTGCGCCGTCGTCCTCGGCTACGTCGCTGCGCCTGCGGCAGCGGCAGCCGCAGTGCCGCGCCGCGCCACCCTTCGCCTTTCCCCCGACAACGCTCTCAGGAGACAACGATGAAAGACCTTCGCACCCACGTTCGCGTCGCCGTCGCCGCGATCCTCGCCCTTGCCGGCAGCGCCGCATCCGCCCAGAACTGGAAGCCGACGCGGCCGATCAACCTGATCGTGCCGTGGGCAGCTGGCGGCTCGACCGACCAGATTACGCGCGTCACCGCCGCCGAGCTCGAGAAGGTGCTCGGCCAGACGATCGTCATCGTCAACCAGCCTGGCGCCTCGGGCTCGATCGGCACCAAGAGCGCGTTCGACGCGGCGCGCGACGGCTACACCTGGACGGCGGGCGCCGCTCAGGATCTGGGCACGTACCAGACGCTCGGCTCGCTGAACGCGAGCATCAAGGACTGGAACCTGTTCCTGACCGTCGCCAACATCCAGGTGATCGGCGTCAATCCGGCGACGCCGTACCAGAACCCGAAGCAGCTGCTCGACGCGATGAAGGCCAAGCCGGGTGCGATTCCCGTCGCGACGGCGGGCGTCACCTCGGCCGGCCACAACGCGATGGAGCTGATCGCCAAGGCAACCGGCGTCACCTATCGCCACGTCACCTACGACGGCGGCAACCCGGCGGTCGTCGCCACCGTCGCCGGCGAGGCCGAGGTGACGACGCAGCTCGCCGTCGAGCAGGCCGACATGATCCGCGGCAAGCGCCTGCGCCCGCTCGCCACCGTCAGCGACAGGCCGCTCGAGCTCGAGGGCTACGGCACGATCCCGGCGCTGTCGCAGACGCTGCCGGGCTTCACCGCGCCGGCCAACTACTTCGGCATCTTCATTCCGAAGGGCGTGCCCGACGACGTCGTCAAGACGGTCGAGAAGATCTGGGCCGAGAACATCGGCAAGAGCGAGGCGATCAAGAAGTACGCGAACAGTCGCGGCGCCCTGTTCGCGCCCTCGTCGGGCGAGGCTGCGCAGAAGGCGGTGTTCCCTGCCATCCAGGCCAACGCCTGGCTGCTCTTCAACGGCGGCAAGGCGAAGGTGTCGCCCGACACCGTCGGCATCCCCAAGCCCTGAACGACCTGAGCGGCGCAATGCCATGTCGATGAGCGGCGACGTCGCCTACGTGGACCTTCCCTTCGAGGAAGCGCGCGCCGTCGCCGCCAGCGAGCTGCGCGGCGGCCTGGCGTGGACGGTGTTCGGCGTCGCCGTGCTCGCGCTGTCGCTGCGCATGGACCGGCTCGAGGCGCAGCACATCAACCCGTACACGGTGCCGGGCCTGCTGCCGGGGCTGCTCGGCATCGTCACGATCCTGCTCGGCGGCCTGATGACGTGGCGCAGCTGGCGGCGCGGTGGCCGCTTCGTCGGCGGGCCGCGGCTGGCGATGAGCGGGGTCGCGCTGCGGCGGCTCGCGCTCGTCGTCGGCCTGATCGTCGCCTATACCGTGGTCCTGCTCGGCCGCGGCCTGCCGTTCTGGGCCGGAGCGACGGTCTACGTCACGGCGTCGATCATCCTGCTGCAGGCGCCGCAGCGCGCTGCCGAAGGGCGCGGCCTGTCGTTGCGCGAGGCGGCGATCGCGCTGGCGATCGGCCTCGCCTCGGGCTGGATCATCACGTGGATCTTCCAGGACGCGTTCCTGGTCCGGCTCCCGTAGCCCGACATCATGTTCGCGGGACTCGCCGATTTCGGCAATGCCTGGCTCGGGTTCATGAACCCGACGTCGATCGCGCTCGGCCTGGGCGGCGCGTTGCTCGGCATCGTCGTCGGCATCCTGCCCGGCCTGTCGGCGACGCTCGTGATCGCCCTGCTGACGACGATCACGATCAAGCTGCCGGCGAACAACGCGATCCTCGTCCTGATCTGCTCGTACGTCGGCGCGCTCTACGGCGGCTCGCGCAGCGCGATCCTGCTCAATATTCCCGGCACCGCCGCCAACGCCGCCTCGTGCGCCGACGGCTACGCGCTCGCGCAGCGGGGCGAGGCCGGCCGCGCGATCGGCATCGCCACCTCCGGCGCTTTTATGGGGACCCTGTTCGGCGTGCTCTGCCTGGCGGCATTCACGCCGTCGCTCGCCGAGGTCGCGCTCGCCTTCGGCGCGTTCGAGTTTTTCTGGCTGGCGCTCTTCGGTGTCGCCTTGTCGGGCTCGATCGTCGGCGACGACCCGATCAAAGGCTGGCTGATGGGCGCGCTCGGCCTCCTCGTCGCCCAGGTCGGACAGGAAGGCCTTTATGCCTATGACCGCTTCACCTTCGGCTGGGACCAGCTCGCCGGCGGCATCGCCCTGATCCCGGCGCTGGTCGGCGCGTTCGGGCTCGCCGAGGTGCTGACCGCGCTCGCCGACCCGGTCGAGAAGAAGTTCGTCGAGGTCAAGGACTCGGTGCTGCCGCGCTTTCGCGAGGTGTTCCAGTACTGGCGCACCGTCATCCGCTCTGGCGTCATCGGCGTCCTGACCGGTCTTCTGCCCGGCGTCGGCGAGGACTCGGGCGCGTGGATGTCGTATGCCGCGGCGAAGGCCGTCAGCAAGGAAAAACATCTCTTTGGCAAGGGCTCGATCGACGGCCTGATGGCGGCGGAGACCGGCGACATGGCGTCGATCCCGGGCCACATCATCCCGGCGCTGGCGCTCGGTATCCCGGGCTCGGCACCTTCGGCGGTGCTGATGGCCGCAATGATCATCCACGGCATCCAGCCCGGGCCGATGATGATGATCCAGCATCCCCACTTCGTCTACGAGGTGGTGGCGATGACGTCGCTGGCGACGATCACGATCCTCATCTTCGGCCTCTTCCTGGTCAAGCCGCTGCTCGTCATCCTGAAGATCCGGCGCACGGTGCTGATGCCGATCATCTTCCTGCTCTGCACGGTCGGCGCATTCGCGACCGCATCGCGCCTGTTCGACGTCTACGCGATGCTCGTCATCGGCGTCGGCGCGTTCTTCCTGCGCCGGCGCGGCTACCAGATGGCGCCGTTCGTGCTCGGCCTCGTCCTCGGACCGCTGCTCGACAAGAGCCTCCGTCGCGGCCTGGTCCTTTCCGACGGCAGCCTCGCGCCGTTCTTCACCCGACCGATCTCGCTGGCGTTCGCGGTGGTGACGATCTTCGCGATCCTGCTCTACGTGCCGGCGTTCAAGGCGGCGGTGCAGCGCGTCACCGGTGGCGCCGGCGCGGCCATGCGCAACGCCCTCGGCCGGCCGCCGCGTGGAGGCGATGCGGCGTGAAGCTCTCGCTCTGCAACGAGGTGCTGGCGCCGCTGCCGCTCGAGGCGCAGTGCGAGCTGGCCGCGAGCCTCGGCTACGACGGCCTCGAGATCGCGCCGTTCACGCTCGCCGACGCGCCCGACCGGATCGATAGCGCCAAAGCCCGGCGACTGCGCGGCGTCGTCGAGTCGAGCGGGCTCGTCGTCTCGGGCATGCACTGGCTGCTGGTGAGGCCCTCGGGGCTGTCGGTGACCACGCCCGACGCGACCGTTCGCGCGCGAACGCTCGAGGTGGTGACGCGGCTGATCGGTCTGTGCGCCGAGCTCGGCGGCAGCGTGCTCGTCCACGGCTCGCCGAAGCAGCGCCAGATCGCGCCGGGCGAAAGCCACGCGACCGCGCACGCGCGCCTTGTCGAGTTCCTCGCCGAGGCGGCCCGTGTCGCGGCCGCGCATGGCGTGACGTACTGCCTCGAGCCGCTGGGCCGCGCCGAGACCGCGCTGATCAACACCGTCGCCGAAGCCGCGGCGGTCGTTCGCAGCGTCGACCATCCAGCCTTGCGGACGATGATCGATTGCAGCGCCGCCGGCGCCACCGAGACGCAATCGGTGCCGGACCTCATCGACACGTGGCTGCCGACCGGGCTGATCGCGCACGTCCAGGTCAACGATCCCAACCGCCGCGCGCCCGGACAAGGCGACATGAGATTCGCGCCGATCTTCGCGGCGCTGCAACGCCACGGCTACGACGAGACGGTCAGCGTCGAGCCGTTCGACTACATCCCCGACGGCCCCGGCGCCGCTGCGTTCGCCGCCGGCTACCTGCGCGGCGTGCGCGAGTCGCTCGTTTGACCGCACTACACAGGAACTACATCAATGGCGACTCGACGACTCGGTCTCATCATGCACGGCGTCACCGGCAGGATGGGGATGAACCAGCACCTCATCCGCTCGATCTGCGCGATCCGCGCCGAGGGCGGCGTGACGCTCGCCAACGGCGACAAGGCGATGCCCGACCCGATCCTGATCGGCCGCAACGCCGAGAAGATCGAGGCGCTCGCCAAGGCGAACGGGATCGCCCGCTGGGGCACCGACCTCGACGCCGCGCTGGCGAACAAGGACGACACCATCTTCTTCGACGCCGGCACGACGCAGATGCGGCCGACCCTGCTCGCCAAGGCGCTGCGCGCCGGCAAGCACGTCTACTGCGAGAAGCCGATCGCGACCAACCTCAACGAGGCGGTCGAGATCGCGCGCATGGCGCAGGCGTCGGGGCTGAAGCACGGCGCTGTCCAGGACAAGCTCTTCCTGCCGGGCCTGCGCAAGCTCGACATGCTGCGCCGCGCCGGCTACTTCGGCCGCCTGCTGTCGCTGCGCCTCGAGTTCGGCTACTGGGTCTTCGAAGGCGACCTGCAGCCGATCCAGCGGCCGTCGTGGAACTACCGCAGCGAAGACGGCGGCGGCATGATCCTCGACATGATGTGCCATTGGCGCTACGTCCTCGACAACCTGTTCGGCGAAGTGCAGTCCGTGTCGTGCCTCGGCGCGACCCACATCCCGCAGCGCTGGGACGAGGACGGCAGGCCCTACCCGGCGACCGCCGACGACGCCGCTTACGCGACCGTGCAGCTGAAGGGCCATCAGGGCGAGCCGGTGATCGCGCAGCTCAACATGTCGTGGGCGACGCGCGTTCGCCGCGACGACCTCGTCACCTTTCACGTCGACGGCACCGACGGCTCCGCGGTCGCCGGCCTGCACGACTGCCGCGTCCAGCCGCGCGTCGCGACGCCGCGGCCGGTGTGGAATCCGGACGTCAAGCAGCCGATGAAATTCCTCGATCAATGGCAGGACGTTCCCGACACGATGGTCTACGACAACGGCTTCAAGATCCAGTGGGAGCACTTCATCCGCCACGTCGTC
>JBDTPG010000110.1:0-8713 GCA_039932815.1 Caldimonas sp.
TCGCAATCGGCGGTCATCGTCACGCCGGCGCTCTGCGCCGCTTCGAGCAGGCCGACGACCAGGCCGCGCGTGCGCTTGGCCAGCGCGTCGAAGTAGCCGGGCCGGGCGATCTCGCGCAGGGTCGCGAGGCCGCAGGCGGTGGCCACCGGGTTGCCCGAGAGCGTTCCCGCCTGGTAGACCGGGCCGAGGGGCGCGAGCTGTTCCATCACCGCGCGCTTGCCGCCGAAGGCGGCGAGCGGCATGCCGCCGCCGATCACCTTGCCGAAGACGCTCAGGTCCGGGGCGAAGCCGGGGATGGCCTGGGCGTACAGGCTTTGCGCGCCGCCGAGCGCGACGCGGAATCCGGTCATCACCTCGTCGAACACGAGCAGCGCGCCGTTCGCCGTGCACAGCTCGCGCAGGCGCTGCATGAACGGCACGCTGGCGCGAACGAAGTTCATGTTGCCGGCGATCGGCTCGATCATCACGCAGGCGATCGCCTTGCCGTGGCGCGCGAACGCCTCGTCGAGCGCGGCCATGTTGTTGTATTCGAGGACGAGCGTGTGCTGGACGACGGCCTCGGGAACGCCCGCGCTGGTCGGATGGCCGAAGGTCGCCAGTCCCGAGCCCGCCTTGACGAGGAGGGCGTCGGCGTGGCCGTGGTAGCAGCCCTCGAACTTGACGATCACGTCGCGCCCGGTCGCGCCGCGCGCCAGCCGCAGCGCGCTCATCGCCGCTTCGGTCCCGGAGCTGACGAGGCGAACCTGGTCCATGCTCGGGACGTGGGTAAGGATCGCCTCGGCGAGCTCGATCTCGCGCTCGGTCGGCGCGCCGAAGGAGAGCCCGTCCTCGACCGCGGCGTGCACCGCTGCCTGCACCGCCGGATGGCGGTGGCCGAGGATCATCGGCCCCCACGAGCCGATGTAGTCGATGTAGCGCGTGCCTTCGGCGTCGAAGATGTACGGCCCGTCGCCGCGGGCGATGAAGCGCGGCGTGCCGCCGACGGCGCGAAACGCGCGCACCGGGGAGTTGACGCCGCCGGGGATGACGCGGCGGGCGCGCTCGAACAGCTCTTCGTTGGTCATGGCGCGGCCGCGGCGAATGCCGCGTCAGTGGACGTGGCGCGGATTCTTGGGCGCGGTGACCGCCTCGGCATCGCCGGCGGGCGCGACGTCGTCGCCGGGCTCGCCGTCCTCCTCGCCTTCGGCAGGCAGCGCCCAGAAGAAGCGATCGGGGACGACGTTGCCCATGCCGGGGCGAAAGCCGGCGTCGAGCGCCTGGTCGAGGAAGGCCAGCGCCTCGCCGACCGCGGCGTGGAGCTCGACGCCCGTCGCGAGCAGCGCGGCGAGGGCCGCCGAGAGCGTGTCGCCGGCGCCGACGAAGGTGGTCTCGAAGCGCTCGAACTTCTCGCCGGTGATGGCGCCCTGCGGCGACGCGAGGACGTTGTCGAGGAACTGGTCGGGCAACGGGATGCTCGTGACGAGCACGTAGCGGGCGCCGTGCTTGTTGGCGGCCACCGCCAACTCGCGCGAGGACGGCGGCCGCTCGCCCTCCCACTCGGGCAGGAGGAAGTCGGTCAGCGTCTGGTGGCTGCCGACGAGCACTTCGGTCTGCGGCAGGACGAGGTCGCGAAACGCCTCGAGGTAGGCCTGCTGCTCGTCCTCCTCGACCCAGGCGAGGTTGGGCAGATAGGAGACGAGGGGCACGTCGGGGTAGTCGGACAGGATCTCGGCCACCGCGCTCACGCCCTCGGTCGAACCGAGGAAACCGACCTTCCATGCGGCAATCGTCACGTCTTCGAGCACGCTGCGCGCCTGTTCGACGATCACGTCGGCGTCGATGGCGTGATGATCGAAGACCTCGGCGGTGTCGCGCATGACGATGCTGGTGATCACCGGCAGCGCATGCGCGCCCATCGCCGCGATCGTCGCGACGTCGCCGGCCGATCCGCCGGCGCCGCTCGGGTCGTTGACGTTGAAGCTCATCACGCACGCCGGCGCGGCCTGCTCTTCGAGAGCGCCGGGATCGGCCTCGGCGGCCGGAGATACGTCGGTCATGGGATGCTCGAAAGGCGCGGGGGAGAGCCGTTCGCGAGGCGTCTTGGTACCTCTAGCCGAACGTGAAGAATGTTGCGTATGTACCTACACAGCCTTGCTTTTCCGAGAAGGGCCGTGTCTACAATCTGGCTGCATTGTAGTGAAGGCACCGGCCCGGACGTGAGCGACCCCAAGACCTGGATGTGCCTGATCTGCGGTTGGATCTACGACGAGGCGGCAGGCGACCCCGAACATGGCCTTGTGCCAGGGACGGCCTGGGCCGATATCCCGATGAACTGGACCTGCCCGGAGTGCGGCGCTCGCAAGGAAGACTTCGAGATGGTCCAGATCTGATCGGACAAACAGCATTGCGCGCCGGCCCAGTGGTCGTCGAGGAGAACGTCAGGTGACGAACGCGGCCGAAGCCGAACAAGCCGGATTGAAAGTGCTCGTCATCGACGACAGCAACACCATCCGGCGCAGCGCCGAGATCTTCCTGAAGCAGGGCGGCTACGAAGTGCTCCTCGCCGAGGACGGCTTCGATGCCCTCTCGAAGGTCAACGACCACGATCCCGACCTCATCTTCTGCGACATCCTGATGCCGCGCCTGGACGGCTATCAGACCTGCGCCATCATCAAGCGCAACGTCAAGTTCCAGGGCGTGCCGATCATCATGCTGTCGTCCAAGGACGGCCTGTTCGACAAGGCGCGCGGCCGGATGGTCGGCTCCGAGGACTACCTCACCAAGCCGTTCACCAAGGACCAGCTGCTGACCGCGGTGCAACAACATCGGCGTGCGGCCTAACAGAACGTCGCCATGCCGATCCAGAAAATTCTTCTCGTCGACGATTCGAAGACCGAGTTGCACTACATGTCGGAGCTGCTCGGCAAGAGCGGCTTCTCGGTCCGCACCGCCGAGAACGGCGAGGAGGCGATGAAGCGCCTCGGCGAGGACAAGCCCGACCTGATCCTGATGGACGTCGTCATGCCGGGCCAGAACGGCTTCCAGCTGACGCGCGCGATCACCCGCGATCCGCGCTTCTCGACCGTGCCGGTGATCATGTGCACGAGCAAGAACCAGGAGACCGACAAGGTCTGGGGCATGCGCCAGGGCGCGCGCGACTACATCGTCAAGCCGGTCGACCCGACCGAGCTGATGGCGAAGATCCACGCCTTCGACTAAGCCCGACGTGAATGGCGAACAAACAGGCCCTTCGCGATCTCCAGAGCCGCCTTGCCGAACGGCTGCAGGCCGCCCGCACCGAGCCGCTCGCCCAGTCCTGGCTGGCCGTCGAGTGCAGCTCGCGCGGATTTCTCTTCCCGCTGCGCGAGGCGGGCGAGATCTTCGCCCTCACGCCGATGGTGCCGGTGCCGCACAGCCACCGCTGGTTTCTCGGCGTCGCCAACCTGCGCGGCCATCTGCACGGCGTCGTCGACCTGGCCGGCTTTCTCGGCGTCAAGGCGGCCGAGTCGCCGCGCGACCAGGCGCGGCTCGTCGGCTTCAACCAATCGCTCGACATCAACTGCGTTCTTCTCGTCGACCGGCTCTCGGGCCTGCGCAGCGAAGAAGAGCTGACCCGCGATGCCGATGACAACGAGGTGCGCCCGCCCTTCGCCGGCGCGCGCTTTCGCGATGCTTCGTCGCGGGTCTGGCAGGAATTGCACCTTGCCGAGCTCGCGAGCGACGAGTCGTTCCTGCGCATCGTCGGCTAGCAACATGAGCGCCCCCACGCTCACTTTGTTTGCTGCCCCCCGAGGGGGCTCCAGCGCCCCTCGGGCGGCCGAGTGGGCGCTGGGACGTCGGCACAACGGTGAGAGGTCCACATGAGCTTCGTGAACAAGATCAAGGGTTGGGGTCAAAAGGGCGGTGGCGCCGACCACGGCGCCCTCGACAGCGACGTCGCGGTTGCCGACGACTACGGCTCGGGGCGCGCCTCGGGCAGCCACGCCGCCACCGATCTGCCGCTCACCGACGTCGAGGCCGCCGCCGCTTTCGACGCGATGCCGCAGGCCGGCAACGGCGCGCCGCCGCCGTCTTCGATCATCTCGGAGGTCGTGCCGTCGGAGAACGCCGATTTCACCGAGACGCGCCTGCAGGACGCCGACACCGGCGCGGCGCCGCTCGGTTCCGCCTTGCCCCTGATCGGCGAGCGACCCGCCGCCGAGCAGCAGCGCATCTTGCTGGCGATGCTCGGCGTCGGCCTCATCGGCCTGATCGTGCTGACGATCCTTTCGTTCGCCTCCGCAGGCCGCGGCTCGGCGCAGGTCGCCGCGAGCGGCAAGGCGCTGATGCAGTCGCAGCGCCTCGCCAAGTCGGTGTCGCAGGCGCTGACCGGCAACCCGGCGGCGTTCCCCGAGGTCAAGAACAGTGCCGAGGTTCTCTCGAGCAACGCGCACAGCCTGAAGGACGGCAGCGGCGACGTCGCCGCTGCCCCGTCCGGCGTGCAGGATGCGCTCGACGCCGCGCTCCCGCTCGTCGATCGCGCCGAGAAGAGTGCCGGCATCGTCGTCGCCCAGCAGAAGGCGCTGACCGAAGTCGGCTCGTCGCTGCGCGCGATCAACCGCCAGTCGGTCGACCTGCTCGAGTCGTCCGAGGCCATCCTCTCGCTCAAGCTGCAGCGCGACACCAGCCCGACCGAGGTCTCGGCGCTCGGCCAGCTCGTCATGCTGACGCAGCGGATCGGCAAGTCGGCGAACGAGTTCCTCACCGCCGAAGGCGTCAACCCCGAAGCCGTCGTCCTGCTCAGCAAGGACCTGAACTCGTTCAACGAGATCACCAAGGGCCTGCTCGACGGCAACCCGCAGATGGGCCTGCCGGGCACGCGCGATCCGCAGGTGCGCGAGCGCCTGATCGCCCTCAACAAGCTCTACCAGGAGACGCGCACCCGCGGCAGCGTCATTCTCGACAACCTCGCCGGCCTGAACGCCGCGCGCGAGGCGCAGAACATCATCATCGGCGACAGCGAGGAGCTGCGTAAGCACCTCGAGAGCGTGCAGGAAAGGCTGGGCAGCGAGACCGGCTTCAGCGGCCTGACCCTGTTGATGCTGCTGCTCTGCGCGGTCCTGGTCATCCTCGGCGGTGCCGGCTTCCTGCGCCTCTACGTCTCGGAGCAGGCCCAGCGTGCCTCGCTGGCGCAGGCGCGGCGCCTCGAGGCCGAGGGCCAGGAGAAGGAAGCCAAGCGCGTCAACGACGCCAACCAGGCGGCCATTCTGCGGTTGATGAACGAGCTGCAGGGCGTCGCCGAAGGCGACCTGACGCAGCAGGCGACCGTCACCGAGGACATCACCGGCGCCATCGCCGACTCGGTCAACTACACCGTCGAGGAGCTGCGCACGCTGGTCTCGCAGGTGCAGGGAACGGTCGGCCGCGTGACCGCGACGACCGAGCAGGTCGAGGCCAACTCGACCGAGCTGCTCGCGACCTCCTCCGAGCAGCTGCGCGAGATCCGCGACACCGGCGAATCGGTGCTGCAGATGGCCGGCCGGATCAACAACGTGTCGACGCAGGCGCAGGAAACCGCGCAGGTCGCGCGCCAGTCGCTGCAGGCGGCCGAGTCGGGCCTGAAGGCGGTGCAGAACACGATCGGCGGCATGAACTCGATCCGCGACCAGATCCAGGAAACGTCGAAGCGGATCAAGCGCCTCGGCGAATCCTCGCAGGAGATCGGCGAAATCACCGAGCTGATCTCGGACATCACCGAGCAGACGAACGTGCTGGCCCTGAACGCCGCCATCCAGGCGGCCTCGGCCGGCGATGCGGGGCGCGGCTTCTCTGTCGTTGCCGAGGAAGTGCAGCGGCTGGCCGAACGCTCGGCCGACGCGACGCGCCAGATCGCCGCGCTCGTCAAGACGATTCAGACCGACACCCAGGACGCCGTCGGCGCCATGGAGCGATCGACCCAGGGCGTGGTCGAGGGAACGCGACTGTCCGACGCGGCCGGTACCGCGCTCGGCGAGATCGACCGCATCACGCGCCAGCTGACCGACCTCGTCGCCGCGATCTCGCAGCAGTCGCTCTCCGAAGCGCAGTCCGCGAACGTCGTCGCCGCCAACATCCAGCACATCTTCGCCGTCACCGAGCAGACCGGCGAAGGAACGAAATCGACGGCGCAGATGGTGCGTGAGCTGTCGCGCACCGCCGAGGAGCTGAAGCAGTCGGTATCGCGCTTCAAGATCGCCTGACCGAATCGATCGCGGCGCGCGGTCGCCGCATCGCCCTTTTTCCGACATTCGCCGAGAGACCCGATGGACAGCAACCTGATGGGTTTGGATGACCTGCCGACCACCGGGCCGACCGACGACCTCAGCTCGATCGCCTGGGTCCACGAGGAGCTGCGCCGCTCGCTCGAGGCCGCGCACAAGTCGCTGCGCCGCTTCCTGAAGGACGCCGAGGCCGTCACCGGGTCGGACATCGACTCGGTCGATCCCGGCGTGCTGCGCACCGCGCGCTCGCAGATCCACCAGGGCGTCGGCGCCCTCGAGCTGGTCGGCCTGCCGGCGGCGGCGATCGTCCTGCGCGCGAGCGAGACCGCGATCCAGCGCAGCATCGCCAAGCCCCAGTCGCTCACGCCCGAGCTCGTCGCCGACCTCGAGCATGCGTCGTTCGGCCTGCTCGACTACCTGTCGCGGCTGCTCGCCGGCAAGCAGGTCTCGTCGCTCTCGCTCTTCCCGGCCTACCGCGCGGTGCAGGAGTCGGTCGAGGCCGAGCGCGTCCATCCGGCCGATCTTTGGCCGGTCGACTGGCGCTGGCGCGAAGTCGCGAGCGACGCCGATGTCGTCCCGCGCCAGGCCGATGCCTCGGTCCGCGCCGAGTTCGAAGGTCACCTGCTGTCGCTGATGCGCGGCACGCAGACCCTTACCGCGGCCGCCAAGATGAGCGAGATCTGCGCCGGTCTCGGCGCCGGCTCGACCCACCCCCAGGTGCGGACGTTCTGGAACCTCGCCGCGGCGATGTTCGAGTCTCAGCATCACGGCCTGCTCGGCTTCGACGTCTTCACCAAGCGTGTCGCCTCGCGCCTGCTCGCCCAGTTCCGCCTGCTCCAGCGCGGCGACTCCGACGTCTCCGAGCGGCTCGCCCGCGACGTGCTCTTCTTCTGCGCGCAATCGGCGCCGGCCGGACGCGGCATCCGCGTGCCGCGCCTGACCGCGGTGCGCGAGGCCTACGGCTTCGCCGCGCAGACGCCGACCGATTACTCGCACAGCGTGCTCGGCCGGTTCGATCCGGCCATCATCGCCCACGCCAAGAAGCGTGTCGCCGCGGCCAAGGAGGCCTGGTCGGCGACTGCCGGCGGCGAGATGCACCGCCTGGGCGGGCTTTCAGAGCAGTTCGCCCTGGTCGGCGATTCGTTGCGGCGCCTGTTCCCGTTCGGCGAGACCTTCGCCGCCGAGCTGCAGACGGCGGTGCAGCAGACGCAGGCCGCGCAGGCCGCGCCGCCGGCGCCGCTGGCGATGGAAGTCGCGACCAGCCTGCTCTACCTCGATGCCGCCCTCGAGGACGGCGACTTCGACCAGCCCGAGCACGCCGAGCGCGTCAAGCGCCTCGGCGAGCGGCTCTCGCTGGTGCGCCAGAAGAATCCGCCCGAGCCGCTCGAGCCCTGGATGGAGGAGCTCTACCGGCGCGTCTCCGACCGGCAGACGATGGGCAGCGTCGTCCAGGAGTTGCGCGCCTCGCTCTCCGAGGTCGAGAAGGCGATCGACAAGTTCTTCCGCAATCCCGGCGACCACGGCGTCCTGCGCGACGTCCCGGTGCAGCTGAGCTCGATGCGCGGCGTTCTCTCCGTGCTCGGCATGGATCCGGCATCGCAGGCGCTCCTCAGGATGCGCGACGAGGTCGACGGCCTCGTCGCGACCGAGGTCGAACCCGACAAGGTGAGGGCCGCCGGCGTCTTCGATCGCCTGGCCGGCAACCTGTCCGCGCTCGGCTTCATGATCGACATGCTGAGCGTGCAGCCGCACATGGCCAAGTCGCTCTTCGTCTACGACGCCGCCGCGGGAACGCTCGCGCCCGTCATGGGGCGCAGCGCGGCACCGAACCCGGCCAGCGGTGTCGCGCCGGTAGAGCCGCGCCTTCTCGAGCAGGCGCAGATGCTCGCCTTCACGTCGGTGCGCGAGGACGTGCCGGTCGAGGAAGTCACCCGCGACCTCGAGCGCCTGTCGCACGAAGCGCAGGCGGCCGACCAGCCCGCGCTGGCCGCCGCCGTGCTGAAGGCGCAGGACGCGTTCAGCAGGGCGCGCGATCCGATCGACGTCGCCAGCGCCCGCGGCGAGCTGTCGGAAGCGCTCGTCGACTTCGTCGCGACGTCGACCGAGCCCGCGGGCTTCGCGCCGGTGAGCGCGCCGGTGCCGCTCGCGCCGATGGCGCCGATCACGCTGATCGAGAACTTCGAGCACGACGACGAGATGCGCGAGGTTTTCCTCGAGGAAGCGCGCGAGGTCGTCGAGTCGGCGCGCCACGCGAGCGCCGAGCTGAAGTCGACCCCCGGCGACATCGAGCTGCTGACGACGCTGCGCCGCGCTTTCCACACGCTGAAGGGCAGCTCGCGCATGGTCGGGCTGAAGTCGTTCGGCGAGGCCGCCTGGTCGTGCGAGCAGGTCTTCAACACGCAACTCGCCGAGCAGCGCGCGGCCGAGCCGCCGCTGGTCGAGTTCACCGAATGGGTGCTGGCCTACCTCGGCGAGTGGGTCGAGGACATCGCCGC
>JBDTPG010000111.1:0-8670 GCA_039932815.1 Caldimonas sp.
GGGCCGGGGCGACCATCATGGATGCGAATGGCAGTCTGCCTTAGCAAAGTCTCATTCAGGTTCGGTTCAGCTAGAGGCGTCCAAGATGTCCTTCCGCTATCGAGACAAGCCTTGCGAATTGAACTGGACTGATTTGAAAAGGGCAACTGGAGAGACCATGAAGAGACCAATGCTTGGCACCACACTTCTCGGGCTCTCAACCCTCGCGATGGCGCATTCGGCTATGCAAGAGGTCGATTTTGCGGTCATACAAGGTCACTTTGCGAAGGCCGAAGCGATGACGCAGGAGGTGATCAAGGCCGACCCCGGCAACGCCCGCGCGCACTACCTCTATGCGGAGCTCCTTGCCCGCGGCGGCGATCTTCGCGCTGCCGCGGTCGAAGTCAGGGCCGCCAGGCGACTCGATCCAAATATCACCTTTGCGGAGCCGGGGAACTTCCGGTCCTTCGAGGCGATGCTCAATGTTGCGGAGGAACGGACTCAGGGCGCGAAGCCCGCAGCCGTTACCTTACCGACGCCGGGCCATGCGGCCCCGGGCCCGTCGGTGCAACGACGCTGATCCTTGAGATCGATGACCCCTATGCCTCGCCGGCACGCGGCCACGGTTCGCACCGTGAGCAGCTGGAAGCGATCCATGGGAGGGTCGAACACTTTCGGGCGACATCGCAACGATCACCAGAACATATGACCTGATTGGCGAAAGACGATGCTGGGCGCAAAGCGGCGTTGTATCCCGTCGCTCAGCCCTACACAGGCGCTCAACCATCGTCATCACTTTCTACGCAGCCATCCGAGCGCGTGCGAAAGCGGCGTTCAGCTGATGGCAAGGTTGAAGAAGTTCCAGAGCTATCGCCAGCCGCCGCACTTTCAAGAGCAGCTGGCGCAATGGCGCACCAGCCTGGGAGCGGAGCTGATCCGGAAACAGTGTCGACGACCCGGTTAGAGGAGCGATCGGGCGAGCGTCTCGCCGTGCGTCTTACAATGGATTTGGCGCGGGCCGCCGATGTGTTTCGAGCCGGCAACAAGCGATCGTGCAGCCCGCAGGGTCGGAATTCTGCGAGTGTTAGCGCATCGGCCGCGTTCCCTCGCCGGCACCTTGATCTCGCCCAGGAGGCCTCATGACTTCGCATGCCCCACGCACCACCGAAGGTCGCGGCCGTCTCTACGACAGCGTCGTCGACACCATCGGCGACACGCCCTGCATCCGCCTCAATCGCATCGCGCCGAAGCACGTCCGCCTGTACGTGAAGGCCGAGTTCTTCAACCCTGCGGCGTCGGTCAAGGATCGCCTCGCGATCAGCATCATCGAGGAGGCCGAGCAGCGCGGCGAGCTCAAGCCAGGGCAGACGGTGATCGAGGCGACGAGCGGCAACACCGGCATCGGCCTGGCCATGGTCTGCGCAGCCAAGGGCTATCCGCTGGTGGTCACGATGGCGGACTCGTTCTCGATCGAGCGTCGCCGCATGATGCGGTTCCTCGGCGCCAGGGTCGTGCTCACGCCGCGCACGGCCAAGGGCCTCGGCATGTACCAGAAGGCCAAGGAGCTCGCCGACGCCAACGGCTGGTTCTACGCCAGGCAGTTCGAGAGCGCGGCCAACGCGACGATCCACGAGAACACGACGGCGCGCGAGCTGCTCGCCGATTTCGCCGATGAGCGGCTCGACTATTGGGTCACGGGCTACGGCACCGGGGGCACGGTCACCGGCGTCGCGCGCGTGCTGCGCAAGGAGCGGCCGAAGACGAAGATCGTCCTCAGCGAGCCGTCGATCGCCCCGCTGCTCGGCAGCGGCGTCGCGCAGGAGCGCGGCGCGGATCATTCGCCCGCGGGCAGCCACAGCGCTTTCACCCCGCATCCGATCCAGGGCTGGACGCCGGATTTCATCCCTTACGTTCTCCAGGAGGCGATCGACAAGCGCTACTACGACGAGCTGGTCCCGGTGAGCGGCCCCGACGCGATCGCCTGGTCGAGGCGCCTCGCCGCCGAAGAGGGGATCTTCACCGGCATCTCCGGCGGGGCGTCGCTCGCCGTCGCCATCCAGGTCGCGGAGCGCGCACCGGAAGGCTCGGTGCTCTGCTGCATGCTTCCCGACACGGGCGAGCGCTACCTGTCGACGCCGCTGTTCGAGGGCGTCGCGACCGAGATGACACCGGAGGAAGAAGCCCTGTCGCGTTCGACTCCTGGCTACCAGATGCCTGCCGCGTGAGCTCGAGGCAGCACGGGAGTTCGCCGGTGTCGCCGCGATGATCGATCTCGGCACCCTCGGCACCCTCAGCATGACGGAGATCGTCCGCCTGCAGAACCAGCTGCAGAACGAGCTGCGCCGCCGCTTCGAGCGCTCGCTGCTGATGGCGTTCTCCGACATCGTCGGCTCGACGCCGTACTTCGCGCGCTTCGGCGACGCCGTCGGCCGGCAGTTGCACCAGCTTCACTTCGACCTGCTCGGGCAGGCCGCGACCGAGGCGCACGGACGCATCGTCGATGCCGTCGGCGACGGCGTGTTCTGCGTCTTCCCCGACGTCGATGCCGGCGTGCGCGGCATCGTCGCGTTCCAGCAGGCGATGGCGCGCGAGAACGCGGGCCGGGCACGCGAGCACCAGCTCGCCGTCCGCATCGGCCTGCACTGGGGGTCGGTCCTGACCGACGACACGCTGGTGACGGGCGACTCGGTCCACGTCGCCGCACGCGTGGCGCGCGCCGCCGATCCGGGCGGCGTCTATCTCACGCGCCAGGTGTTCCTCGAGTTCGGCCCGCAGTTGCGCCTGCACTGCCACCCCATCGGCACGCGCGAGCTGAAGGGCGTCGCCCAGCCGGTCGACCTGCTCGAGCTCGACTGGCGCGACCCCGCCGCCTTCCCGCGCCGCGTGCTGATCGAGGAGACCGAAGAGCACATCGCGCTGCCGCAGAAGGACATCGTCAGCTTCGGCCGCCTGCACGAGCCCGAGGGCGCGCGCGCCAACGACATCGTCCTGTTCCATCCGGACCCCGCCCGCTCGCGCCAGATCAGTCGCTGGCACTTCGAGCTCAGGCGCGCGCCCGATGGCCTGCGGCTGCGCACGCTCTCGGACGGTGTCACCACCATCGACGGCCAGCCGGTCGCCAAGGGCGTCGACGTTCCCGTGCGCAGCGGCACTCGGATCGGCGTCGCCAACACCTTGACCCTCAGACTCGCGGGGCTGGCGCGCGCCGCCGCCGACGACGACAACCGCACGATGGTGATCAACCCCGACTCGGTCTCGTGAACCGCATCGGCGTCGGCGGTCACCGACCGGCGGACAGCTCCACGCCCGCCGGAAGCGCCCTCAGCAATCCTTGAGCGGGCTCGTCGCGCCTTCGAGCGGCGACCCGTTCGCCGACAGCACCACCACCGTGGCCTGGCGTGCCGTCATGCGGCGCTTCTCGGTGATGTCGGCCGCCTCGAGCGCCTTGCTTTCGAGCGTCGTGCTGTTCGGGATGCCGCTGCAGGCGAGCAGGTAGACGACTCGTCGCGACGTGCCCGGCGTGGCGCCGGTATGGGCGGCGATGCGCGGGATCAGGGCGTCGAGTTCCTCGAACTGCATTCCCACGCGGGGTGCGACCGACGCGAGGTGCTTCGAGTCGACGCGGCCGGTGAAGAAGACGACGACGAACGCGGCAGCCAGGCCCAGTCCGGCGACGCTGAAGACGTGTTTCATGCTCGGCCTCCCGCAGGACGAAGAGCCATTGTCAAGCAATGGTCGGACCAGCGTCGTCGACCATTTCGATCGGATGGCGCAATACTGTATATATTAACAGTATGAAGGCCTCTCCAAAAGGGCAACGCCCGATTTCCCGAGACGAGGCGCCTCGCCCCGAGGACGCTGCGCGCCGGCCGGCCAAGGGTCGTGGCACCGTGTGGGCGATCGAGCACCGCTACTCGCGCGAAACGGGCGAGAGCTACGACGACGGCTGGGGCACGCTCGACCAGAAAGCGGACGAGGAGCACCTCGCGCCGGAGACGACGGTCATCGAGGAGCGCGTCAAGTCGGTCCTCTCGAAGAACGATTCGCCGGATCTCAGCTTCGACTTGTCGATTAACCCCTATCGCGGCTGCGAGCACGGCTGCATCTATTGCTTCGCGCGGCCCACTCACAGTTACCTCGGCCTGTCTCCCGGGCTCGACTTCGAAACGAGGATCATCGCCAAGGTCAACGCGGCCGAGCGGTTGTGGGAAGCCCTGGCGGCTCGCTCGTACCGGCCGTCGCCGATCAACATCGGCTCGGCGACCGACGCCTACCAGCCGGTCGAGCGAAGGCTCGGCATCACCCGGTCGGTGCTCGAGGTGCTGGCCGAGTGCGCACACCCGTTCTCTCTCGTCACCAAGTCGTCCGGCGTCGAGCGCGACCTCGACCTGGTCGCGCCGATGGGCGAGCGCGGCCTGGCCGCGGTGTACGTATCGGTGACTTCGCTCGATCCGGCGCTCGCGCGAATCCTCGAACCGCGCGCCGCCGCACCGCACCGGCGCATCCGCACTATCGAGGCGTTGGCGCGCGCGGGCGTGCCGGTGGGCGTCAGCGTTTCGCCGATCATTCCCTTCATCAACGAGCCCGAGATCGAGCGCATCCTGGAAGCGGCGGCGGCGGCGGGCGCGACCTCGGCGTTCGGCATCGTGCTGCGCTTGCCGTGGGAAGTGAACCCGCTCTTCCAGCGCTGGCTCGACCAGCATTTTCCCGACCGCGCCGCCCGCGTCATGGCGCGCATCCGCGAGATGCGGGGCGGCAAGGACTACGACGCGACGTTCAGCACACGCATGCGCGGCGAGGGCGTGTGGGCCCAGCTGATCGCGCAGCGGCTTGCCAAGGCGAAACGTCGCTTCGGCCTCGATCGGGAACGCCGCGTGCTCGATGTCGCGCAGTTCAGCAAGCCCCTGGCGCCGAGCCGCGCCGGTCAGGGCGATCTGTTCGGTTGACGCGGGCGGCAGCTCAGTCGGCCACGTCCGGCTCGAAGAAGAGCCATTGCACCTGCGGGAAGGCAGCGCGAAAGCTCTGCTCGACGCGATTGATCGCCTCGACCAGCGCCCGCGCCGAAGCGGCCGGTCGCATCTTCGCCTTCACGGCGACCATCACGTCGCGACCCATCTGCTGGGTCAGGAGGTTGTAGACCGTCTCGACCTCTTCGTGTGCGGCGAGGTGCTCGCGCATGTCGCGCAGGACGCGGCCCTCGACGCTCTGCCCGATCAGCAACGCCTTGACCTCGACGCCGACGAGCACGGCGACCAGAACGAGCAACGCGCCGATGCAGATCGAGCCGGCGGCGTCCCAGGCCGGGTTGCCGGTTGCCATCGCCAGGCCGATGAACGCGAGGGCCAGCGTCAGGCCGCCGAGCGCGGCGACGTCCTCGGCGAGAACGACGAGCAGCTCGCTCTGGCGCGAGCTGCGAAACCACCGCCACAGGCTCTGCCGTCCGCGGTCCTTGTTGATCTCGCGCAGGCAACCCCAGAGCGAGACGCTTTCCGCGGCGATGCCGAAGGCCAGGATCGCCACCGCGACCCAGGCGTTCTCGATCGGCTCGCTCGCCTGCAGCTTGTGGACGCCCTCGTAGATCGAGAACAGGCCGCCCATGCTGAACAGCATCAGCGCGACGATGAAGCTCCAGAAGTAGATCGCCTTGCCATAGCCGAGCGGGTGGTCCGCGCTCGGCCGACGCCGGCCCTCGCGCAAACCCCACAGCAGCAGCCCCTGGTTGGCGCAATCGGCATACGAGTGGATCGCCTCGGCGAGCATCGACGACGATCCGGTGAAGATCGCGCCCCCGGTCTTGGCGAGCGCGATCACGAAGTTCGCGCCGAGCGCGAACAGGATCGACTTCAGCGAATCGGCGCCGTTGGACATGACACGATTCTCACCGGCCCGCGCTGCCCTGCGCTGGATCAGGCCTTGAACAGGTCCTTGACCCGATCGCTCCACGTCTTGGCAGTGGGCGAATGGCGGTCGCCAGCCTTGCGGAAGCTCTCGTCCAGTTCCTTCAGGAGCTTCCTCTGGTGCTCGGTCAGCTTGATCGGCGTCTCGATGCTGACATGGCAGTACAGGTCGCCCGGATAGCTCGAGCGCACGCCCTTGATGCCCTTGCCGCGCAGGCGGAACGTCTTGCCGTGCTGGGTGCCTTCGGGCAGGTCGATCTCCGCCTTGCCGCCGAGCGTCGGCACCTCGATCTCACCGCCGAGCGCCGCGCTCGTCATGCCGACCGGCACCGTGCAGTGCAGGTCGTCGCCGTCGCGCTCGAAGATGTCGTGCGGCTTCATGCGGATCTCGATGTAAAGATCGCCGTTCGGGCCGCCGTTCGGGCCGGGCTCGCCGTTGCCGCTCGAGCGGATCCGCATGCCTTCGTTGATGCCGGGCGGAATCTTGACCTCGAGCGTCTTGTTCTTCTTCAGCCGCCCTTGACCGTGGCAGGTGGGGCAGGGCTCGGGAACGATCTTGCCGCTGCCGTGGCATTGCGGGCAGGTCTGCTGGATGCTGAAGAAGCCCTGGCGCATCTGCACCGTGCCGTTGCCGTGGCAGGTCGTGCAGGTGATCGGGCTCGTGCCCGGCTTGGCGCCGTTGCCCTTGCAGGTCTCGCAGGTCTCGTACGACGGGATGCGGATCTGCGTTTCCTTGCCGTTCGCCGCTTCCTCGAGCGTGATCTCCATCGCGTAGCTGAGGTCGCTGCCGCGGTAGACCTGCTGGCCGCCGCCCGCGGCACGGCCGCGGGCGTTGCCGAAGATGTCGCCGAAGATGTCGCCGAACGCCTCAGCGAAGCCGCCGAATCCCTCGGCGCCACCGCGCCCGAGGTTCGGGTCGACGCCAGCGTGCCCGTACTGGTCGTAGGCGGCGCGCTTCTGCGAATCGGAGAGCATCTCGTAGGCTTCCTTCGCCTCCTTGAAGCTCTCCTCGGAAGCTTTCGAGGCCGCACCCTGGTTGCGGTCGGGGTGGTGCTTCATCGCCAGCTTGCGATAAGCCTTCTTGATCTCTTCTTCGGAAGCGTTCTTGGCGACGCCGAGCACCTCGTAATAGTCGCGCTTTGCCATCCCTGAAGCTCCCTCTTCGTCTTCTACCGCGCAGAAACGCCACGTTGAGGGACAGGCAAAGCCTGGTCCCTCGAACGTGGCGAGTTAGTACGACGACAAACGTCGTTGGACTAACCCTTCTTCACTTCCTTGAACTCCGCATCGACCACGTCGTCGTCGCTGCGCGCCGACTGCGTTTCGGCCTGGCCACCGCCGCCGGCGCCCGGCGCTTCGGCGCCTGCTGTCGCCTGCTGGGCCGCCTGCGCGTCGGCGTAGACCTTTTCGCCGAGCTTCTGGCTCGCCGTCATCAGCGCCTCGGTCTTGGCTTCTATCGTCGCCTTGTCGTCCGACTTGAGCGATTCCTCGGCTTCCTTGAGCGCGGTCTCGATCTTTTCCTTCTCGCCGGCGTCGAGCTTCTCGCCGTGCTCGGCGAGGCTCTTGCGAACGCTGTGGATCATCGCGTCGGAAGCGTTGCGCGCCTGGATGACTTCGAGCTTCTTCCTGTCGTCAGCGGCGTTGAGCTCGGCGTCCTTGACCATCTGCTGGATCTCGGCCTCGGTGAGCCCCGAGTTCGCCTTGATGGTGATCTTGTTTTCCTTGCCGGTCGCCTTGTCCTTGGCGCCGACGTGCAGGATGCCGTTGGCGTCGATGTCGAAGGTGACCTCGATCTGCGGCATGCCGCGCGGCGCCGGCGCGATGCCCTCGAGGTTGAACTCGCCGAGCGACTTGTTGCCCGACGCCATCTCGCGCTCGCCCTGGTAGACCTTGATCGTCACCGCCGGCTGGTTGTCGTCGGCGGTCGAGAAGGTCTGCGCGAACTTGGTCGGGATGGTCGTGTTCTTCTGGATCATCTTGGTCATCACGCCGCCGAGCGTCTCGATGCCGAGCGAAAGCGGGGTGACGTCGAGCAGCAGCACGTCCTTGCGGTCGCCGACCAGGACCTGGCCCTGGATCGCGGCGCCGACGGCGACGGCTTCATCGGGGTTGACGTCCTTCCTCGGCTCCTTGCCGAAGAACTCCTTGACCTTCTCCTGCACCTTCGGCATGCGCGTCTGGCCGCCGACCAGGATGACGTCGTCGATCTGCCCGACCGAGACGCCGGCGTCCTTGATCGCCGTGCGGCACGGCGCGATCGTGCGCTCTATCAGGTCCTCGACCAGGGCTTCGAGCTTGGCGCGCGTGAGGCGGATGTTGAGGTGCTTCGGGCCCGACGCGTCCGCCGTGACGTACGGCAGGTTGATGTCGGTCTGGGTCGAGTTCGAGAGCTCGATCTTCGCCTTCTCGGCGGCTTCCTTCAGGCGCTGCAGGGCGAGCACGTCCTTCGACAGGTCGACGCCCTGGTCCTTCTTGAACTCGGCGATGATGTAGTCGATGATGCGCTGATCGAAGTCTTCGCCGCCGAGGAAGGTGTCGCCGTTGGTCGACAGCACCTCGAACTGCTTCTCGCCGTCGACGTCGGCGATCTCGATGATCGAGACGTCGAAGGTGCCGCCGCCGAGGTCGTAGACGGCGATCTTGCGATCGCCCTTGGAGGTCTTGTCGAGGCCGAAGGCGAGCGCGGCCGCAGTCGGCTCGTTGATGATCCGCTTGACCTCGAGGCCGGCGATGCGGCCGGCGTCCTTGGTCGCCTGGCGCTGCGCGTCGTTGAAGTACGCCGGCACCGTGATCA
>JBDTPG010000112.1:0-8669 GCA_039932815.1 Caldimonas sp.
GGCGGCATGGGCGGCATGGGTGGCATGGGCGGGATGGACATGTAAGCACCTGGCCCGGATCGCTCGATCCGGCCGCCAACGAGAGGGGCTGCTGCGGCAGCCCCTTTTTCATTGCGTCATCGGTCACGCGCATCGGCACCGATGAAAGCCCGCTCACGCCGCGCGAGATAATCGATCCGGTTCTCCGTTCACGTTCACATGGCGATCGCACCGGCCCTTCAACGCTTCGTCGACGACGAGCTGGCCCTGGCGCCGGCGCTGGTCGCGCGTGTCGTCGCCGGGACGGTCCAGGTCCTCGGCCCTTCGAGAGAAGCGGCCAGCGGCGGCGAGCGGGGGATGGCCCACGCCGACATCGTCACCGTGCTGCAGGACAACGCGCCGCTCTTCGAGAAGACCTTCATCGACTCGCTGCGCCGGCAGGTCGCCGAGGATCTCGAAGAGCTCCGCGGCGCCCCGCCGGGCGAAGCCAAGGGCAACAGCATGAGCCTGGAGCTCATGGACGAATCGCGCGTCGAGGTCGACATCGAGATCTCGCGAGCCATGCAGCTGATCGACAGCACCGCGGAGTGGGAGCTGCGCGAGCTGCAGACCTTCACCTCGACGCTGATCGGTCAGAACCACGTCAGCGCCGAGTCGAATCCGTTTCGGCCGCTCGTCTATGCGACCGCCCTCTGGGAAGCGGCGTGCGCGATCGTCGCCTCCCAGATCCAGCGCGCCATCGTCCTGCGCAACGCCGCCGGCGTCGCCGCCGGCCTGCTCAAGAACGCGGCCGCGGCAGCCTCGACTCGGCTCGAATCGCAAGGCGTTCAGCCGGGGCTCTATCGCACCGTCGTCCTGCCGTCGGGCGCAGGCTTTGGCCGGCCGGTCGCCGAGCCGCCTCGACAGGGCGCCCTCAGCGGTCTTCTCACCAGCATGCCGCAGACGGCGACCCCTGCGGCCACTGGCGACGAAGGCAGCGCAGGCCCGGCCGGTGGCGATGGCCGCCGCGCCGTTCGCAGCGACGGAGCCCCTCGCCGCAGCCCCGAGCTCGAGCAGGCGCTGCTGCGGCTCGACGAGCTGCTTCGGCACCCGCCGCTCGAAACCTCGCGCTCGGGTCGTGCGACACCGAGCCAGCGGATCGAGCAGCACCGCACCGCCGTGATCGCGAGCGCAAGCGAGCCGGTCGATCGCCAGGTGATCGAGCTCGTCACGCGCCTGTTCGAATCGCTGCTCAAGGATTCCTTGCTGCCCGGCGCGTTTCGCCCGGTGATCTCGCGCATGCAGGTCGCGGCGCTGCGCCTGTGCCTCGCCGAGCACGCGGTGCTCGATTCCTTCGAGCATCCGCTCTGGCGCCTGCTCGATCGCATCGGCGCGACCAGCCAGGGCCACTCGCGCATCGCGGATCCTCGCCTGTCGGGCTTCCTCTCCTTCGCGGCGGCGGTCGCCGAGGAAATGGCCGGCGGCGCCGCCCCCGATACCGCGCTCTTCCGGCGCGGCCTGAACCGGATCGACGCGTTTCTGTCCGAGCAGCTGCAGGGCCAGCTTCGCGCCGCCCACGCCGACATCGACGCGCTGCAGGTCGCGGAGCGTCGTGACGTCCTGCAGCAGCACCTGACGCAGCGAATCACGGACCAGATGGTGGCTGTACGGACATCGCCGACGATCCGCCGCTTCGTCACCGGCGCTTGGGCGCGGGTCATCGCTGACGACATGCTGCGCCACGGCGAGCAATCCGACGCGACGATGAGCGCGATGAAGACGGTCGACGACCTGCTCTGGAGCGTCAAGATTCCTGACCATCCGCAAAGCCGCCAGCGCCTCATCGCCCTGCTGCCCGGGCTGCTGCAGCGGATCCGGCTCGGCATGGAGCGCATCGCCTTGCCCGCCGCCGAGCAGCAGGCCGTGCTCGACGAGCTGATGACGATCCACACCGAGGCGCTTCGTCCCGGAACGCGCGGGGCCGGTGGCGGCGGCGCGCTGACGCCCGAGGAGATCGTGCAGCGGATGCGCGACGAGGTGGTTCCGGAATCGGCGCCGGCGCGCAGCTTCAGCGATTCGGTGATCGACCTGTCGTCGATGGAAACGGTGCCGGTCGAGCATCTGCCGACCGGCGGCGGCGGCGTCGACGACGACCCCTCGAAGCGGATCGAGTCGCTTCGGGTCGGCGACCGACAGCGCATCTTCCTGCAGGGTCGCTGGAGCCGGGTCCAGCTGCTCTGGCGCAGCGACCGCAGCCTGTTCTTCCTGTTCGCGGGGGAATCGCCCGTGCGAACCCATTCGATCACGCGGCGCGCGCTCGAGCGCCTCAGCTCCGCCGGGCTGGTTCAGCCGATCGAGGCCAAGCCTCTGGTCCAGCGCGCGGTCGACCGGATGATGCGCGACATCTCGCCACGCGCCTGATCGCGCCGACTCGTGTCGCGCCGAGGCGATCAACGAGTGAGGGCGCGCTCGATCTCGGCGGCCACGAAGTCAGGTCGCTCGTGGACGATCCAGTGCGTCGCACCGGGCACGCGAACGATGCGCAGGTCGGGCACGTAAGCCTCCAGGCCGTCGAGCAGGGCGACCGGCAAGGCGCTGTCTTCCTCGGCCCAGATCACGAGCGTCGGCACGTGCGACGTCACGGTCGCCGCTGCGATCTCGATCGTCATCACCGGATCGTCCGGCGCGAGCGGCGGCCGCAACGGCGAGGCGCGGTAGTAGTTGCAGCCGCCGCGCAAGCTCGTCTTCCAGACGTCGCGATATCGGTCGCGCACGCCGTCGGTCAGCCAGCCGCCGCCTTCGCGCGCCGGGTCCGCCGCGCCCATGTTGGTGAAGAACGGCCAGAGCCGCGCGAAGTCGTTCTCGCTCAGCAGCGCCTCGGCGTCGGGGCGGCAGAGGAAGTTCATGTAGGCGCTGGCCGCCTGCTGCTTCGGGCTGTGACGCAGCTCGCGCAGGAAGGTCGCCGGGTGCGGTGAGTTCACGATGATCAGTCGCTTGATCGCTTCCGGCCGCTGCGCCGCCAGGCCCCAGGCGAGCGCGCCGCCCCAGTCGTGCGCAACCAGCGCCGCGAGCTCGCCGCCGAGCGAATCGATCAGCGACGAGATGTCGGCGACGAGGTGCTTGGCGCGGTAGGCCTCGACGTCGGACGGCGCGGACGAGCGTTCGTAGCCGCGAAGGTTCGGCGCGATGCAGCGAAATCGGTCGGCGAAACGCTCGAGGAGCTCGTCCCAGACGAACGCCGCCTCGGGAAAGCCGTGCAGGAAGACGAGGACCGGGTCGCCGCGCCGACCTGCGGCGCGGCAGCTCAGGTCGATGCCGTTGCCGAGGGTGATCGTGTAGGTCTCGATCATGTCGGGCTCCGGTGCGCCCAGGCGTAGAGCACGCGCGCCGCGTCTTCGACGCCGGCACGGCTGAGCGCCGAGAACGGCGTCAGCGACACCTCGCTCTCGTCGGAAACGACCTCGCCCAGCACATCGGTCGCGGCCTGCAGTGCGGCGGCGGTATCGCGGCGGTTGAGCTTGTCGACCTTGGTCAGGAGCGCGAGCAGCTTGACCGAGCCGTTGGCCAGGCGCGGCGCGACGAAGTCGAGCAGCTTGCGGTCGATGTCGGTGAAGCCGAGGCGCGAATCGACGAGGACGACGATCGCGCTGAGGCTGCGCCGCACCGCCAGATACTCGGCCATCACTTCCTGCCAACGCAGCTTGGCGTTGCGCTCGACGGCGGCGTAGCCGTAGCCGGGAAGGTCGGCGAAGAGCGTGTCGGCCTGCAGCTTCGGGCCCAGCTCGAACAGGTTGATGTGCTGCGTGCGCCCCGGTGTCTTCGACGCGAAGGCGAGGCGCTTCTGCTGCGTCAGCACGTTGATCGCCGTCGACTTGCCGGCGTTCGAGCGGCCGACGAAGGCGATCTCCGGCAGCTCCGTGGCGGGCAGCTCGCCGAGCGCGCTGGCGGTGGTGAGGAAGCGCGCGGTGTGGGTCCAGGCAAGCGCCCGGCGCGTATCGGCGGCGTCCTGGCCTGCCGCTTCCGGTCGCCCTGCAGAAGTCGGCATGGGGGTGGTCGTCATCGTCGTGAAGCGCTCATTGTAAAATCGCTGGCTTTGGCACGAGAAACCTGACGCCGTCATGAAGCCCGTATCGCGTTTGCTCTCTTCGCTGGCCCTCGCTTTCGCGGCCGGTGCGCCGCACGCCGCCGAGACCGCCGCGAGCGCGCCGGAGCCAGCCAAGGGCGCAGCGCTTTCGTCTTCGGTTTGCGCCGCCTGCCACACCAACGACGGCTCGCGCGGCGCCGCGGCCAACCCGATCATCCAGGGGCAGCACCCGGATTACCTCGTCAAGCAGCTCACCGAGTTCAAGGCCGGCAAGCGCGACAACGCGGTCATGAAGGCGATGGCGACACCTCTGAGCGAAGCCGACATGAAGAACGTCGCCGCGTTCTACGCCAGCAAGCAGCCCAAGCCGGGGTTCGCGAAGAACAAGGATCTGGTGTCGGTCGGCGAAAAGATCTACCGCGGCGGCATCGGCGATCGCAGCGTTCCGGCGTGCTCGGGCTGCCACGGGCCGAGCGGCGCCGGCATCCCGGCGCAATACCCCCGCCTCGCGGGCCAGCATGCCGATTACGTCGAGGCCCAGCTGGTCGCTTTCCGCGGCGGCGTCCGGCGCAACAACCCGGCGATGGCGGCGATCGCGGCGAAGCTGAACGACCGCGAGATCAAGGCGGTCGCCGACTACGTCGCCGGCTTGCGCTGATCGCCAGCGCCGGAGGCCTCGGCTTCCGGCTTGAGCAACAGGACGTCGACGCCATACAGCTTGGCGAGCGCGGCCAGCTTGGCAGGAACGTTGCGGACGACAAAGGCGCGGCCCCAGGCCACGGCCAGCCGCTCGATCTCGAGCAGCACCGCCAGCGCTGCCGAATCGAGCTGCTGCAGCGAGCCGGCCTCGACGACCACCGGCGCCTCGCTGCCCTCGCTCTGCAGTGCCTGCTGGAGCATGCGCAGCGTCACCCGCGCTTCGCGCGAGGTGAGCGTCGCCGGCAGCAGCAGCATCAGCTCTTCGCGGCGGCGGCCGACTTGTTGCGCTCAGCCAACTTGGCGATGAGACCATCGATGCCGTTGGCACCGATCTCCTGCGCAAAGCTGTTGCGATAGTTCTCGACCAGCCAGACGCCGAGGACGTTGACGTCGTAGATCTTCCAGCTCGCGCCGGCCTTCTCGAGGCGATAGTCGAGCTGGATCGGATCGCCCTTGCCGCGGATCTCGGTGCGGACGACGACTTCGTTGTCGGTCGCCGCGGCGCGCATCGGTTTCAGCTCGACGGTCTGCTCGGAGCTCACCTGCGACAGCGCGCCGGAATACGTGCGGACGAGGAGCAGCTTGAATTCGTCCTGAAGGCGCTTCTGCTGGTCGGGCGTCGCCTGCTTCCAGTAGCGGCCGACGGCCGATGCCGTCATGCGCTGGAAGTTGACGTAGGGGAGGACCTTCTGGTCGACGAAAACGGTGACCTTGCGAACGTCGCCGGCCTGGATCGACTTGTCGGCCTTGACGGCGTCGAGGACATCGGTCGAAACCTCCTTGATCAGGGCCTCGGGTGCCTTCGCCGCCTGGGCTTGCGCCCCCGCCATGGCAGAAAAGGAGAGCACCGTGGCGGCGAGCCAGCCGATCGTTCTGTTTTTGGACATCACGCGTTCCTTGGAATATGAGAGGGGTGCAGGGTGCGCGATCTTCAGGAACCCTGTTCGCTGAAGGGGAGGCGCGTCAGCTGTTAACGCGCGACCGTCGAGGCGGGTTCACAAGGCCGAATGCATCGAAAGTCAGCCCGGCGCTGACGCCGGAGCGCGGGGAGCCGATGCCGACGCGGCGCCTGTCGGTGGCGGCGCGGAGGCCGGCGTCGCCGCCGCGGGAGGAGCGACGTTGCCCGCCGCTGCGCCGGCTGCCGCCGAGGCGGCCTCTTCGGGCGCCGCCGGCGTCTCGGGCGCGTCGCCGTCGAAGACGAGGCTGCGTCGCCGCTGCAGGTAGGCGTCGCGGACGAAGGTGTATTTGTCGAGCGAGATGTCGTCGATGACGCGCGTCGCGCCGAGGAGGCTGGCGCGGGTGTTGATGATCTGCAGCAAGGTGAAGCCGATCTGCGTCTTGGTGCCCTCGAAGAACGCCGGCGGCGACGCGAGCCGATCGATCGGCTGCGCGGCCGCGTCGCGCACGGTCGACGGGCCCAGGATCGGCAAGACGACATACGCGCCCGCGCCGACGCCATAGCGGCCGAGCGTCTGGCCGAAATCCTCGTAGTGGTGGTCGAGGCCCATTTCCGAGGCGACGTCGAGGATGCCGAACAGGCCGAAAAGCGTGTTCGTGCCGACCCGCGTCACGTCCTCGAAACCCGCCTCGAACTTGCCCTGCAGCATGTTGTTGATCGCCGACCAGGCGTCGGCGAAATTGCTGAAGAAGTTGCTGACGCCTCGGCGCACCGGCTGCGGCACGACATCCGAGTAGACCGTGGCTACGGGCCTGAGCACCGCCTTGTCGAGGTCTTCGTTGAAGTTGAAGACCTTGCGGTTCCAGTTTTCCCACGGGTCGAGTCGCTGGCCCGGGCCACCACGCGATTCGCGGATCGTCGTGCAGCCCGCGAGGGCAGCCGCGACGAGGGCGAGCCCGACGACATGCCATCGAGGCGACGGGACCAGGAGCTTCTTGCTCATTTCTTTCCTCCACTGGCGGCGCCCGCGGGTGCCGGCGCGCCGCCGGCGTCCGCCGCCTTGCTGAACAGGAACTGGCTGATCAGACTCTCCAGCACCACCGCCGATTGGGTCTGCTTGATGCTATCGCCAGCGGCCCACATCTTGTCGGCGGCACCGGGCTCGACGCCGATGTACTGGTCGCCGAGCAGGCCGGACGTGAGAATGCGCAACGAGGAATCGGTTGGAAACTGGACGTCGCGCTGGATCGCAAGCTCGACGACGCCCTGATAGAGCTTGGGATCGAGCTTGATCGAGGCGACGCGTCCGACGGTCACGCCCGCGCTTCGCACCGGCGCGCGCACCTTGAGCGCGCCGATGTTGTCGAAGTAAGCGGTCAGCGTGTAGGTGTCCGCACCGCTGAAGCTGCCGAGATTGGCGGCTTTCAAGGCCAGGAAGACGAGGCCGGCAAAGCCGAGCAGCACGAAGATGCCGACGAATGTCTCTATGCTTTTCTTGCCCATCGTTCGTTCCTGTCTTGAGCGATATGCGGTGTGAGGTTGCGGGAGTTCCGGCGCTACGGCGTCGAGAACATCAGCGCGGTGAGCACGAAGTCCATCATGAGCACGCCGAGCGAAGCGATCACCACCGTCCGGGTCGTTCCGTGGGCGACGCCCTCGGGAGTCGCCTTCGCCTCGTAGCCCTGGTAGAGGGCGACGAAGGTGCAGATCAGGCCGAAGACGAAGCTCTTGATGACGCCGTTGCCGATGTCGCGCCGGACGTCGACGCCCGACTGCATGATCGACCAGAAGTTGCCCGCGTCGACGCCGATCAGGAGCACCGCGACGACGTAGGCGCCGAGGATGCCGATCGACGAGAAGAGCACCGCCAGGATCGGCATCGAGACGATGCCGCCGATGAAGCGCGGCGCCAGCACGCGGCTCTTCGGATCGATCGCCATCATGTCCATCGCGGCGAGCTGCTCGCCGGCCTTCATCAGGCCGATCTCGGCGGTGAGCGAGGTGCCGGCGCGGCCGGCGAAGAGCAGCGCCGTGACCACCGGCCCGAGCTCGCGCGTCAGCGACAGGTTGACGATCAGGCCGAGCGACTCGGACGCGCCGTAGGTGACCAGCGCGTAGTACATCTGCAGGGCGAGGACGAAGCCGACCGCCAGTCCCGAGGCGAGGATGATGACCAGGGACAGGTTGCCGATCGCGTGGATCTGCGCGACCACGAGGTAAGGCCGGCGCAGTGCCGTCGGGCAGGCGCGCAGCAGCTCGACGAAGAACGTCGCGTGATGGCCGAGGACCCGGAGTATCTCGAGCGTGCGCCGGCCGAGGCCGTCGATCAGGCCGGTCATCGCGCCGCCTCCGTTGCCGAAGCAAGCTTCATGCGCCGACTCCGAAGTCTTCCGCCAGCGGCCGCGCCGGATAGTGGAAGCGCACCGGCCCGTCGGCCTCGCCGCGGATGAACTGCCGCACTTCAGGATCCTCGGATTCGGCGAGCTGCTTCGGCGTCCCCTCGGCGACGACCTTGCCGCGCGACGACATCAGATAGGCGTAGTCGCAGATCTTGAAGCACTGGGCGACATCGTGCGACACCAGGATCGCGGTGGCGCCGGTGGTGTCGTTGAGGGTGCGGATCAGGTTGGCGGCGATCGCCATCGAGATGGGGTCGAGCCCCGCGAACGGCTCGTCGTACATGATGAGCTCGGGGTCGAGCGCGATCGCGCGCGCGAGGGCGACACGGCGCGCCATGCCACCCGATATTTCGGAGATGTCGAGCCCGGCAGCGCCGCGCAGCCCGACCGCGTTCAGCTTCATCAGGACGATATCGCGGATCATGGTCTCGTCGAGATCGGTGTGCTCGCGCAGCGGGAAGGCCACGTTCTCGAACACCGAGAGGTCGGTGAACAGGGCGCCGAACTGGAACAGCATGCCCAGGCGCCGCCGCAGGACGAACAGCTGCGCCGAATCGTGCGCATCGACGAGCTTGCCGTCGACGCGGATGGTGCCCTGGTTGGCCGGATAGACGCCGCCGATCAGGCGCAG
>JBDTPG010000113.1:0-8583 GCA_039932815.1 Caldimonas sp.
TGAAGTTGAAGTCGCTTGTCTCGTGTTCGCTCGTCGCTTTCGCCGCGTTCTCGGCACCGGCGCAGGCCCAGGTCGAAATCCAGTGGTGGCATGCGATGGGCGGACAGCTCGGCCAATGGATTAACGACCTGGCCAAGGGCTTCAACGAAAGCCAGAAGGAGTACAAGGTCACGCCGACGTTCAAGGGCAGCTACTCCGAGACGCTGACTGCCGGCATCGCTGCCTTCCGTTCCGGCAATCCGCCCGACATCCTGCAGGTGCAAGAGGTCGGCACCGCCACCATGATGGCGAGCAAGGGTGCGATCGTCCCGGTCGGTAAGGTGATGAAGGACTCGGGCCTGAAGTTCGACCCGTCCGCCTATATCTCGGCCGTCACCGGGTACTACACGGCGCCGAATGGGCAGATCCTGAGCCTGCCCTTCAACAGCTCGACGACCGTCTTCTATTACAACAAGGACGCGTTCAAGGCCGCCGGCCTCGACCCGAGCAAGGCACCGGCGACGTGGCCCGAGGTCACCCTCGCCGCCGCCAAGCTGAAGGCGAGCGGCCACGCCTGCCCCTTCACCACCAGCTGGGTCAGCTGGACGCAGCTGGAAAGCTTCGGTTCATGGCACAACACGCTGTTCGCGTCGAAGAACAACGGCTTCGGCGGCGCCGACACTCGACTGCTCATCAACCAGCCGCTCTTCGTGCGACATATCGAGGACCTCGAGCACATGGCCAAGCAGGGCCTGTTCGTCTACAAGGGCCGCGACAACAAGCCCGACACCACATTCCCGTCGGGCGAGTGCGCCATGATCACGGCGTCGGCGGGCCTGCTCGGCTCCATCAAGCAGAACGCCAAGTTCGCCTGGGGCGTGTCCCCTCTGCCCTACTACCCGGATGTTCCGGGCACGCCGCAGAACACGATCATCGGCGGCGCCAGCCTTTGGGTGATGGCCGGCAAACCGGCCGACCACTACAAGGCCGTCGCCGCGTTCTTCAACTACCTCTCGAGCCCCGAGGTGCAGTCGGCGAGCCACAAGCGCACCGGCTACCTGCCGATCACGACCGCGGCGTTCAAGCTGACCGAGGACAGCGGCTTCTACAAGCAGAACGCGGGCTCCGATGTGGCCGTCAACCAGATGATCAGGAAGACCACCGACAAGTCGCGCGGCATCCGGCTCGGCAACTTCCTGCAGATCCGGACCATCATCGACGAGGAGCTCGAGCAGGTTTGGGCCGGAAAGAAGTCGGCCAAGGAAGCGCTCGACGCCGCGGTCAAGCGCGGCAACGAACAGCTCGAGACGTTTCAGAAGGCGAACAAGGGCTGAGCCCTTGTTCGGCTTCTTGCGGCGCTGGCGCGCCGCGAAGGCCGACAGGGCTGCTCCCCTCCCCACCTCCCCTCCGAGAGGGGAGGAGTCAACCATGGTGAGTATTTGTGGCCGCTGAGAAACGCGTCGTCTTCCGCTCGTCGTGGCTACCGTGGCTGCTACTCGCCCCGCAAGTGGCGATCATCGGCGTGTTTTTCTTCTGGCCAGCCGCGGTGACGGTGCTGCAGTCGTTCCAGCAGCAGGATGCATTCGGAACCAGCACCGAGTGGGTTGGCTTCGCCAACTTCACCCACCTCGTCGCCGACGATACCTACCTCGCGTCGTTCAAGACGACCGCCATCTTCTCGATCAGCGTCGCCGTCCTCGGCATCGTCGTGTCGCTCATCCTCGCCGTCTTCGCCGACCGCCTGATCAAGGGCGCGCTCGGCTACAAGACACTCCTCATCTGGCCATACGCGGTAGCGCCGGCGGTGGCCGGCGTGATCTGGCTCTTCATGTTCGCGCCAAGCGTCGGGGTCGTCTCCTGGATACTGCGGCGTGCCGGCGTTAACTGGAACCATCTGCTCGACGGCGACCAGGCGATGCTCCTGATCGTCATGGCCGCGGTCTGGAACCAGATCTCCTACAACTTCCTGTTCTTCCTCGCCGGATTGCAGTCGGTGCCGAAATCGCTGATCGAGGCGGCGGCGATCGACGGTGCGGGACCGTGGCGGCGCTTCTGGACGATCGTCCTCCCGCTCCTCTCGCCGACGACCTTCTTCCTGCTCGTCATCAACGTCGTCTACGCGTTTTTCGGCACCTTCGGCATCATCGACGCCGCGACCGAGGGCGGGCCGGGCCAGGACACGTCGATCCTCGTCTACAAGCTCTACTACGATGCCTTCAAGGCGCTCGACCTCGGCGGCTCGGCGGCTCAGTCGGTCGTGCTGATGATCATCGTCGTCGGGCTGACGATCGTGCAGTTCCGCTTCGTCGAAAAGCGCGTCAACTACTGAGGCCGGAGATGGTCGAACGCCGCCCCCTCCTGACCGCCCTGACGCACACCGTGCTGCTGATCGGCGTCGCCATCGTCGCCTTCCCGGTCTATCTGACCTTCGTCGCCTCGACGCACACCGCCGCCGAGATCGTGCAGGCGCCGATGCCGCTTCTGCCCGGAGACCAGTTCTGGCACAACTACGCCGCTGCCCTGACCGGCTCCGAGAAGGGGCCGGGATCGGGCGCGCCGGTGGGTCGCATGATGTGGGTGAGCCTCGTCACGGCGCTAGTCATCGCGATCGGCAAGATCGCGATCTCGCTGCTTTCGGCGTTCGCGATCGTCTACTTCCGCTTCCCGTTCAGGATGTTCTTCTTCTGGGCGGTCTTCCTGACCTTGATGCTGCCGGTTGAGGTGCGCATCTTTCCGACCTACCAGGTCGTCTCGGACCTGCATCTGCTCAATACCTACGCCGGCTTGACGGTGCCGCTGATCGCCTCGGCCACCGCGACTTTCCTCTTTCGCCAGTTCTTCCTTACCGTCCCAGACGAACTCGTCGAGGCCGCCCGGGTCGACGGCGCCGGGCCGATGCGCTTCTTCAAGGACGTGCTGGTCCCGCTCTCGGCCACGTCGATCGCTGCGCTCTTCGTCATCCAGTTCATCTACGGCTGGAACCAGTACCTCTGGCCGCTTCTCGTGACGACGAGCGAGGACATGTACCCGGTCGTCATCGGCATCAAGCGGATGATCAGCGGCGGCGATTCGGCGCAGCAGTGGAACCTGGTCATGGCAACGGCGATGCTGGCGATGATCCCACCGGCGCTCATCGTCATGCTGATGCAGAAGTGGTTCGTCAAGGGCCTCGTGGACACCGAGAAATAGAAGAAGACTCACATGGGTGCGATCTCGCTACGCAACGTCGTCAAGCGCTACGGCATCGGGCCGAAGGCGAACCAGGTGATCCACGGCGTCAGCGCCGACATCGCCGACGGCGAGTTCGTTGTCATCGTCGGCCCGTCGGGCTGCGGCAAGTCGACGTTGCTGCGCATGGTGGCCGGCCTCGAGGAGATCACCGAAGGCGAGATCTCGATCGCCGGACGCGTCGTCAACAACCTCGAACCTTCCGAGCGCGACATCGCGATGGTGTTCCAGAACTACGCGCTCTACCCGCACATGTCGGTCTTCAACAACATGGCCTACGGCCTGAAGATTGCGAAGGTCCCCGAGGCGGAGATCAAGACGCGCGTCGACAAGGCGGCGGGAATCCTCGAGCTCGCGCCATTCCTGCTCCGCAAGCCGCGCGAGCTCTCCGGCGGCCAGCGCCAGCGCGTCGCCATGGGTCGCGCCATCGTCCGCCAGCCGGCGGTCTTCCTGTTCGACGAGCCGCTCTCCAACCTCGACGCCAAGCTGCGCGCGCAGACCCGCCTCGAGATCCAGAAGCTGCATCGCGAGCTGCGCACCACCTCGCTCTTCGTCACCCACGACCAGGTCGAGGCGATGACGCTCGCCGAGCGGATGATCGTCATGAACGCCGGCCGCATGGAGCAGATCGGCACGCCCGACGAGGTCTATCACCGGCCGGCGACGACCTTTGTCGCGGGATTCATCGGCTCGCCGCCGATGAACCTGGTTCGCGGCAAGGGGAACGGCACCGGCTTCATGGCCGGCGGCCAGCTCCTGCCGCTGGCCACGCCGCCGCCGCGCGAAGGCGAGCTGGTCATGGGAGTTCGCCCGGAGCACGTCGAGCTCGGCACCGACCTCGGCGCCGCGGCCTGGCCGCTGCGCGTTCAGGCGCTCGAGATGCTCGGCGCCGAGCGCCTCGTGTACGGCCTGCTCGGCGACACGCTTTTCACGGCTCGCCTCGATGCGACGATGCCGTACCCCAAGGTCGGCGACATCGTCGCCGTCCACGCCGCGCCGTCGCACGTGCACTGGTTCGACGCCGCGACGACGGCACGGGTCGGCAACTGATCGTCGCCGTGGCGATGCGCGCGACATGAACGCGCCCTGGCCCTACCCGCGCTGGATCGCGCACCGCGGCGCCGGCAAGCTCGCGCCGGAGAACACGCTCGCCGCCTTTCGCCTCGGCGCCGCCCACGGCTATCGCGCGTTCGAATGCGACGTGAAGCTCTCGGCCGACGGCGTTCCGTTCCTGCTCCACGACGCGACGCTGCAGCGAACGACCTCCGGCCACGGCCCGGCCGCGGCGCTCGCCTGGGCCGACCTCGCGCAGCTCGACGCCGGCGGCTGGCACGGCCGCCACTACGCCGGCGAGCCGGTGCCGAGCTTCGCGGCGATCGCGAGGTTCTGCCTGCGCAACGATTACACGCTCGACGTCGAGATCAAGCCTTCCCCCGGCCACGAGCTCGAGACGGGACGCGTGGTCGCGGCGATGGCCGCCCAGCTCTGGGCGTCGGCGCCCCGGCCGCCGTTGCTGTCCTCGTTCCAGCCGAGCGCGCTGCAAGGCGCACGTGCGACGGCGCCGCAGCTGCCGCGCGCCCTGCTTCTCGACTCGCTGCGCGCAGGCTGGCTCGACGAAGCGACGGCGCTCGGCTGCGTCGCCGTCGTCACGAACCATGCCCTGATCGATGCGACGGTCCTCGGCGCCATCCACGGCGCCGGAATGCGCGGCCTCGTCTACACCGTCAACGATCCGGCCGCGGCGAGACGGCTCGTCGCGCTCGGGATCGACGGCATCGTCACCGACGCGGTCGATCGCTTCTCGCCCGGCGACGGCGTCGCCGACTAGCGCCCAAGGCGCGCCCCTCGCCTACGCCACCGGCCCCATCGGCTCCTCGGCGCCGCGAACGCGCGCGTAGATGCGCGTGCTGCGCGGCTCGCCGGCGGGCGTCGCCGAATCGAAGCGGAGCAGCGCCTCGAGCGTGAAGCCGGCGCGCTCGGCGACGCGCCAGCTCGCCGCGTTTTTGTCGTCCATACGGATCTCGACCCGGCGTGCGTCGAGCGCGTCGAAGGCCAGCCGCGCCAGCGCGCGCACCGCCTCGGTAACGTAGCCGCGTCCTTCGCAGCCGGTCTTCCTCCAGTAGCCGATCTCGAACTTGCGCAGCGTCCAGTCGATCCGGTGCAGGCCGGTGCCGCCGACGAGCTCGCCTTCGCCGCCGCCGGTGGCGCGGACGAACATGAAGAAGACGAAGTCCTCGCGCAGGAGAAAGCGCGCCTGCTGGCGCCGGCAGTGCGCCTCCGACTCGTCGACGCTCGGCATCGTGCCGGCCCACGGCATCCACGGCGCGAGCTCGGCGTGCGAGGCGGCGATGGCGCCGTTGACGAGAGCGCCGTCGCCGGCACGCGGCGAGCGCAAGACGAGACGCTCGGTCTCGATGCGCTCGGGGACGTCGATCAGGATCGGTTCCATCGCCTCCTCACGTCGTTGCCACGCGCCCGCTCGCGTCGCCCTCGGCGCCGACCCAGTCGTCGACCTGCTCGGCCGCGGGCAGCTCGCGAACGCGGCGGATCAGGCCGAACTGCCAGGCGATGCCGGCGAGCAGCAGCGCGCCCGCGCCCGCGACGGCCAGCGAAGCGCGCAGGCCGACGTGCTCGCCGAGCCAGCCGCCGAGCAGCGCGCCGGGGCCGGCCGGGATCAGGATCAGCCAGCGCATCGTGCTCGTCATCCGGCCCAGCAGCGGCGCCGGCGTCACCGCCTGGCGCAAGGCGAGGAAGTTGATGAAGATGAAGACCGCGCCGGTCGAGAACATCATCAGCATCGCTGCGAAGGCGGCGACGCCCCAGGCGTTGGCCGGCGCGACAGCGAGCAGCAGCCAGCCGGCGCCGCAGATCGCGAAACCGAGAAGCAGGCAGGGCCCCGGGCCGATGCGACGGCTGATGCGGTTGCCGAGCACGCTGGCCAGCACCGTGCCGACGCCCATGCCGGTGAAGCAGAGGCCGATCGCCTGCTCCGAGAGGCCGAGGGTTCGCGTCGCGTACAGGATCTGCACCACCGTCGCCGCCTGATGGCAGGCCTGCCAGCAGCCGACGACGATCGCCAGCGCGACCAGCAGCCGGTGGCGGGCGACGAAGCGGACGCCCTGCTTGAGGTCGAGCCAGAACTGGCGTACCGGCGTGCTACCCGGAGGGGGCTCGCGTCGCGGCTCGTGGATGTGGATGCCGCGCAGGATCGCCGCCGAGAGCGTCACCATCACCGCGTCGACGAGCAGTGCCAGCGGCGCGCCGACGAGCTTGATCAGCGCCCCGGCCAGGCCCGGGCCTGCGACCTCGGCGCCCGACGACGCGAGCGCGTTCTTGGCGTGCGCCTCGACCAAGCGGTCGCGCGCGACGACCTGGGTGAGGACGATCTGCGACGCGCTGCCGGCGATCGTGTAGACGGTGCCGATCACGAAGCCGCAGACGTACAGCCAGCCGATCGAGAGCCAGTCGTTCCACCAGGCGAACGGCACGCTGGCGACGACGACGCCGATCGTCAGTTCCCCGGCGATGTAGATCGGCAGCTTCCTGACGCGATCGAGCCAGACGCCGACCGGCAGCGAGAACAGCACGAACGGCAGCAGCTCCATCGTCGTGAGCAGGCCCATCTGCGTCGGGCTGGCGTGCAGCAGCAGGGCCGCCGTCAGCGGCAGCGCGAGCATCGTCACCTGCCCGCCGAACGAGCTGATCAGGATCGACGTCCAGAGGCGACGGTAGGCGAGGTCGCGCAGGAGGTCGTGCGCGGGCAATGACGGCAGCAGGCGCCGCGCGGATGCGATCCAGCTTGTCGGACTCGGCAACCACGTGTTCATGGTTCACCCCACTCTTTCTTCTTCGCGGCGCCCTCTCGTGGAGGGTGCCTGTGGCGGGCCGGAGGGCCCGATGCAGCGAAAAACGAATGTCGACCGGTTTTCCGCTGATCCCTCAGCGGCCTTCGATCGAAGAGCTGAGAGAGGCTAGATCGGCGCCGGGGCGTTGCCGGCAGCGCACTGGATCGCGACACCGCCGAAGCCGTGCGCCAGCGACCAGGCGGCGCCGAAGGCGCTGCGGGCGATGGTGAGGCGATGGGTGTTCATGACGTGCGGACTTTCAGTGAGCGCGAATCCTAGCAGCGCGATCGGCGGAGCGGAAGGTGAATAAGTCACTCCGTTGCGGCGCGTCCACGCGCGCCGCGCCGATCGGCCCGCGGCGATCAACCCGCGGCGATCAGGAGCGGTAGTCGGCGTTGATCTTGACGTAGTCGTAGCTGAGGTCGCACGTCCACACCGTCGCCGCGGCGGCGCCGCGATGGAGGTCGACGCGCACCGTGATCTCGCTCTGCTTCATGACGCGCTGGCCGTCTTCCTCGCGGTAGCTGGGGAGGCGGCCCCCGCCCTCGACGACGTGCACGTCGTCGAGGAACAGGTCGATCCGGGTCTGGTCGAGATCGGCGATGCCGGCGTAGCCGACGGCGGCCAGGATCCGGCCGAGGTTCGGATCGCTGGCGAAGAACGCGGTCTTCACGAGCGGCGAATGGCTGATCGCGAAGGCGACCTGGCGGCACTCGGCGACGCTGGCGCCGCCTTCGATGCGCACGGTGATGAACTTGGTCGCGCCTTCGCCGTCGCGAACGATCGCCTGCGCGAGCCGGCGCGAGACCTCGATCACGGCGCCGCGCAGGGCGCGGCCTTCGCTGCTTTCCAGGTCGCGCACCGGCACGTTGCCGGCGCGGTGGGTGGCGATGAGGACGAACGAGTCGTTGGTCGAGGTGTCGCCGTCGATGGTGATGCAGTTGAACGATTCGTCGGCGGCTTCCTGCACGAGGCGCTGCATCAGCGACGGATCGACGGCGGCGTCGGTGGCGACGAAGCCGAGCATCGTCGCCATGTTCGGATGGATCATGCCGGCGCCCTTGCTGATCCCGGTCACGGTGACGGTGCGGCCGCCGAGCTCGACGGTCAGCGACGCGGCCTTGGGCACGGTGTCCGTCGTCATGATCGCCTCGGCGGCGTCGGCCCAGTGGTCGGGCCGGGCCTCCGCGAGTGCCGCCGGCAGCGCCGCTTCGATCCGATCGTGCGGCAGCGTCTCCATGATCACGCCGGTGGAAAACGGCAGCACCTGCTCCGGCCGGCAGCCGAGCAGGCGCCCGAGCGCGGCGCAGGTCGAGCGAGCGCGCGCCAACCCGTCGGCGCCCGTGCCCGCGTTGGCATTGCCGGTGTTGACCAGGATCGCCCGCACGTCGCCGCCCGCCGCGAGGTGCTCCCGGCACAGCTGCACCGGGGCGGCGCAGAACCGGTTCGCCGTGAACACGCCCGCGACCGAGGCGCCGGCGTCGAGCTTCACGACCATGAGATCGCGCCGGTTCGCCTTGCGGATGCCTGC
>JBDTPG010000114.1:0-8525 GCA_039932815.1 Caldimonas sp.
GCGCGCATCCCCGAGCCGCACATCTTCGACAGCGTCACCGCGCCGGCCGATTGCGGCAGGCCGGCGCCGAGCGCGGCCTGGCGCGCCGGGGCCTGGCCCTGGCCGGCCATCAGGCAGTTGCCCATCAGCACCTCGTCGACGGCATCGCCGGTGACGCCGGCGCGCTCGACCGCCGCCTTGATGGCGCTGCTCCCGAGCTGGTGCGCGGCGAGCGCGCTGAAATCGCCGAGCAGGCCGCCGATCGGCGTGCGCGCGGCGGAAACGATGACGATGGAATCAGCCATGGTGGGCTCCTTGTCGAACGGTCAAAACGGCGGACGGCGCCGCGGCGGACGCGGCACGCCGCGTCTCGAATCGCTTCTGCGCTTCGTAAGGGAAGACATCATGCACGTAGCCGGCCAGGATCTCCTCCTTGTGGCCTTGCCAGAAGGCGGCGTCGAGCAACTCGGCGTGGTGAGCCATGAAGACCTCGCGGATCGCCGGGTCGCCGAGCAGGAACGGCGCGAAGGTCTCGGGAAACACGTCCTTCGGGCCGACCCGGTACCAGACCTCGCCCGACATCTCGTCCTCCTCGTTGCGCGCCTGCGGCACCTTGCGGAAGGTGCAGTCGGTGAGGTATTCGATCTCGTCGTAGTCGTAGAAGACGACCCTGCCGTGGCGGGTGACGCCGAAGTTCTTCCACAGCATGTCGCCCGGAAAGATGTTGGCGCGCACCAGGTCCTTGATCGCGTTGCCGTACTCGATCACCACCGACTCGCGCTGCGCGGGCGTCGCGTCCTGCAGGTAGATGTTGAGCGGGATCATGCGCCGCTCGATGTAGACATGACGGATGACGAGCGCATCGCCCTCGTCCTCGACCAGGCTGGCGCAGAAATGGCGCAGCTCGGCGACCAGCTCGTCGTCGAAGCGCGCGCGCGGGAAGGCGACGTCGCTGTACTCGAGGGTGTCGGCCATGCGGCCGACGCGGTCGTGCTGCTTGACGAGCAGGTACTTGCTCTTGATCAGCTCGCGCGTCGTGTCCTTGGGCGGCGGATAGAAGTCCTTGATCACCTTGAACACGTAGGGAAAGCTCGGCAGGTCGAACACCAGCATCACCATGCCCTTGATGCCGGGCGCGATGCGGAACTTGTCCGACGAGTGGCGCATGTGCATCAGCAGGTCGCGGTAGAAGAGGCTCTTGCCCTGCTTCTGCAGGCCGAGCGCGCTGTAGAGCTCGGAGCGGGGCTTTCTCGGCATCAGCGAGCGCAGGAACTGCACGTACGCCGATGGCACTTCCATGGTCACCATGAAGTAGGCGCGCGCGAAGCTGAACACGAGCTCGAGGTCGTCCTCGCCGAACAGGGCCGCGTCGATCACCAGCCCCTTGGCACCGTGCAGGATCGGCAGCGCGAACGGCGTCTCGTTGAAGCCGTTGATGATCTTGCCGACGATGTAGGCGCCCTTGTTGCGGAAGAACAGCGACGACAGCACCTGGATCTGGAAATTGGCGCGCAGGCGGAACTCGCCGAGCTGCGCGTCGATGGCCGCCATGAGGTCGGTCACGTCGCGGCGGAGGTCCTCGAACTCGGTGTCGAGCTGGAAATTGGTGACGACGCGATGCCAGGTCTCGACCAGCGTGTCCCGGGTCGGGTAGTAGGCGCGATAGGTCGGCAGCGCGGCCGGCTCGTCGTTCTCGAGATGGTCGGTCGAGACGGCGGAACGGACGAAGATGAAGTCGTTGTGGAAGTAGCTGCGGTGCAGGATCTTGGTCGTCACCGAGTTGAAGAACGTCTCGGCGAGCTCGGGCTGGTAGTGGTCGATGAGCAGGCCGATGTAGTGGAGCTTGACCTGCTGCCAGACGCCCATCGGCAGCGTCGCCGCCGCGAACTCGGTCTGCAGCCGCTCGGTCGCCTCGGCGACGCGCCGTTCGTAGTAGGCGATGCGCTGCGCCTGCGCCTGCTGCTGGGCGTGCCAGTCGGCGGCCTCGAAGCGCGCCTTGGCCTCCCCGCTGGCCTGGCGAAAGAGCCGGTAGTGGCGATCGAAGCCGTCGAGCATCGCCCGCGCGATCGCGAAGGCGCGCGAGTCGTCGAGGGCCGCGGGGAAGGCCGGCGTTGCCCTCATGGCTTCGCCCTGCGGCGCAGGACCTGGCGCGCCGCGGCCTCCTGGGCGAGCACCTCGTCGAGCGTCGTGCGCAGCTCGGCGAGGCGTGCCTCGAGCTGCGCGCGGTGGCGCACCAGCACGTCGAGGAAGCGGCGCAGCTGGGCTTCGGTGTCGCGCCGCGTCTCGTACATGTCGACCAGGTCCTTCACCTCGGCCAGCTTCAGGCCGAGACGCTTGCCGCGCAATGTCAGCGTCAGGCGCGCCCGGTCGCGCGAGGTGTAGACGCGGTTGCGCCCGGAGCGCTGCGGCGCGAGCAGGCCGCAGTCCTCGTAGAAGCGGATCGCCCGCGTCGTCAGGCCGAACTCGCGCGCCAGCTCGCCGATCGTGAAGGTGGCGGCGAGCTCGGCGGGCGGGTCGATGCGGCCGCGCGGGAGGCGCGAAGCGGCGGCGCGGGGCATGGCGATAAACTCGTAGTTGACGTTTACGTAAAGTGCGGAAAGTGTAAGGCGACGATGAACGCGCAGGAAGCCCAGCTCGACTATTGCCTCGGCACCGCGATCCCCGAGCCCGGCCGCGCCTTCGAGGTGGCGCCGGGCGTGCGCTGGGCACGCATGGCGCTGCCGTTCGCGCTCAATCACATCAACGTCTGGATGCTGCGCGACTCGGTCGCAGGCATTGGCGGCGAACCGGCGAAGGAAGGCTGGAGCATCGTCGACTGCGGCATCGACAACGCCGCCACCCACGCCGCCTGGGAGGAGCTCTTCGCGAGCGGCCTCGACGGCCTGCCGGTGCTGCGCGTCATCGTCACCCACATGCATCCGGACCACATCGGCTCGGCGAACTGGCTGTGCGAGCGCTGGAACGCGCGCCTGTGGATCAGCGCCACCGATTTCGGCATCGCCCGCATGGCGAGCAGCGCGAGCGCCGGCTTCGGCGGGCCGCTCTCGGCGGCCTTCATGGCAGTGCACGGAATGGCCGCCGATCCGTCGGCGGTCGACAAGGTCGCCGCGCGGACGAACTACTACCGCAACCTGGTGCCGGCGGTGCCTTCGGCCTATCGGCGCCTGCTCGATGGGGGCACGATCGACGCCGGCAGTGCCGCGGCACGCAATGAATGGACCTGCCACGTCGGCTACGGCCATGCGCCCGAGCACATGGCGTTTCACTGCCAAGCGGCGCGCGTCCTGATCAGCGGCGACATGGTGCTGCCGCGCATCTCGACCAACGTCAGCGTCATCGACGTCGAGCCCGAGGCCGACCCGCTGACGCTCTACCTCGACTCGATCGAGCGCATGCGCGCGATCGATTCCGGCGTCCTCGTCCTGCCGTCGCACGGCCTGCCGTTCAAGGGCCTGCACACGCGCATCGACCAGCTGCTGGCGCACCACGCCGAGCGCTTCGCCGAGACGCTCGAAGCCTGCGCCGAAGCGCCGCAGAGCGCGTTCGAGCTCGTCCCGGTGCTGTTCAAGCGGCCGCTCGACCTGCACCAGATGACCTTCGCGATGGGCGAATCGCTCGCCCACCTGCATGCGCTCTGGTTCCAGGGCAAGCTCGAGCGCGCCACCGGCGCCGACGGCGTGATCCGGTTCGCGACGATCTGACGCGAGCCGGCGCTCAGACGTCCGCGTGCCCTTCGCGGCGCAGGCTCGCCCTCGCCTCCTCGTAGCCGGGTACGACCGAGCGGACGACTGCCCAGAAGCGTGCGCTGTGGTTCATCTCGCGCAGATGCGCGAGCTCGTGGGCGACGACGTAGTCGATCGTCGCCGGCGGATGCTGGATCAGGCGCCAGTGCAGCCGCACCGAGCCGTTGGCGTTGGCGCTGCCCCAGCGCGTCGCCGCCGACGACAGCGAGAGCCGCTCGACGCGAACGCCGAGCAACGCCGAGAAATGAGCGGCGCGCTCGGCGAAGACCCGGCTCGCCTCGCGCTGCAGCCAGCTCTGGACCGCGTCGCGGATGCGCTCTTCGCCGGCGTCGCGCGGCAAGGCGACGAGAAGTCTCGCCGAAGGCGACGCGTCGCCTTCGGCAGGCGCGGGCGCGAGGACGGTCTCGCCGGCGCTGAGGTCGTCGCCCGCGGCGAGATAGATGATGAGCGGCCGGCCGAGGTAATCGACCGCGGCGCCGTCGCGCCACACGACTCGGCTCGCCGCCAGCCGCGCGGCGCGCTCGCGCTGTTCGGCCAGACGCGCCAGGATCCAGCGCTCTTTCTCGCGCACCGCGGCGTCGATATCGCGCAGCGCCACCCACTTCGGCGCGCGCACCGTCAGGCCGAGGCCGTCGACGACGAAGCCGATGCTGCGCCGGCGCACGCGCGCCAGGCGAAACGCGATCCGCTCGCCGGCGAGCGACAGCTCGCGCGACGCCTGCGGATGGCGCAGCAGCGGGTCCGCCCGACCTCGGTCCGGCGTCACCTGATCGGCCGCGGCCGGTGCGGCGGGCGCCTCGGCGACCTCGTCGAACAGACCGCGCTGCAGCGAATCGACGAACCGGCGCAAGCCGCGCCCGAAGCGCGACGTCATCGATACGCCTCGGGATCGAGGCGGCGCATCTCGGCTTCGATCCAGGCTTCGACCTCGCGCATCAGCGCGTCGGCGGTGCGCCCGGCGGGCTCGATCGGCGCGCCGATCGAGATGTCGATGACGCCGGGGCGAAGCAGGAAACTCTTCCTCGGCCAGCAGCGCGCCGAGGTCACGGCGATCGGCACGACCGGCCGGCCGGTCTCGACGGCGAGGCGCGTGCCGCCGACCTTGTACGTGCCCTGGCTGCCGCGCGGCGTTCGCGTTCCTTCCGGGAACATGATCACCCAGTTGCCCTGCGCCATGTAGCGCCGACCCTGCTCCGCGACCTTGCTCCACGCTTCGGCGCGCTTGCTGCGGTCGATGTGGATCAGGTCCATGCGGGCCATCGCCCAGCCGAAGAACGGAATGAAGAGCAGCTCGCGCTTGAACACGTAGCAGAGCGGCCGCGGCATCAGGGTCGGGAAAGCGAAGGTCTCCCAGGTCGACTGGTGCTTGGGCAGCAGGATGACCGCCGTGTCGGGCAGGTTTTCGCGCCCCTGCACGCGCGCGCGGACGCCGCAGATCACGCGCGCCGCCCAGATCGACAGGCCCAGCCAGCCCGCGAAGTACCAGTACAGCCGCTCGCCGCGAACGAAGATCGAGTAGACGAGGCCGATCAGCGCCCAGGGCGCGACCGTGATCGCCAGGAACAGGACGAACAGCGCCGAGCGCAGGGCCGCGAGCAGGCGCGCCATCACCGCAGCTTCACGAACACCGAATCGGCTTCGTCGGCATCGCCGCGCTGATGGCGCTCGCGCTGGATCAGCTGCTGGGCGAAGCTGGCGAGGTCGGCATGGATGACCGCGTGCGGTATCTCCTTGACCAAGGCGCGCAATGAATCCGCGTCGAGCGCGGCGCCCTTGCCGGTGCGAACGAGGTGCGGCGCGCAGCCGGCGGCGACGCCGGCCTGGAGGTCGCGCAGCGAATCGCCGACCGCGTAGGTCTCGCGCAGCGAGACGCCGTAGCGCTCGCCGATGGTGGTGAAGAGCCCCGGCAGCGGCTTGCGGCAAAGGCAGCCGTCGTCGGGCCCGTGCGGGCAGAAGAACACCGCGTCGATGCGGCCGCCGACCTCGGCCAGCTCGCGATTCATGCGCGCGTGGATCGCGTTCAGCGTCGCCATGTCGAACAGTCCGCGCGCCAGCCCCGACTGGTTGGTCGCGATCACCGTGTGCCAGCCGGCATGGTTGAGGCGGGCGATCGCCTCGAGCGAGCCCGGGATCGGCACCCACTCGGCGGGCGACTTGACGAAGTCGTCGCGATCCTCGTTGATCGTGCCGTCGCGGTCGAGGATGACGAGCTTCACGGGTCGTTCTAGACGGCGAGGCGAGACAGATCGGCGACCCGGTTCATGGTCGTGTGCAGTCGTGCCAGCAAGGCGAGGCGATTGCTTCGCAGCGGCGGCGATTCGACATTGACCATGACGGCGTCGAAGAAGGCATCCACCGTTTCCTTCAGGCCCGCAAGAAGCGTGAGCGAACGAGCGTACTCCCCTGCGTCGTAGGCCTCGCTCGCACGCGTGCCGACATCGACGAGCCGCTGGAAGAGCGCGCGCTCGGCCGGTTCCTGCAGGAGCGCTTCGCTGACGCCGCCCGCCGGTGGGTCGCTCTTCTTCAGGATGTTGCCGACACGCTTGTTGGCGGCGGCGAGCGCCGGCGCCTCGGGCAAGGCGAGGAACTCTCGCACCGCCGCCAGGCGCTCGGCGATGTCGTGCAGCGCCGGCCGCAAGCTCATCACGGCGTCGACCGCGCGCGTGTCGTGGACGGTCGCGAGCTGCTGGAAATAGCGCTCGTAGATGAAAGACTCGACCTCGTCCACCGTTCCCGCCGCGAGCGGCGCAGTGAACGTCGACGCCACCTGCTCGAGCAGCTCGCGCAGCGCCACCGGACGCGCCGATGCGCCGGCGGCGACGCGCCGCAGGGAATCGATCAGCGTCAGCGCGTTGCGGCGCAGCGCGTACGGGTCCTTGTCGCCGGTCGGCTTCAGGCCGATGCCCCAGATGCCGACGAGGACCTCGGCGCGGTCGGCGATCAGGAGCGCTTCGCCGACGAGGTTCGCTGGCCGCGTGTCGCCGTCGCCGCGCCGGTTGGCGTACTGCTCGCGCAGGGCCGACGCGACCTCGGGCGCCTCGCCGTCATGGGCCGCGTAGTAGCCGCCCATGATTCCCTGCAGCTCGGGGAACTCGCCGACCATGTCGGTCAGGAGGTCGGCCTTGGCGAGCAGCGCGGCGCGCTCGGCGAGCGCAGCGTCGGCACCGATGCGCTCCGCCACCCAGGCGGCGATGCGGCGGATGCGCCGGACGCGATCGCCCTGGCTGCCGAGCTTGCCGTGGTAAACCACCTTGTCGAGATCGGCGACGCGCGATTCGAGCGAGCGTTTCCTGTCCTGGTCGTAGAAGAACTTGGCGTCGGCCAGGCGCGGCCGGACGACGCGCTCGTTGCCCTCGACGATGCGCGCCGGATCGGCCGGCGCGATGTTGCTGACGACGAGGAAGCGATTGGTGAGCCGGCCGTCCTGCTCGAGGAGCGGGAAATACTTCTGGTTCGCCTTCATCGTCAGGACCAGGCACTCGGGCGGAACGTCGAGGAATTCCGCATCGAACTTGCAGGTGAGGACGTTCGGCAGCTCGACCAGCGCCGTCACTTCGTCGAGCAGGGCGTCGTCGTCGACCGGCGCCAGCTTTGCCGCGGCCGCGGCGGCCAGGAGCTGGCGTGCGATTTCGGCGCGCCGTTCGGCGAAGCCCGCGATCACCGCGCCCTCATCGCGCAGCTGCGCCACGTAGCTCGTCGCGTCGCGCAGCACGATCGGCGCGCGGCTGCCTTCGAAGCGGTGGCCGTGCGTCGTCCGGCCGGCGTCGAGGCCGAGCGCTCGCACCGGAACGACCTCCTCGCCGTGCAGCGCGACCAGACCATGCGCCGGGCGGACGAAGCTCACGCTCGTCCAGCCATCGGCGAGCTGGTACTGCATGACCTTGGGAATCGGCAACTGCACGATCGCGCGCTCGAGCGCGCGCTGCAGGCCTTCGGCGAGCGAAGCGCCGGCAGCTACGGCGTCGAGGAAGAGCGTCTCGCTCTTGCCGTCGATGCGCCGCTGCAGCGTCGGCACGACGCTGGCGTCGGCGCCGAGCGCAGCGAGCTTCTTGACGAGTGCCGGCGTCGCCTCGCCGCTGGCTGCCAGGCCGACGCTCGCCGGCATCAGCTTGTGCGACACCGGGCGATCGGCGGCGCGGCCCGAGACCGCGTCGATCAACACCGCGAGCCGCCGCGGCGTCGCGTACGGAGTGACGTTGGCGTTCGCCTCGAGCAGCGATTCGGCACGCAGGCCCGCGACCAATCCCTCGGCGAATGCGGCCGCGAGCCGCGGCAACGCTTTTGGCGGCAGCTCCTCGACGAACAGCTCGACCAGCAGCGGCCGCGGCGGCACGGTCGCCATCAGGCCGGCTGCTTCGAGTCGGCGCCGAGCCGACGCGCCGCGAGCTGCGCCGCGACTTCATCGGCCCAGGCCTTCGGCGCCATCGGAAAGCCGAGCCGGGCCCGGCTGTCGAGGTAGTTCTGCGCGACGCTTCGGGCGAGGGTGCGGATGCGGCCGATGTAGGCGGCGCGCTCGGTGATGCTGATCGCGCCGCGCGCATCGAGCAGGTTGAAGCTGTGCGCCGCCTTCAGCACCTGCTCGTACGCGGGCAACGCCAGCGAGTCGGCCATCAGCGCCGTCGCCTGGCGCTCGTGCGCGGCGAAGGCGGCGAGCAGGAATTCGACGTCGCTTTTCTCGAAGTTGTAGGTGCTCTGCTCGACCTCGTTCTGATGGTAGACGTCGCCGTAGGTGAGCCCGTCGGTCCACTGCAGCTTGTAGACGTTGTCGACGCCCTGCAGGTACATCGCCAGCCGCTCCAGGCC
>JBDTPG010000115.1:0-8445 GCA_039932815.1 Caldimonas sp.
CAGACGAAGCGCAACGGCGCGAGCGCGAGCAGCTGCGCGTGCGCTCGCGCGACGTGCTCGAGCACATCGAGCGCGTCCTCTCGCACGTGCGCCGGCTCGAGTCGTCGTCCGAGACGGCGGTGCAGATGCACTTCTCGGAACAGAGCAACCGCACCAACAACATCATGCGGGCGCTGACCGTGCTGACCGCGATCTTCCTGCCGCTCAACCTCGTCACCGGCTTCTTCGGCATGAACTTCGAGGGCCTGCCGCTGATCCACAGCCCGACCGGCTTCTGGATCACGTTCCTGTTCATGCTCGCGCTCGGCGTCGGCATGAGCATCTTCTTCTGGCGCAAACGCTACCTGGGCCGCTCCTGAACGCAGTCTCCCCGAACTCATTCGCCTTCAGCCGCCAGCAGTACGGGCTGCTCGTCTTCCTCACCGTCGTCTGGGGCCTCAACTGGCCGGTGATGAAGCTGGGCGTCAGCGGCTACCCGCCGCTCGCCTTTCGCGCCCTGTCGATGTGGCTCGGCCTGCCGGTGCTGTGGGCGGTGCTGCGCTGGCAGCGCGTCTCTTTCGTGATCCGCCGCGAGGACTGGGGCCAGCTCGCCAGGCTGTCGGTCAACAACATGATCATCTGGCACATCCTCGCGATCCTCGCCGTGCAGGCGCTGTCGTCGGGGCGCGCGGCGATCCTCGGCTACACGATGCCGATCTTCTCGGCGATCTACGGCGTCGCCGTCCTCGGCGAGCGCCTCAGGCCGCGCCACGTCGCCGGCATCGTCGCCGCCGCCCTCGGCGTTTCGTTCCTGCTCTGGCACGAGTTCGCCACCCTCACCGGCAAGCCGATCGCGGCGATCGGGATGCTCGTCGCCGCCGCCTTCTGGGCGGTCGGCACGCAGCAGATGCGGCGCACCACGATCGTCGCGCCGACCTTGGCGATCGTCTTCTGGATGACGCTGGCGTCGACGCTCGTCATGACGACGGCCACGGTGCTGTTCGAGCACGACCGCTGGGCCGTGCCGACCGCGGTGGCGCTGGCCGCCGTCGGCTACAACGCCGTCCTCATCTTCGGCCTGGCACAGCCGGTCTGGCTGATCCTGGCCCGCGCGCTGCCGCCGATCGCCTCGAGCATGTCGGTGATGATGATCCCGGTGCTCGGCACGATCGCCGGCGCCTGGTGGCTGAACGAGGCGCTGCACTGGCAGGACGGCGCGGCGCTCGTCCTCATCCTGCTCGCGATCGCGTCGGTGATGTGGCCGACGCGGACGCCACCCGCGGCGCAAGCGGCCGAGGTCGGCAACCTCTGACGCGCCGGTCAGCCGCCGTAAGGGTCGGCGAAACCGAGCCCGGCGAGGATCTCGCTCTCGCGCGCTTCCATCCGCTTCGCGTCGGCGCCGCGCTCGTGGTCGAAGCCCTGCGCGTGCAGCGTGCCATGGACGATCAGGTGAGCGTAGTGGGCGACGAGGGCGATGCCTTGCGCCGCCGCCTCGCTCGCGACGACCGGCGCGCAGAGGACGAGGTCGGCGCTCAGCACCGGCGCGTCGTCGTACGGGAACGTCAGCACGTTGGTCGCGTGGTCCTGGCCGCGGAAATCGCGGTTGAGGGCCAGTCCCTCGTCGACGTCGACGACGCGCACCGTGATCTCGGCCGGAGCGTCGAGCGCGGCGCGGATCCAGCGGGCAACATCGGCGCGGACCAGCGTGCCGCGATGGCGCGGATCGGCGAGCTGGAGCGAGAGGCGCAGCGCCGGCCTGGCGCGCCGCGCGGGCCGCGACGGCGGCTCAGGAGCGGTTTTCGCCGGCCGCGTCATACGCCTCGACGATGCGGGCGACGAGCGGATGGCGCACCACGTCGGCCGACGTGAAGCGCGTCGTCGCGATGCCCTTGACGTCGCGCAGCACGTTCTCGGCGTCGATCAGGCCCGAGGTCGACCCCTTCGGCAGGTCGACCTGGCTGGTATCGCCGGTGACGACCGCCTTGGCGCCGAAGCCGATCCGGGTCAGGAACATCTTCATCTGCTCCGGCGTCGTGTTCTGCGCCTCGTCGAGGATGACGAACGCGTGGTTGAGCGTGCGGCCGCGCATGAAGGCGAGCGGCGCGACCTCGAGCGTCCCCTTCTCGAACGCCTTGCCGACGCGCTCGAGCCCCATCAGCTCGTAGAGCGCGTCGTAGAGCGGGCGCAGGTAGGGATCGACCTTCTGCGCCAGGTCGCCGGGCAGGAAGCCGAGCCGCTCGCCCGCCTCGACCGCCGGCCGGGTGAGGATGATGCGCTGCACGGCGTTCCGCTCGAGCGCGTCCACGGCGCAGGCGACGGCCAGGTACGTCTTGCCGGTGCCCGCCGGGCCGATGCCGAAGGTGATGTCGTGGCCGAGGATGTTCTTCAGGTACTGGACCTGGTTCGGCGTGCGGCCGGCGAGATCGACGCGGCGCGTGCGCAGCCGCAGGTCGACCTCGTGCGGCTCGGCTCGCGCGGCCGGTGCTCCGGGGTCGGCCCTGCCGGCGTCGTCGTTCATCGCCTCGAGGATGGCGAGCTCCAGCTCCTCGGCACCGATCGGCCGCGCGGCGCGGCCGTACAGCTGCTGCAGCAGGACGACGGCGCGCTCGGCGTGGCCCTTGGCGCCTTCGATCCGGAACGATTCGTTGCGGCGCTGGATCTTGACGTCGAACGCCGCCGCGATCGTGCGCAGGTGCTCGTCGAAGCTGCCGGCGAGGTTGGCCAGGCGGTTGTTGTCGGGCGGGATGAAGGCGTGGCGGAGGATCACGGGCCCATTGTCGCCAACCGGAGCGAACCGGGGCCGCCAGGGGCGGCGACAAGCGCCTCGATAATCGCCGCCATGATCGGTCGCCTCACCGGAACCCTCGCCGCGAAGACGCCCCCGCAGGTGCTCGTCGACGTCGGCGGCGTCGGCTACGAGGTCGACGTGCCGATGTCGAGCTTCTACAACCTGCCGGCGCTCGGCGAGCGCGTCACGCTGCTGACGCACTTCGTCGTCCGCGAGGACGCACAGGTGCTGTTCGGCTTCCTCAGCCACGAGGAGCGCTCGACCTTCCGGCTGCTCGTCAAGATCTCGGGCGTCGGCCCGCGCACTGCGCTGTCGATCCTCTCCGGCCTCTCGGTCGACGAGCTGGCGCGCGCCGTCTCGCTGCAGGAGAGCGGCCGCCTGATCAAGGTCCCGGGAATCGGCAAGAAGACCGCCGAGCGGCTTCTCCTCGAGCTGAAAGGCAAGCTGGGCGACGCCGTCGCCGCGCCGGCGAGCGTGGCCTCGAGCGCGCAGGCCGACATCCTGCAGGCGCTGGTCGCGCTCGGCTACAGCGACCGCGAGGCGTCGGCGACGCTGAAGACGCTGCCGGCCGACATCGAGGTCGCCGCCGGAATCAAGCAGGCGCTGCGCGCCCTCGCGAAGTAACGATTCGCCTCGCGGCAGCCGCCAAATCCGGCGGCGAGTTCCGCCGGTCAGTGCTGGTGGCTTTCGGTCGCCGCCCCGGCCGGCTTCGGCTGGCTGACGATCACCTTGACCTCGACCTTGCCGGCGCGCTCGAACTCGAGCGTCATCGGGAAGGTCGCGTCCTGCTTCAACGGTTCCTTGAGGTCGATCAGCATGAGGTGCAGGCCGGTGCCAGGCTTCATCTGCACCTTCGCTTTCGGCGCCAGGGCGATGCCGTCGATCTCGCGCATCCGCATCACGCCTTGCGCGTCGACCGCCATCGTGTGGATCTCGACCCGCGCGGCCGCCGGCGTGCTCGCGCGGACGAGGCGGTCGGCGACGCTGCCCTTGTTTTCGATCGAGGCCAGGTAGGCGGCGCCGTTGCTGGTGCCGGCGAGCGACGGCGTCGCGTAGGGATGGCCGATGGCGATGTCGCCGACGTTGGCACCGTGCGCCGCGGCGGCGGCCGCGACAACCGCGAACACGAGTGGCAGCCCGCGCCGGACGGCAGCGAGGCGAGCGCGAATGATGTTCATGGCATGTCCTTCAGAGGTCGAACCTCAGCTCGGCCGAGTAGCTGCGCTGCGGATAGGGGTGGAAGTTCCAGTAGCGATAGTCGTTCAGATTGTCGACGCCGACCGCGGCGCTCCACTGTCGGCTGATGCGGTAGAGGACCCGCACGTCGATCGTCGCGAACTTGCTGACCCCTTGGTAGGTGTAGCCGTTGACGTCGCCGTTGTTGAGCGTCCGATATTGTCTACCGCTGTAGCGGGCGCCGACGCTCGCGCTCCACTGCGGGTCGAACCGGTAGCTTGCCAGCGCCGTCGCGCGCCAGCGCGGGATGTTCGGTTGCCATCTGCCGATCGTGTCCCCCGCGACGGCGAGGAAGCCCGCGTTGCCCCTGATCGTCGAGTCGGCGTAGGTGACGCTGGCCGAGAGATCGAGCCCGCCGAGCAGCCAGCCGCTCGTGACCAGAGCCGCCTCGACACCGGTGGTCGCGATGTGATCGATGTTCTGGACCCGACTGATGTTCCGGTTGGCTGCCGGGTCGAGCACGGTCTGCGAATAGATCGAGTCGCGCGTGTCTTCGGCGAACAACGTGAACCGGCCGGTACCGACTCCAAGGTCCTGCTCCGCGCTCAGCTCGCCGGTCCACGACCGCTCCGGTCGCAGGTTCGGGTCGTTGATGAACTGCGAGTTGGTCGTCGACGTTGCGCCGTAGAGCTCGCTCACGGTCGGCATCCGCACCGCCCGCCCGACCGACGCCTTCAGCACCGTGTCGTCGCGCCATTGCCACGACAGCGCCGCCTTCGGCGACACGTGATTCTCGTGGCGCGACGGATGGCTCTGCGAGCTCGTCGCCGAGAAGTCGGTGCGGCCGTCGAACGAATCCCAGTGCTCGAGGCGGCCGCCGAGCACCGCCTTCCAGCGCTCTGCGAGCCGCCAGACGTCCTGGCCATAGACGCTTTGCAGGTCGGTGCGGCCCTGCACGTTGCTGGCGAGCGTTCCCGGCTCATCGTTCAGGTAGTTGCCAGGCACGTTCGACGTTCGATAGCGCAGCCGGTAGCGCTCCTGCTGCACGCCGAAGTCGACGACGTGCGCACCGGCCGCGCCCGGAGGCCGCCACGTGCCCCTCAGCGCCAGCGTATCCCAGCCGGTGCCGCTGCCGTCGGCGAGCGTACCGGGTCCGCCCGAGCGGGCGGCGGGGAGGACGTTGGCGGCGCCGTTCTGCCGTTTGTCATCGCGGCCATAGTTGTACAGGCTGGCGGCGAGTTCCCAGTCCCATTCGCCCAGGGTGTGGCTCTTGATCGAGAGGCCGTGCATCCGATGTTGCAGGCGCTCGCGCGTCAGCGCGAAGTCGCCGCCCGTCAGGGCGGCGTAGTTCGCGCCATCGATGTTGACCGGCCCCGCATAGATCGGGGCGCCCGCGGCATCACGCAGATACGACTGCGAGTCGCCATCGGAGCGGTTGCGCCACAGGCCGAACAGATAGCTGGCCCTGAGCGTCGGCGTGATGTCGTACGCCAGCTTGATCTTGAGATGGTCCTGGCGCGAGTGGTACTGGGTCCCCGTACCGACGACGTACCACGGCTGGTTGGCGTTGTTGGAGTCGAGCATCGCGCCGGTGGTCGGCGTTCCCGGCGTTGTGGCGACGGCGCTGACAAGCCGCGTCGGAAAAGTCAGCGGCTGACCGGTGCTGTCGAGGTGGTCGACGTTGATCCACCACGCGAGATTGCCGTTGCGGTTGCCGAGCGATGCGCTCTGCTCCCAGGCGCGATAGGTGGCGTTCGTGGCGTAGAGATCGAAGGGCTGGGAGACGTAGCCCACCTTGGCATGAGCCTCGAGCGCAGTCGGCATCCGGGTCACGTAGTCGACGACCGCGCCGACCGAGTTGCCCGGATAGGCGGCCGAAAACGGGCCGTACATGACGTCGACGCGGTCGATCTCTTCGGGCGTCACCATGCCCCAGCGCGGCGGGAACGAGAGGCCGCCGACGCCGTTGCCGAGAAAATTCGAGAGCAGGATGCCATCGGCATACACCGCCGAGCGGGCGCTGTTGCCCGTCCCCGAAGCGCGGCTGGAAAGGATCGCGTGGTTGTAGTCGCCGATGTAGCGTTTGCGCACGAGCAGGCTCGGGAAGTACTTGAGCGCGTCTTCGGCATCGGTCGCATTGATCGTGCGCACGATCTGCTCGTGGGTGACGCTCTCCATCGTCGTCGGGATCTGGGTCGGCAGCGACGTGGGACGTCCGCCGGTGACGGTGACGACGCCGAGCGTCTTCGTCTGCGTGTCGGTGTCGCCGGGAGCAGCAGCCGTCTGTGCTGACGTGGTCGCGCAATGCAGGATCGCCAACGCGGCAAGGACCGCGGAGGCGCCACGCCGTCGCGACGTCGCCCGGCGCGATAGCGCCGAAAGATGGAACATGACTTCTCCTCAAGTCGGACAGGGGCTCGCCCGACCGCGTCAGCCTTCAAGGGCGACGATCAGTCGGGCGCCAACCAGGCGGACTCAGGAGAGAGCGGGCGGCCCGTGGCCAAGGCGCGCGGCCCAGCGGGCCGAAGAGTCGGCGCGGATCGTTTCCACGGTCCACGCCGAGCCGATCGGACGGGAGCGACGTTGCGCGACCGGAAGCGTCGGGCCGCCACCGAGATCTCCGGCGAACGCGACCAGTGCGCCGAGCACGCAGTGGTCGCCTGAGTGGCCGGCCGGCTCATGGCGACGCGGCTCGTCGCCGGAGGTCGGCGACGGCGACCCCTTCATCGTGTGCATGCCGTGCATCGCATGCATGTCGTGGACGCCTTGGCCCGGTAGAGCGATGCCGTAGACATCGCAGACCTCGGCGACACCCTTGCCTTGGAGGTGCGCCGACCAGCTCGCGAACAGCGGAATCGCGCCCTTCAACACGAGCGCGCACACAAAGGCAAGGACGGCCAGGCGCGAGCTGGGGCGGCGGGCGTTCACGGACCGCATTGTCGTTGGGCACAGACGTATGGTGCGATGAGCGCAGTGTCGCGAGACTGCTTAAGCACCGCTTAAAGGCAGGGGGCTCCCCACGCAAGCGCGGGGGTGCGTTCCTTTGGTCCGCCTTCGGCGAGTGGGGGTCATCGCGCCGAACCCGTGAGGACGATTGCTGCCCTGGGCCGAGGCGGCACACGTCGAGCAAGGCGCCCCGGGGCGGCGTCGATAATGGGTCATGTCGATCCAGACCGACGACTTCGCAACAGGCGGCCGCGCCAGCGCCGGCGGCACGGCTCAGCGCGTGGTCGACAGCGCCGCGCGCTCACCGAATGAAGAAGCAATCGAGCGCGCACTCCGACCCAAGGGTCTCGCCGATTACGTCGGCCAGGCGAAGGCACGCGAGCAGCTCGAGATCTTCATCGGCGCGGCCAGGATGCGCGGCGAGGCGATGGATCACGTCCTCCTGTTCGGCCCGCCGGGCCTCGGCAAGACGACGCTCTCGCACATCATCGCCAACGAGCTCGGCGTGAACCTGCGCCAGACCTCGGGGCCGGTGCTCGAAAAGCCCAAGGACCTGGCCGCCATCCTCACCAACCTCGAGAAGAACGACGTCCTCTTCATCGACGAGATCCATCGCCTCTCGCCGGTCGTCGAGGAGATCCTCTACCCGGCGCTCGAGGACTACCAGATCGACATCATGATCGGCGAAGGTCCGGCGGCGCGCTCGATCAAGCTCGAGCTGCAGCCGTTCACGCTGATCGGCGCGACGACGCGCGCCGGCATGCTCACCAACCCGCTGCGCGACCGCTTCGGCATCGTCGCCCGGCTCGAGTTCTACAGCGCCGAGGAGCTGGCGCAGATCGTGCGCCGCTCGGCCGGCCTGCTCGACGTGCCGCTGGACGCCGAGGGCGGCTTCGAGATCGCGCGCCGCTCGCGCGGCACGCCGCGCGTCGCCAACCGGCTGCTGCGCCGCGTTCGCGACTTCGCCGACATGAAGGGCGACGGCACCATCACCAAGCCGCTCGCCGACAAGGCGCTGGCGATGCTCGACGTCGACCTGCACGGCCTCGACGTGATGGACCGCAAGCTCCTCGAGGCGGTGATCCACCGCTTCGACGGCGGCCCGGTCGGCCTCGACAACGTCGCCGCGGCGATCGGCGAGGAGCGCGACACGATCGAGGACGTGATCGAGCCGTTCCTGATCCAGCAAGGATTCCTGCAGCGCACGCCGCGCGGCCGGGTGGCGACGCTTGCCGCCTACCGCCATCTCGGCGTAGCGCCGCCGAAGAGCACCGGAGGATTGTTCGCCGAAGGCGGCGGCGCGGCGTGATGCGCGAGCGCATGGCGCTCGCGTTCCAGCGACGCCGGGCGGCTTGCCCGACCTCAGATCAGGTCTTCGTGGAGCAGCCGCCCGTAGTGGACGGCGCTGCGAGCGCCGAGCTGCTTGGCGATCGACGCGACCTGTGCGGTCTTGGCGTCGTCGGGGGCGTAGGCCACGACCCAGCCCGCGCCTTCGCTCGCGAGCGTCATGTAGCGGCGCATCAGCGTGATCTCGTAGCCGAAACCGGCCGCACCGC
>JBDTPG010000116.1:0-8397 GCA_039932815.1 Caldimonas sp.
TCAGGTGCGAATCGACGATCTCGTCGATGTCGCTCGTGTCGACGTAGGTGTACCAGACGCCTTCGGGATACACGACCGCGACCGGCCCGCCGGCGCAGCGATCCATGCATCCGGCCTTGTTGACGCGCACCTCGCCCGGCCCGGCGAGACCTTCCTTCTTGACCCGCGACTTGCAGTGATCGAAGCCGGCGACGGCCCCGTCGTGGGCGCACGACTTCTCGCCGTTGGAGCGATCGTTGAGGCAGAAGAAGATATGACGCTGGTAGTACGGGTCCGGCATTCGGGGTGGCGGTCGATCGCGAAAAGGGCGAAGCCTACACGCCCGGACGAACCCCTTGGCGTCAGAGGTTCTCCGCCGGATCGAAGTCGAGCTCGACCTTGGCCCCGTTCGGGTCGTAGCTGAAGAGCTGCCAGATGCCCGAATCCTTCTGGCGGCGCAGGTCGTACTTGACGCTCGCGGCATCGAAGCGCGCCTTCACGCCCTTGACGTCGCTCGCCGAGAACGCCATGTGGTCGATCACGCCGGCCCGCTGCGCCGGCGGCGGGCGGTCGAAGTAGAGGTGCAGGATCGCCTGCGGCGCTTCACCGTACAGCCAGGCGCCGTCGAAGCCGAGGTCGGGCCGCGGCCCGACGCGCAGGCCGAGCAGGCCGACGTAGAAGTCGAGCGTCTTCTGCTTGTCCTCGGCGATGACGGTGAAGTGGTTCATGCCGACGATCATGCGCGGCCTCCTCGTGCTGTTGGCACCGTGATTCTCAGGCGACCAGGACGAGCGCGCCGATCGTTCGCCGTGATTCGAGCCGCGCGTGCGCCTCGGCTGCGGCACCGAGCGCGTGGCGCTCGATCGGCGGCGCCTTCAGCGTCCCGTCGGCGAGCGCGGCCCAGACTCGCCGCGCGCGCTCGGCCAGGTTGGCGTTCGTCGCCACGTAGTCGAACACCGCCGGGCGCGAGAAGGTGATCGATTTCTGCACCAGCTGGTCGGTCGAGATCGGCTGCAACGCGCCGCTCGCCTGGCCGAGGCTGATCCAGTGGCCGCGCCGCGCCAGCGCGGCGAAGTTCTCGTCGCGCGCAGCGTCGCCGATGCCGTCGATGATCACGTCGGCGCCGCCGAACTGCGCCTGCACGGTGTCGGCGAATCGGTGCTCGCGCGTGACGATCGGGTGCGCGCAGCCGTACTCGCGCGCCACCCTCGCCTTCTCGTCGCTGGACACAGTACCGATCACGGTCGCGCCGAGGTGCCGTGCCCAGGCGCAGACGAGCAGGCCGACGCCGCCGGCGGCCGCATGCACGAGCAGGCGGGTGCCGGCGCCGACGTGGCCGAGGTCGCGCAGGAGGACGTCGGCGGTGATGCCTTTGAGCAGCGTCGCCGCGGCGACGTCGTCCTCGATGCCGGCCGGCAGGCGAACGACCCACTCGGCCGGGACCGTTCGCACGGCCGCATAGGCGCCGGCGACCGGGCCGAGATAGGCGACGCGATCGCCGGGCAGCAGCCCGTTCGCGTTCGCGCCGACGTCGACGACCGTGCCGACCGCCTCCATGCCCGGCACCCCGGGCAGCGGCAGCATCGAGGGGATCCAGCCCTTGCGCAGGTAGACGTCGAGGTAGTTGACGCCGATGGCGCGCTGGCGGATCCGCACTTCTCCCGGGCCCGGCGCAAGGGCCTCGCCGTCGCCCGGCTGCAGCGTCTCGGGGCCGCCGTAGCGATGGACCACGGCGCGTCGCGCCGGCAGCGGCAGCGCGGCGGGCATCGGTGCCGCCCCGGCCGCGCGCCGGTCGCCGCCCTGGCCAAGATGGCGTCGCAGGTTCTCGAAGCCGGCTTCGTAGACGTCGCGAGCGACCATCTCGCGCAGCTCGCGCTCGCGCCCCGGCGGCGTCGAGAACGTCGACTCCCAGTGCCAGAAGGTGCGGTCGCCGTCGGTCACCGGCTTCAGCGTCACGGTCGCGACGTAGCGTTGCAGCGGCACCGTCGCCTCGACGATGCAGTAGGTGCTCTTCTTCTCGCTGTCGGAGAGCGCGATCAGCTGCTCGCGGACGCGGTTGCCGTCGGTGAGCGTGAAGCTGCGCACGCAACCCACCTGGTCGCCGCGCTCGTCGCCTTCGATGCGGCTCTCGGCGACGACGCCGTGCCACTGGTCGTGGCTGTTGAAGTCGCGCAGCACGGCCCAGACGCGCTCGATCGGCGCGTCGATCACGGTCGAGCGGACGACGTGTTGCAGCACCGAGCTAGCGCCTGCCGAAGTGACGCTTCAGGGCGTCGAATCCGCCCTGGAAGACGCCGTCGCCGATCGTCTCGACGAGCTCCTTCTCGCGCGCCTCGGCGCAGTCGAACTCGGCGCTCCATTCGGCGAAGCAACGCGCGCCGTCGGTGACCGGCGTCAGCTTCAGCGTCGCGACGTAGTTCTCGACGCCCATCGGACTCTCGAGGATCTCGTAGACGCACGAATAGTCGAAGTCCGAGAGCGCCAGCAGGCGCTCTCGGATGGCGCCGCCGTCGCGGGTGTGGAAGTGGCGGATGCAGCCGACGCGGTCGCTCGAGTCGCCGTTCTCGATCCTGCTGTCGGCGATGCCCGGATGCCATTGCGGCATGCCGTTGAAGTCGCGGATCCGCGACCACACGGTGTCGGCGCTGGCGTCGATGACGCTCGACGTGTAGACACGGATCACCGCTATTCCTTGTTGCTCGGAGGGCCCGGCGGCAGGGCGACCTGCGCGCCGCTGACCCCGCCGACCAGGCGCTGGATGTCACCGCCTTCGATGCCGATCTCGCGCAGCAGCTGGTCGACGAGTGGCGCCTGGGCGCGAAAACGCAGCGCCGAGTTGACCAAGCCGTCGGAAAAGCCGCCGCCGCCGTGGCCGGCGTCGCCGTTCGCGCCGTGTCCCGAGCCGCCGAGGCCGTCGACGTGCAGGATCTTGATGCCTTCGATCCGCTCCATGGGCTTCACCGACTCGCGGATGATCCCTTCGGCCTTCTCGACCAGGCGCATGCGCAGCGCCGACATGCGCGCTTCCGGCGACAGCATGTTGTGGGCGTCGTTCATCATGCGCAGCGCCTCGGCCTCGATCTCGGCGCGAACGCGCATCGCCATCGACCTGATCTTGTCGGCATCGGCGTCGGCCTCGGCCTGCGCGCGCACCGCTGCGCCGCGATCGGCGCTCGCTTCCTTTTCCGCCTTCGCCGCGCTCGTCAGGCGCAGGGCGTCGCGCTCGGCGACCTGGCGCGAGCCGATCAGCTCGATCGCCTTCTTGCGCTCGGCCATCTCGACCTCGCGCGCGGTGAAGACCTTTTCCTCGGCGGTGACGGCGTCGGCGCGCGCGACGTCGGCCGCCGCCTGCGCCGTGCTCTGCGCCTCGCTCTCCTTGGCGACCGCGATGGCGCGCTTCTGCTCCGCCAGCTCGACCGCCATCCGCCGCTCGATCTCGGCCGACTGGATCGTCCGCTCCTTGCCGATCCGCTCCTGCTCGATCGTCTGCTCGGAGCGGATTCGCGCCGCGTCGATCGTCTGCTTGGCGGCGATCTGCGCGCTCTCGCCCTGCTCCTCTCGCTGCGCCCGCTCGGTCATCAGCTCGGCGCGCTGGCGCGCCCGCGCGATCTCGACCTCGCGCTGCTGGGTGAGCCTGGCGTACTCGCCTTCGCGGTCGATCTCGAGCGAGAGCTTCTCGGCCTCGAGGTTCTTGTTGCGGATCGCGATCAGCGTGTCCTGCTCGACGTCGTTCCTCTGCTTCTTGCGCTGCTCGATCGTTTCGGTGAGGCGCGTCAGGCCCTCGGCGTCGAAGGCGTTGCTGGGATTGAAGAACTCCATGCCGGTCTGGTCGAGCTGGGTCAGCGACACCGACTCGAGCTCCAGGCCGTTCTTGGTCAGGTCCTCGGCGACGGTCTCGCGCACTTTTCTGACGTAGGCGCCGCGCTTCTCGTGCAGCTCTTCCATCGTCATCTCGGCCGCCGCGGTGCGCAGGGCATCCACGAACTTGCCCTCGACCAGCTCCTTCAGCTGCTCCGGCTCCATCGTCCGCTGGCCGAGCGTCTGCGCCGCGGCGGCGACCGCGTCCGGGCGCGCCGCGACGCGGACGTAGAACTCGGCGATCAGGTCGACGCGCATCCGGTCGCGCGTGATCAGCGCCTTGTCGCGGCCGCGCGTGACCTCGAGGCGCAGCGTGTTCATGTTGACCGGGATGACGTCGTGGACGATCGGCAGCACGAAGGCGCCGCCGTCGAGCACGACCTTCTGGCCGCCGAGCCCGGTGCGCACGAACGAGCGCTCCTTCGAGCTGCGCAGGTAGAGCCAGTGGAGCAGCCAGACCGCGATCGCGACGACGATCGCGACGACGACGAGGCCGAGGAGGAAGCTGCCGAATTGGGCGCCTGTCATGGTCTGTCTCCTGAAATCCGGGTGAATCGCCGCGTCGTCTCGATGAGCGCCGTCTCCGTGGGCAGGCGCTCCATCGAGCTCGCCCCGTAGAAGCCGTGGCACGACGGGCAGCCGCCGAGGATGTAGGCGGCGTCTTCGGGCGTCGCGATCGGGCCGCCGTGGCACAGCACGATCACGTCGCTGCGCACCGCCTTGGCGGCGGCGGCTCTCGCCTCGATCAGTGCAACGCAGTCGTCGAGAGTCAGCGCCGTCCGGGCCCCGATCGCGCCGCCGGTCGTGAGGCCGAGGTGGCAGACGACGATGTCGGCGCCGGCCTCGGTCATCGCGGTCGCTTCCGCCTCGTTGAAGACGTAGGGCGTCGTCAGCAGGTCGAGCGCATGGGCGCGGGCGATCATCTCGACCTCGAGCCCGTAGCCCATGCCGGTCTCTTCGAGGTTGGCGCGGAAGGTGCCGTCGATCAGGCCGACGGTCGGGAAGTTCTGCACCCCCGAGAAGCCGAGGCCGATCAGGCGTCGCAGGAACTCGTCGCCGATCATGAAGGGATCGGTGCCGTTCACCCCGGCGATCACCGGTGTGTGCTTGACGACGGGCAGCACCTCGTGCGCCATCTCGCAGACGATCTCGTTGGCGTTGCCGTAGGCGAGCAGGCCGGCGAGCGAGCCGCGCCCGGCCATGCGATAGCGCCCGGAGTTGTAGATGACGATCAGGTCGATGCCGCCGGCCTCCTCGCACTTGGCCGAGAGGCCCGTGCCCGCACCGCCACCGATCAGCGGCCGGCCGGCGGCGATCTTGGCGCGGAAGCGCTCGAGCAGAAGCGATCTAGCGATGCGGGGCATGCGAGCGGGCCAGCGAAGCGGTGGAAGTGCGCGTGGCGACTTCGCGCCAGGCGGCGACGAGCGCCTCGATGAAGGCCTCGTCGTTGACGTGATGCGGGAGGCGCACGAGCTTCCTGTCGGCGCCGGCACGAAAGCGTTCCTCGAGGCTGGCGAACAACGCGCGGTCGGCGTCGGGATCGTGGAACGGCTGGCCCGGCAGGTCGATCGACGACAGCCCGCCCTCGGGGATCAGGAAGCGAACCGGCCCGGTCATTGCATTGAGCTTGTCGGCGAGGAACGCGCCGATCGCGCGGCATTCGTCGGCGGTCGTCCGCATCAGCGTGACGGTCGGGTTGTGGCGATAGAGGCGCCGGCCGCGCAAGCGCTCGGGCACCGTGTCCCAGGCGCCGAAGTTGATCATGTCGAGCGCGCCGCACGAGCCGACATACGGCAACGGGTGGCGTGCGAAGACGTCGAGCCGGGTCGGCCCCGCCGACAGCACGCCGCCGCCGATCTCGTCGGCGATCTCGGTCGTCGAGACGTCGATGACGCCGGCGAGCATCCCGGAGTCGGCGAGCTTTTCCATCGACTGGCCGCCGACGCCGGTGGCGTGAAAGACCAGGCAGTCGTAGTCGGCCTCGAGCCGCTTGACGACGCCCTGCACGCACGCCGTCGTGACGCCGAACATGGTCAGGCCGAGCGCCGGCTTGCTGGTCGGCGAGATCGCGGGAGGGTGGGCGATCATCCCGGCGAGCGCATGCGCCGCGTTGGCCAGCACCTGCTCGCTGATGCGGTGGATGCCCTGGACGTCGGTGACCGAGTACATCATGCAGATGTCGCTCGGGCCGACGTAGGGCCGCGTGTCGCCGCTGGCCATCGTCGAGACCATGACCTTGGGAACGCCGACCGCCAGGGCGCGCATGCCGCTGGTGGCGAGCGACGTGCCGCCGGACCCGCCCGCGCCGATCAGCCCGCCGAGGTCGCTTCGCGTCGCGACGAAGCGCGCGAAGGCGAGCGCCATCGCCGTGACGGCGCTGCCGCGGTCGCCGCTGAAGACGGCCGCTTCGCCGCCAGGATGATGGCGTGCGACCTCGCGCGGATGAACCGCCGCGGTCGACGGCTTGCCCGAGGTCGAGAGATCGACGGTGACGACGCGCAAGCCGAGCTTCTCGAGGCATTGGCGCAGGAAATACAGCTCGCGGCCCTTGGTGTCGAAGGTGCCAGCGACGTAGGCGGCGCGGCCTGTGCTGGCGGCGACCGGGAAATCGAACACCTGCGCCGACGTGGACGATGGGGATGGAGCCGACCGCATGGAAGGGCTTGCGAAGGCTGCGGCGCGGGCCGCTCCGGACGTCGTCGTCATCGCCGCCGGCGCCGCCGCGCCGCGCGCGATGTCGGCCACCTGCCCGGCCGTTCCGCCGGCGTTCCAGCGATTGAAGCCGCGCACCGTTCGCGGCGCGATGTCGTCGAGCGACGGGGCGCCGTCGCCGTGGGCGCGGCGCACCGTGAATACCTGCGTCGGCGCAGCCTCCGCCTCGGCGGCACGTGGTTCCTGGGCTTCGTCTTCGCCTGCGCCCGAGCGCAGGCCGAGAAGCCGTTCCTGCAGGTCGCGGTCGGCGCCGAGCTCCGCGGCCGCCATCTCGTGCGCGATCCTGCCGTTGACCATCACGCCGACGCGATCGGCGACGTCGATCGCCACGCCGAGGTTCTGCTCGATCAGCAGCACCGCGATCTCGCTCTCCGCGGCCAAGCCGCGCAGCGCCTCGACGACCTGCTCGACGATCATCGGCGCGAGGCCCTCGGTCGGCTCGTCCATCACCAGCAGCTTCGGCTCCAGCAAGAGAGCGCGGCCGATCGCGAGCATCTGCGCCTCGCCACCGGACAGCTGCGCGCCGCCATTGGACTTGCGTTCGGCGAGGCGCGGGAACATCTCGTAGATGCGTTCGACGTCGCGCTTCTTCGGCGCCACCAGGCGCAAGGTCTCGTCGACGCTCAGCGAAGGCCAGACGCGCCGGCCCTGCGGCACGTAGGCGATGCCGCGCCGGGTGATGCGGTGCGGCGCCAGGCCGCGGATCTCCGCGCCGAACAGCTTGACGCTGCCGCTCGCGGGCACCAGGCCAGTGATCGCGTTGCAGAGCGTCGTCTTGCCCATGCCGTTGCGGCCGACGATCGCCAGCACGCCGCGCTCGAGCGTGAAGCTCACGCCCTGCAGCGCGTGGGCCCGGCCGTAGTGGACGTCGAGGCCGTCGACCACCAGCGCCGGCGCGCCGGGCTTGCCGCCTTCCTTGCGCGCGGGCCCGGCCATCAGTGCTTGCCGCCCATATAGATCGCCTGCACCTGGGCGTCGTTCTCGATCTCGTCCGGCGTGCCGGTCTTCAGCACGCGACCGTTGTGCATGACGGTCACTCGCGTCGCGGCGCGCATCGCGATCTCGAGGTCGTGCTCGATCAGGAGATAGCTCATGTGCGGCGGCAGCGAGGCGAGCAGCGCGACCAGCTCGCGCCGTTCGGCGGGCGACAGGCCCGCGGCCGGCTCGTCGAACAGGATCAGGCGCGGCGCGCCCGCCAGCGCCATGCCGATCTCGAGCTGGCGCTGCTGGCCGTGGGCGAGATTGGCGACACGCTCGTCGGCGATGTGCGAGAGGCGCGCGCGCTCGAGCAGGTCGTCGGTGGCGACCGTCGAAGCGTGCGTCGCCCCGGCGCGCCGGAAGCTGAAGCGGCCGTTCGCGACACCGCGAACGGCGAGGAACAGGTTGTCGCGCACCGTCAGGTCGCGAAAGAGCAGCGAAGACTGGTAGGTGCGCCTGAGGCCCTTGCGGATGCGCTCGTGCGGCGGCAGCTCGGTGATGTCTTCGCCGAAGAAATGGATCCGCCCGGCGGTGGGCGGGAAATCGCCGGTGATGGCGTTGAACAGCGTCGTCTTGCCGGCGCCGTTGGAGCCGAGGATCGCCGCCTTCTCGCCGGCGGCCACCGAAAAGGACACGTCGTCGACGGCGCGCAGCGCGCCGAAGACGCGCGTCACGCCGGCGAGCACCAGCGCATCGCCCGACAGCAGCGTGCTGCCGAGGGGCGATGCGCCGGGCCGCGCCCGCGCGCCGCTCTCGCGGCCGCGCGGACGAAGCGACGTGATCGAAGCCATCGATCCTTCTTCTTCTTGCCTACTTGCGGCAGTCGGGCACGTCGCGCGAGCCCAGGCCCATCTTCTTGAAGTCGGCTTC
>JBDTPG010000117.1:0-8255 GCA_039932815.1 Caldimonas sp.
GGAAGGGCATCGTCTTCATCGACCTGGCGATCGCGCAGATCGCCGGCCTCGGCGTGATCGTCGCCGGCCTGATGGACGTCGAGCCCGGCGCCTGGCAGGTGCAGCTGGCGGCGGCGCTGGCGGCGCTCGCCGGCTCGCTCCTCCTCACCTGGACCGAGCGCAAGTGGCCCGACGCGCAGGAGGCGCAGATCGGCGTCGTCTTCGTCCTCGCAGCAACGGGCGGCATCCTGCTGCTCGCCAAGAACCCGCACGGCGGCGAATACCTGCGCGACCTGCTCGCCGGCCAGATCCTCTGGGTCGGCTACCGGCAGCTCGCCGTTCCGTTCGCCGTCAGCATCGTCACGCTGGCCGTGCTGTGGGGCATGCGCGGTCGGATCTCGCAGCTGGTCTTCTACCTGGTCTTCGCGATCGCCGTGACCGCGTCGGTGCAGCTGATCGGCGTGTACCTCGTCTTCGCGACGCTGATCGTTCCCGCCCTCGGCTCGCGCCGCCATCCGCCGCGCGCCCGGCTGCTGATCGCCTACGGCATCGGCGTTGGCGGCTACGCGGCCGGCCTCGTCCTGTCGGCGGCGCTCGACCTGCCGTCGGGCGCGCTGATCGTCTGGTGCCTGGCCTTGCTCGCGATGGCGGTCTATGCGCTGGTCCGGCCCGCCGCACGCGCCTAGCGCGCTACGGAAAAACGCCTAGCGGCGCGCGTGCGACGCGGGTCGAAAATGATCCGCAGGACCTCGCCGCCTTGCAGCGGCGGCACGCTGCAAGGACGACGAGACATGACCCGACTTCCCTTTCGCTTTTCCCGATCGGGCGCGGCCGCGCTGCGGCGGCGCTGCCTGGCCGCGCTGGGGCTTTTCGCCGCGCTCCTCGCCGGTGGCCCCGCCGTCGCGCAGACCGAGCTCAAGCTCGGCCATGTCGGCGAGCCGGGGTCGCTGCTCGCGGCGAGCACCGAGGAGTACGCCAAGCGCATCAATGCGCGCCTCGCCGGCAAGGTGAAGGTCGTCGTCTTCGGCTCGAGCCAGCTCGGCGGCGACAAGGAGATGCTGCAGAAGGTCAAGCTCGGCACCCTCGACATGGTGCTGCCGTCGACCGTGATGAGCTCCGAGGTCGACCTGTTCGGCATCTTCGAGATGCCGTACCTGGTGAAAGACCGCGAGCACATGAAGCGGATCGAGCAGGCGGTGTTCTGGCCCGCGCTCGCTCCCGAGGCCGAGAAGAAGGGGCTCAGGATCATCGCCGTCTGGGAGAACGGCTATCGCAACATCACCAACAACAAGCGGCCGATCAAGACGCCCGACGACCTGAAGGGGATCAAGCTGCGCGTGCCCGAAGGCAAGTGGCGCGTGAAGATGTTCCAGGCCTACGGCGCCAACCCGAGCCCGATGAAGTTCTCCGAGCTCTTCACTGCGCTGCAGACCGGTGTCATGGACGGGCAGGAGAACCCGCTGACGCAGATCCATTCGGCCAAGCTGCAGGAAGTGCAGAAGTACCTGTCGCTCTCCGGTCACGTCTACACGCCGTCGTACCTGATCGTCGGCTCGCGCAAGTGGGCGACGCTTCCGGCCGACGTCCGCAAGATCCTCGAGGACACCGCCAAGGAGACGCAGGCGTTCGTCTACGAGATCGCGGCCCGCGAAGAGGTCGATCTGCTCGGCAAGCTGAAGCAGGCCGGGATGCAGGTCAACGAGGTCGACAAGGACGCCTTCTTCGCCGCCAGCAAGCCGATCTACGAAGAGTTCTCGACCGAGGTCGCCGGCGCGAAGGCGCTGCTCGACCAGTCGGCCGCGCTTCGCAAGTAGGCGCGTCGGATCCCATGCAGGCTCTCGTGCCGCGCGGCGGCGCGCTCGAACGCTTTCGCGACGGCTACGGGCGGATCCTCGAGATCGTCGTCATCGTCCTGGTGGTGGCGCTGGCGGCCGAGGTGACACTCGGCGTCGTCTTTCGCGCCCTCGGCCGTTCGCTCGCCTGGTACGACGAAGTCGCCTCGGTGCTGCTCGCCTGGCTCACCTTCTACGGCTCGGCGCTCGCATCGGTGCGCCGCGCGCACATCAGCTGCCCGGAAGTCGTCGACCAGGCGCCGCCGCGCCTCAAGCGCGCCCTCAACATCGTCGCGCAGGTGTTCGTGATCGCCTTCTTCGCGCTGCTCGGCTGGATCGGGGCATCGATCCTGCCGATCATCGCCGGCGATTCGCTGGTGAGCGTGCCGTCGGTGTCGATGGCTGTTGTCCAGTCGGTGATTCCGGTGTCGTGCGCGCTGATCCTCGTGGCCGAGGTGCTTCACCTTGTCGCGCTGGTTCGGGCGGCGGATGCCGCGGCGCCCGCCTCGACCCTCTCGGAAGGCCTGCATTGAATCTGGTCGTCATCGAGGCGCTGCCGTCATGACGATGCTCCTTCTGTTCGCCGCGGTGCTGGCGCTAGTGCTGCTGAACGTGCCGATCGCGGTCTCGCTCGGCATCGTTGCGGTGCTGGCGATGCTGGCGAGCCACGGCGTCGAGTCGCTGCCCAACGTCGCCGTCGTCACCTACAACGGCGCGACCAACTTCCCGCTCCTGGCGATCCCGCTCTTCATCCTCGCCGGCGCGATCATGAACGCGTCGGGCATCTCGCGCCGGCTGATCGCGTTCGCGTCGTCGCTGTTCGGCTGGATCCGCGGCGGCCTGGCTCAGGTCTCGATCGGCGCGTCGCTGTTCTTCGCCGAGATCTCCGGCTCCGCGGTGGCCGATGTCGCCGCGCTCGGCTCGATCCTCATCCCGGGCATGACGAGCAAGGGCTACCCGAAGGCATACGCCGCGGCGAGCATGTCGTCGGCGGCGACGCTCGCCGTCATCATCCCGCCCTCGATCCCGATGATCCTGTACGCCGTGATGGCCGGGACGTCGGTCGTGCAGATGTTCGTCGCCGGCATCGTGCCGGGGCTGATCGGCGCGGGCGGGCTGATGGGCGTCGCCTACTTCCTCGCCCGCCGCTACGACCTGCCGCGCGAGGCGGCGTTCTCGCTCGCCGCCGTCTGGACGACGTTCCGGCAGGCGCTCTGGGCGTTCCTGCTGCCGGTCATCATCCTCGGCGGCATCTTCGGCGGCGTCGTCACCGCGACCGAGGGCGCTGCGCTGGCCGTCATCGCCGCGCTCGCGATCGGCCTGCTGATCTACCGCGAACTCGACCTGCGCCAGCTGCGCACGGCGGTCATCGACGGCGGGGTGCAGACCGCGATCGTCATGCTGCTCGTCGCGACGAGCGCGCTGCTCGGCACCTACCTGAGCGAGATCCAGGCGCCGCAGCAGCTCGCCCGCATGGTGTCCGACGTCACCTCCAACAAGTGGCTCGTGCTGGCGCTGCTCAACGTGCTGTTCCTCTTCCTCGGCATGTTCCTGCACTCGGCCGCGGCGATCATCCTGGTCGTGCCGATCGTCATGCCGCTGGTGCGCAGCGTCGGCATCGACCCGGTCCACTTCGGCCTGATCGTCACCATCAACCTGGGCATCGGCCAGCAGACGCCGCCGGTGGCGAGCGTGCTGATGGTCGCCAGCTCGATCGCCAAGGCGAGCGTCTGGGAGGTCACCAAGGTCAACGTCTGGTACATCGCGGTCCTGGTCGCGGTGCTGATGCTCGTGACCTACGTGCCGGCGACCGGGATGACGCTGGTGAACCTCTTCTATCGCTGAGGAAGCGCGGTGCGGCCCCTCGGCCGGCCGCTACGGGTGCCGCGGCAACACGACCGTGAAGGTCGTGCCGCGTCCTTCCTCGGCGTCGACGCTGACCTTGCCGCCGTGGGCGTCGACCACCTTGCGGACGATGAAGAGGCCCAGGCCGAGGCCGGCGTAGGTCGCGTTCTCCGATTCGACGCGGGCGACCGGGTCGAAGATCGTGCGCAGGGTCTCGACGTCGATCGGCGTGCCGTCGCCGTGCACGGTGATGGTGACGTGGCCGGAGGCGTGGCCGTCGACCGCGATCGTCACCGGCGAGCCGCGCGACGCAAAGCGCGCGGCGTTGCCGATCAGGCCGCCGATCGCCTCGCGGATGCGCGACTTGTCCCAGTCGCCGCTCAGGTCGCCGTCGGAGGCGAGGCGGATCTTTCGCTCCGGGTCGACCCGGGCGAACGCGTCCAGCGCCTGGCGGCAGAGGACGCCCATGTCGTCGATCTCGCGGTCGATGTCGAGGTGCGCGCCGAGGCGAACCTTGGTGAAATCGGAGAGGGCATCGAGGCTCTGGCGCAGCTGCTCGCAGCTCCTGAGGATGCGGTGCGCCGCTTTCGCTTCCGGCGAGCCGGGCGTGCTGCGGTGCGTCAGCACCTGCGCCGACATCAGGATCGAGGCCACGGACGTGCGCAGCTCATGGTTGAGAACGCCGAGAAAGAGCGACTGCGGTTGCGATTCCGACGGCGCGAAGGTCGCCGTCAGCTCGGCCAGGCTGCTGTCCATCGCCTCGTTGAAGCGGACGAGGTCGTCGAGGTCGGAGGGGGTGGGCGTCGGATGCTTGCGGCGCCACTGCCGGACCACCGACGCGCGCAGCGACGCGTAGTCGCCGACCAGCTTGCCGGCATGCGAATGCGGCGCCTCGATGGCGCTTTCAGGGGACGGTGCCGGTGCGCTCGCCGGCACGCGCTTCATCTCGTCGGCGACGGCGCGCAGCACCTTGCCGAAGTGCTGCCGGCGCGCTGGCGGCTCCGCGCCCGAAGACGCGCCGCATTCGCGCTCCCATTCGGCGAGGATGTCTTCGACGCTTTCGTGGATGAAGTGCGGCAGGCTCATTGCGAAGGGATGGCCCGGGAAAGGGGCGGAGAAACTCAGGCGGCCTCGGCCAGCGCACCGGGCGCCGGATGGCTGGCGAAATGCTCCATCGCCGCCTGCACGCCGCTGCTGGCAAGCCGGACTCCCGCGAGCTTCAACCCCATCTCGCAGCCGGCGATCGTGGCGAGCAGCGTCAGGTCGTTGCTGTCGCCGAGATGGCCGATGCGGAACATGCGGCCCTTGACCTTGCCCAGGCCGGTGCCGAGCGAGAGGTCGAAACGCTCGTAGATCAGGCGGCGAACCGAATCGGCATCGACGCCGGCGGGCATGATCACGCCGGTCAGCACCGGCGAGCGGCGCGCCGGCTCGGCGCACTGGATCGGCAGCTGCCAGGCGTCGACGGCGGCGCGAACGCCTTCGCCCCAGCGCTGGTGGCGCGCGAAGACGTTGTCGAGGCCCTCGCCGAGCAGCATCTCGAGCGCTTCGTTGAGGCCGTAAAGCAGGTTCGTGTTCGGCGTCGTCGGCCAGTAGCCGTCGGCGTTCATCGCGACGATCTCGTCCCACGACCAGAACGCGCGCGGCAGCGTCGCCTTCTTCGCCGCCTCGAGGGCGCGCGGCGAGATCGCGTTGAAGCCGATGCCCGGCGGCAGCATCAGGCCCTTCTGCGAGCCGCCGACGGTGACGTCGATGCCCCATTCGTCGTGGCGCAGGTCGGCGCAGGCGAGGCCCGAGATGGAGTCGACCAGCAGCAGGGCAGGATGGCCGGCGGCGTCGATCGCCTTCCGCACGGCGACGATGTCGGAGAGCGCGCCGGTCGAGGTCTCGTTGTGGACGACGCAGACCGCCTTGATCTTCTTCTCGCCGTCCTTCCTCAGGCGCGCCTCGATCTGGTCGGCCTGGACGCCGCGGCGCCAGTGCGGCGCTTCCGGCAGCAGCGCGTCGTTGCCCGGCGCCATGAGCACTTCCGTGGCGAGGCCGAGACGCGCCGCCATCTTCTGCCAGAGCGCCGCGAAGTGGCCGGTCTCGACCATCAGCACGGCGTCGCCCGGGCTCAGCGTGTTGACGAGCGCCGCTTCCCACGCGCCGGTGCCCGACGCCGGATAGATGACGACCGGATGGCGCGTCTTGAAGACCTTGCGCACATCGGCGAGCACCTTCCGGCCGAGGGCACCGAACTCCGGGCCGCGGTGGTCGATCGTCGGCAGGCTCATCGCCCGCAGGATGCGATCGGGGACCGGGCTCGGGCCGGGAATCTGCAGGAAGTGGCGGCCGGTCGGGTGGAAATCGAGATCGAGCATGTTCGCGTGTCGTGGCGTCGCCATTCTTGCACCGGGCCCGCCGGGGTCTGCCCGGCGTTTGTCCTAGCCGTCAGCGGGGGTCGAGCGTGCCTGCGGGTGCAAGAATCGGCCCAGGATGAAGCCGCGATGCTGATCGATCGCCCCGAGCACCTCGTGGCCGCCAGGCCGGCACCGAAGGGAACGCGGCTGCCGGCCAACGACGTCGCGGTCGCCCTCGCGCGGCGCCTGCGCGACGAGACCGAAGGCGAAGTCCGCTTCGATGCGGCCGCGCGCGGCCGATACGCGACCGATGCCTCGATCTACCAGATCATGCCGGTCGGCGTCCTCGTGCCGACGAGCGACCGCGACGTGCAGGTCGCCCTCGAGATCGCGCGCGAGCTCGCGGTACCGGTGCTGCCGCGCGGCGCCGGCACGAGCCAGTGCGGGCAGACGACGGGCGCCGCGCTCGTCATCGACACGACCAAGCACCTGCGCCGGGTCGTCGCCGTCGATGAAGAGCGCCGCACGGCGACCGTCGAGCCGGGCCTCGTCCTCGACCACCTCAACGCGCAGCTGAAGCCGCTCGGCCTCTGGTTTCCGGTCGACGTCTCGACCAGCGCGCAGGCGACGATCGGCGGCATGGCCGGCAACAACTCGTGCGGCTCGCGCTCGATCGCCTACGGCAACATGGTCCACAACGTGCTCGGCATCGATACGCTGCTGGCCGACGGGGCCGCGGTCTCGTTCGGGCCGCTGGCGCAGGCGTCGGGCCGCGCCGCGGCGATCGGCGGATTCGTGCGCGATCTCGCGCTGCGCCAGCGCGGCGAGATCGAGGCGCGCTGGCCGAAGGTGCTGCGCCGCGTCGCCGGCTACAACCTCGACATCTTCCATCCCCAGAGCGAGAAGCCCTACAGCGACGACGGCAGCGTCAACCTCGCTCACTTGCTGGTCGGCGCCGAAGGCACGCTCGCCTGGTCGCGAACGCTGACGCTGAAGCTCGCGCCGCTGCCGGGGGCGAAGGTGCTCGGCGTCGTCAATTTTCCGACCTTCCACGCCGCCATGGACGCGGCGCAGTACATCGTCACCCTCGGCCCGACGGCGGTCGAGCTGGTCGACCGGACGATGATCGATCTCGCCCTCGCCAACCCGGCGTTCGCGGCGACGATGGCGACGGCGCTGCGCGGCGAGCCGGCGGCGATCCTGCTCGTCGAGTTCGCCGGTTTCGGCGACGCCAGGCCGGCGCTCTCGACGCGCCTGGCGCGGCTGGTCGAGCTGATGGGCGATCTCGGCCTGCCCGGCAGCGTCGTCGAGATGGCCGACGAGGCCGCGCAGAAGAACCTGTGGGAGGTGAGGAAGGCCGGCCTCAACATCATGATGAGCCTGAAGGGCGACGGCAAGCCGGTCAGCTTCATCGAGGACTGTGCCGTGCCGCTCGAGCACCTCGCGCAATACACCGATGCGCTGACCGAGGTGTTCGCGCGCCACGGCACGCGCGGCACCTGGTATGCGCATGCCTCGGTCGGCACGCTGCACGTGCGGCCGATCCTCGACATGCGGCGCGACGGCGCCAGCAAGATGCGAGCGATCGCCGAGGAAGCGTCGGCGCTGGTGCGAACCTACAAGGGCGCATTCAGCGGCGAGCACGGCGATGGCCTGTGCCGCGGCGAGTGGATCGAGTGGCAGTTCGGGCCGCGCCTCAACGACGCGTTTCGCGCCATCAAGGACGTGCTCGATCCGGCCGGCCTGTTCAACCCCGGCAAGATCGTCGATCCGCCGAAGATGGACGACGGCGCGCTGTTCCGCTTCGCGCCGCCCGGAGCGCCGGCCCCGTACCGGACGATCGCCCTCGTGCCCGTGCTCGACTGGTCGGCGTGGGACGTGCAGAACGATCCGCGCACGGAAGCGATCAGCGCGCCCGGAACGGGGGGCGACTCGACCGGCGGCTTCGCCAAGGCGGTCGAGATGTGCAACAACAACGGCCACTGCCGCAAGTTCGACGCCGGCACCATGTGCCCGAGCTTTCGCGCCACGCGCGACGAGCAGCACGTGACGAGGGGACGCGCCAACACGCTGCGCCTGGCGCTTTCGGGCCAGCTCGGTCCAGACGCATTCACGAGCACTGCCGTGAAAGACGCGCTCGATCTGTGCGTGTCGTGCAAGGGCTGCAAGCGCGAATGCCCGACCGGCGTCGACATGGCGCGGATGAAGATCGAGTTCCTCGCCCACTACACCCGGCGCCACGGCCACTCGCTCAAGG
>JBDTPG010000118.1:0-8244 GCA_039932815.1 Caldimonas sp.
TGGGCTTCAACCGGATGGCGCGCGAGCTCGCCAAGGTCGAGCAGGACCGCGCCGTGATGCTCGCCGGCATCTCGCACGACCTGCGCACGCCCCTGTCGCGCCTGCGCCTCGAGGCCGAGATGAGCGTCCAGGACGAAGAAGCCAAGAGCAACATGGCGATGGACATCGACCAGCTCGACGCCATCATCGACAAGTTCATGGACTACGCGCGGCCGGGCGAGGTCAAGCTGGTGCCGGTCGACGTCGGCACGATCGTCGCGCGCGAGGCGGCGGCGTTCCGCGACACCAGCCAGATCCGGATCCAGTCGAAGGTCGCGCCCGACACGCGCGTCCTCGCCGACGACGTCGAGCTCGGCCGCGTCCTGCAGAACCTGTTCGAGAACGCGCGCCGCTACGGCCGCTCGACCGAGACCGGCATCGCCCGCGTCGTCGTCAGCTTCGCGCGCACCGGGCCGTGGGTGATCATCACCGTGCGCGACCACGGCCAGGGCGTCGACCCGAAGAAGATCGACCAGCTGACGACGCCGTTCTTCCGCGGCGACGCGGCCCGCACCGCGGCCACCGGCGCCGGACTCGGCTTGGCGATCGTCGAGAAGGCGCTGGCGCGAATGGGTGGCGCCTTCGAGATCACCAACGCCACCGACGGCGGGCTGCTCGCGCACATCCGCTTGAAACGGGCCTGAGCGCCCCCCCGGTTCGCGGACGAGCAGGCACCGAAGCGCACCTGCCAACTGCTTCACGAACCCGAAATCGGCCTTTAAGTTCTCCGAAGTCGTGCCCGATAACGGTTCGGCAATGCAGGCGGGGCGACCCGGCTGAGGTCGGAAGCCACCGACCCCCTTCGGGGATTCGAACGAGTGCTGTGAATTCGGATGCAGATCGATTTGTGGCTTCTGATCGAACACCCTCAGCCAAAGGACTCATCAACATGGTCGACTTCAAGAAAACCTCGCGCCGGCTGCTGATCGCCGTCGGCTTCCTCGTCAGCGCGACCGGCGCGATGGCGCAATCGTCTGCCACCGGTACCGGCACCGCGACCGCGACGGTCATTCGTCCCATCACGATCACCAACTCGATTGACGCTCTCGCGTTCGGCAACATCGTGCCGAGCGGCGTCGCCGGAACCCTCGAGCTGACCGCGGCGGCGGTCACGGTCGCCACGCCCGCCGGCGGCATCACACAGCCGGCAGCCACCCCCGGCACGCGCACGGCGGCGTCGTTCACGGTCGGCGGCGAAGGCGGATTCACTTACGCCATCACTCTTCCCGGCGTGGCGCAGACCATCACGGGTCCGGCCGCGGCAACGATGACGGTGACCGCGTTCACGAGCAGCCCGGCCGCGACCGGCACCCTGTCGAACGCGCTGGGCGTCGCAGGCACCGAGACGCTGTACGTCGGCGGCACGCTGAACGTCGGCGTCAACCAGGCCCCTGGCAACTACACGGGCACGTTCAGCGTGACCGTCGCCTACAACTGATCGCCTTTCCCCGCACCAGAACGGCACCGGCGACCCCGGTGCCGTTTCTTTTTCGCACGCCGGCCGAGGACCGCGCCGAGCCCGGGTGACGAACTGATACATTGAGTCGCGATGCCGTCGTCGACCGCCTTCGCAGCGCTCGTCCTGATCGCGCTCGCAGTCGCGCCGGCCTCGGCGCAGACGATCGGCGGCGGGACCAATCTATCGTTCGGCAGCTTTCTCGCCGGCGGCGGCGGCAGCGTCGCCGTCAGCGCCGGCGGCGCGCGGACGCAGAGCGGCGGCGTGATCCTCGTCGGCCAGGGCGCGGGCACGTCGTCGGCGCAGTTCACCGTCGTCGGCACCGCCAACGCCACCTACTCGATCACGTTGCCTCCTGACAACACGGTCGTGCTGAGCGATGGAAATGGCAACACGATGACCGTCAATTCCTTCGTCAGCAGCCCGCCGGCGACCGGTACCCTCTCGGGAGGCGGCAATCAGGGGGTTCGTGTCGGGGCCACCTTGATCGTCGCCCCGAACCAGGCGCCGGGCACCTACGCCGGATCCTTCAACGTCACCGTGAACTACTGAGCTCGATCGCATGCGTTGCTCGTCGCAAGAGGAATCGTCCCGGGGCTTTTTGTCGCGCCGGTGCCTTGCCGGTTGCGTCGCCGCGGCGTCGATGCTGATGGCCGCGCCCGGCGCTCGCGCCGACCTGATGCTGTTCCCGACCCGCATCGTCTTCGACAAGAACCAGCGCGCCGCCCAGGTCGAGCTCATCAACCAGGGCACCACGCCCGAGACGTACCGGATCAGCGTCGTCAACCGGCGCATGTCCGAGAACGGCGAGATCGGCGCCGCCGACCCGCCCGCGGCCGGCGAGCAGTTCGCCGACGCCATGCTGCGCTACTCGCCGCGCCAGGTGACGATCGCGCCGGGCAGCTCGCAGATCGTCCGCATGCTGCTCAGGAAGCCGGCCGAGCTCGCCCCCGGCGAATACCGCTCGCATCTGCAGTTCGACCGGATCGCCGAGGCCACCGGCGGCAACAGCGTCGAGACGCCGGGCGACGGCGGCGCCAACAAGGTCGGCGTCGTCATCACGGCGCTGGTCGGCGCCTCGATCCCGGTGATCGTCCGCCAGGGCGACACGCAGGCGAAGGTGACGCTGTCGCAACTGGCTTTCGTCGCCGGCAGCGCCAGCGCGCCACCGGCGCTCGCCTTCCAGATCGAGCGCGAAGGCAACCGCTCGGTCTACGGCGACATCGCAGTGAGCTTCACGCCGCGCGGCGGCGTGCCGGTCGACGTCGCCAAGGCCGGCGGCGTTGCTGTCTACGTGCCGAATCCGCTGCGCCGCGCCCGGCTGCCGTTGCAGCTGCCTCCCGGCGCCGCGCTCGCGGGCGGCACCTTGCGGCTGAGCTACCTCGAACGCGCCGACGCGGGCGGCAAGCTGCTCGCCGAATCGACCATCGTCCTGCCCTGAGCCTGCTCCGGGCCTCCGGTCGGCGACGATGAGAGGCGCCGCGGCACGCCGATAGCGACGGGAGCCGTTCGCCGGGCGACAGCAGGCCGGCGAACGGCCCTTTTTTCGGGCGATCGCCGGCCGCGCCCGTCCGCAGACTGCGGGCCATGAAGCTGCGGGCGCTGCGTCGAACGCATCCTCCATGCTCGGCGGCCCGGTCGCTGCTCGCAGCGCTCTGCGCCGCGCTCGCGTTGGCCGTGTCGGCGAGCCCGGCGTCGGCGCAGTCCCTGTCGCTGCTGGTCGCGGCCATTCAGCGCGGCGCGGAGGCGAACCTGCTCGTCCTCGAGGTGCGCTTGGACGGTCACCTGCTGTCCGACAGCTTCACGGCCTACCAGGACGGCGGCCAGGTGCTGCTTCCGCTCGGCGAGCTGTCGAGGCTGCTGACGCTCGCCATCGCGGTGCAGCCCGCGCGCGGCACCGCGAGCGGCTTCGTGATCCGCGAAGACCGGACCTTCGAGCTGAGCGTCGACGATTCGCTCGCCAGCATCCGCGGCCGGCAGAAGAGCTTCGAGCCGCGAATGGCGACCGTCGTCGGCGACGACATCTACGTCTCGAGCAAGCTGCTGTCGCACTGGCTGCCGATCGACCTCGAGGTGCACCTCGGCAAGCTGCAGCTGCTCGTTCGCCCGCGCGAGCGCCTGCCGCTGCAGGAACGGCTCGAGCGCGAGGGCCAGGGCGGGCGCCTGCGCGCCGGCGAGACCGAGCGGAACGACCTCGGCTATCCGCGCGTCACCTCGCCTTACGGATCGGCGAGCCTGCCCTTCATCGACCAGACCTTCAGCAGCCAGGCGCTGCTCGGCAGCGGCAGCCGCGACTTCCAGGCAGCCTATACGCTCTACGCGACCGGCGACCTGCTCGGCATGGAAGCCGCGGCCTACGTATCGACGCACCGCCAGAGCTCGGTCCTGAGCCGCGACGGCGGCTCGGGCGGCGAGATTCGCGTCACGCTCGCTCGCCACGACCCCGACGAGGGCCTGCTCGGGCCGCTGCACGCGCGCTCCTTCGTCGCCGGCGGCATCGTCGTGCCCAGCGTTCCGAACGTGATGATCGGCAGCCCGACCGGCAACGGCGTCATGGTCAGCAACCGGCCTCTCGACCAGCCGACGAGCTTCGACCGGCACACCTTCCGCGGCAACCTGCCACCGGGTTGGGACGTGACGCTATACTACAACGACGCCCTGGTCGGCTACCAGACGGAGCGCGCCGACGGCCAGTATTCCTTCGACGACCTGCCGCTCTCTTTCGGTCCGAACGAATTCCGTCTCGTCTTCAACGGCCCGCTCGGCCAGATTCGGGTGGAGCGGCGGAGTTTCCTCCTCGACCGCTCGATGCTCGCGCCCGGCCAGCTGCTCTACTCCCTGGCGCAGCACCGCGCCGACAACGGCGGCCTGCGCAGCGTCGTCCAGGCCGACTTCGGCCTGACGCGATCGATCGCGGCCAACGCGGCCGTCGTTCGCAAACCCCGTCTCGGCGGCGTCGACGAGGCCGACCGGACGTACGGCCAGTTCGGCTTGCGCGGCTACTTCGACTCGATGATCGTCAGCTCGCAGGTGACACACGAGCAAGGCCGCGGCGCGCTGTTCGAGCTCGCCGCCAAGACACGAGTCGGCGGCTATTCGCTCGACTTCTTCCATCTCCAGCGCACCGGCCGCTTCGAAAGCGACCTGCTGAGCGATTCGGCAGAGGGGCTGCGCTATCGCGACGGCATCCGCGTCAACGGCTCGATGCGTTTGGCGAACCTGCCGCCGATGACCGTCGCGGTCGACGCGGTGCGCGACTCGCTCGTGTCGGGCGCCGATCGCATCGGCCTCGCCGGCCGCGTCTCGACCATCGTCAAGGGGACGGCGATCACGAACAGCGTCGACTGGATGCGCGCCGACGGCGTCAGCACCTCGCAAGGCGTTCTGCAGCTGAGCCGCCGCGTCGTCGACGTCGGCGTTAGCGCCCAGGCGGGCTACACCGTACGGCCTCGTCTCGCCCTCGAGACGCTGGCATTGACGGCGGACCGCGCCCTCGGCGCCGCCTACCGCGTCGTCGGCGGCGTGCAGCGGACGATGTCCTCGCCGCTGACGGTGTTCTCCGCCGGCCTGACCAAGAACCTCGGCAGCTTCGGACTCGGCCTCAACGCCAGCTATTCGAGCAAGCGCGAGCTGACCCTCGGCCTGCAGCTCTTCGTCGCCATCGGCCGCGAGCCGCGCAGCGGCGCGTGGATGGTCGACGCCCAGCCGCTCGCCGGCACCGGGGCGATCTCGGCGCGCGCCTTCGTCGACCGCAACCAGAATGGCGTTCGCGATGCCGGAGAGGAGCTCGTCCCCGAGGCGGGCTTCATCATCAACGGCGGTGGCCGCCACCCGAGCCGGACCGACGGCAGCGGCACGGCCTTCATCGGCCGGCTGGTTCCCGGCCAATACGCGGACATCGCGCTCGACCCGACGACCCTCGAGGATCCGCAATGGAAGCCGCTCACCCCGGGCCTTCGCGTCCTGCCGCGCCCCGGCGTCGTCGAGGTGCTCGAGTTCCCGGTGGTGGCGACGTCGGAGATCGACGGCACGGTATTCCTGGTGCGCAAGGGCGATCGGCGCGGCATCGGCTCGGCGCGCGTCGAGCTGGTCGACGAGCGCGGCAACGTCGTCGCGTCGACGCAAAGCTCTGGCGACGGCTACTACCTGCTGCACCAGGTGCTGCCGGGCCGCTACTCGCTTCGGATTGCGCCCGAACAGGCCGAGAAGCTCGGGCTCCAGGGCGCCCTGGTGCGAGCGCTGACCGTGCCGATCGAGGGCGACTTCATCAACGGCCAGGACTTCGAGCTGTCGGCGGCGCCGCGCTGAGGGGTCCGTTCAAGGCCGCCAGACGAGGCACACGGCGCGAGCCTCAATGGCCTCGCCCTGGCCGACCGCACCCATCTTCTCGGCAGTCTTCGCCTTGATGCTGATCTGATCGAGAGCGACGCCGAGCGCGCCGGCGACGCGCTGGCGCATCGCCGCGATGTGCGGGGCCAGGCGCGGTGCCTGCGCGATCACGGTCGCGTCGACGTTGCCGATCTGCCAGCCCGCACCGCGCACCCGTCGCGTCGCCTCGGCGAGCAACGCCAGCGAATCGGCGCCGCGGTACTGCGCGTCGGTCTCCGGGAAATGGTGACCGATGTCGCCCAGCGCGGCCGCGCCGAAGAGGGCGTCGGTGATCGCGTGGCACAGCGCATCGGCGTCGGAGTGACCCATCAGCCCGTGCGTATGGGCGATCTCGACGCCGCCGAGGATGAGCTTCCTGCCCTCGACGAGAGCGTGCGTGTCCCAGCCCTCGCCGACGCGCCAGAGCGGGCCGCGCGGCTTCATGCGATAGCCCGCCGCGCGAGCAGCGCCTCGACGATCGCGAAGTCGCCGGGGTGCGTCACCTTGATGTTCTCGGCCGAACCGGTGACGAGCTTCGGCCTGAGGCCGACCGCCTCGACCGCCGACGCCTCGTCGGTGGCCTCGGGGCTGCGCGCCAGCGCGTCGGCGAGAACGCCGAACCGGAACATCTGCGGCGTCTGCGCCTGCCAGAGGTTGTCGCGCGCCACCGTCGCGACGGCGCGGTCGCCCTCGGCGCGCTTGAGCGTGTCGCCGATCGGCATCGCGAGCAGGCCGCCGATGCCGTCGTTCTTGCAGGCATCGACCAGCGCCTCGATCCACTCGGCGCGGATCAGGCAGCGCGCGGCGTCGTGGACGAGCACCCAGTCGTTCACCGTCGCGCCGATCCCGGCCAGCTTGGCGAGCCCGCCGGCGACGGTCGCCGCGCGCGTCGTGCCGCCGCAGCGGGCGAGCGAGAGGCGCGGATCGTCGGGCATGCCGGCCAGGGTGTCGTAGTGCCGATCCTCGGGTGAGATGACGACCATGATCCGGCTCAGCCGTTCGACCGCGACCAGCGCCGCCAGCGTGTGCGCCACGATCGGCCGGCCGGCGACCTCGACGTACTGCTTGGCGACCTTGGCCCCGGCGCGGACGCCGCTGCCGGCGCACGGAACGAGCGCGTAGAGGCGGCGGCGGACGGGCGAGGTCGACATCGAGGCAGGAAAGATCGGGGCGGGGCGAAGGATAAGCCGCAGGCCCGCGCCGCCGCGGCGCGCCACCTAAAATCGCTCCTTTGCTCTCGCGCGGCATGCGAACTCCTGCCGCCTTCATGCTTCTTCCCGACATCGCCCCCGGCAAGCGCTTCGCGTTGCCCCGCCCGCCCGGCTCCGCCGACGCCCGGCTGCTTGCCCGCTTCGCCGAGAAGGAGCGTGGCCGCGGCAAGGTCCTGGCCGTCTTCGCCGCCGAGCCCGCCGACGCGCAGCGGCTCGCCGACGAGATCCCGTTCTTCGCGCCGGCGCTTCGCGTCGCCGTCTTCCCTGATTGGGAGACGCTGCCCTACGACACCTTCTCGCCGCACGAGGACCTGATCTCCGAGCGCCTGGCGACGCTCTGGCGGATCCGGCGCGGCGACGTCGACGTCGTCCTGATGCCGGCGACGACGGCGCTCGTGCGCCTGGCGCCACCGGCCTTCATGGCCGGCTACACCTTTCACTTCACGACCAAGCAAAAGCTCGACGAGGCGGCGCTGAAGGCGCAGCTCACGCTCGCCGGCTACAGCCACGTGAGCCAGGTCGTCTCGCCGGGCGAGTACGCGGTGCGCGGCGGCCTGATCGACCTGTTCCCGATGGGCTCGGCGGTGCCGTACCGCGTCGACCTGTTCGGCGACGAGATCGATTCGATCCGCACCTTCGATCCGGACACGCAGCGAAGCCTCTATCCGGTGCCCGAAGTGCGCCTGCTGCCCGGGCGCGAGTTCCCGATGGACGAGTCGTCGCGCAACGCCTTCCGGGCGCGCTGGCGCGAGCGCTTCGAGGGCGACCCGACCAAGGTGCGCCTCTACAAGGACATCGGCGCCGGCATCGCGACCGCCGGGATCGAGTTCTACCTGCCGCTGTTCTTCGACGAGACCGCGACCGTCTTCGACTACCTCGGCGCCGCGGCCACGCTCGTCCTGCACGGCGAGATCGACGAGGCGCTGCAGCGCTTCTGGGCCGACACGCGCGAGCGCCATCGCTTCTTCCAGCACGACCGCGAGCGGCCGATCCTGGCGCCCGAGGCGCTGTTCCTGAAGCCCGAGGAGTTCTTCATCGCCTGCGGCGAGCACGCGCTGCTGTCGCTGCGCGGCAAGGGCGACGAGGAACGGCCCTGGGCCACCGCACTGCCCGACCTCAGCGTCGACCGCGGCGCGCCCGAGCCGCTCAAGCGCCTGCAAAGCCACGTCG
>JBDTPG010000119.1:0-8221 GCA_039932815.1 Caldimonas sp.
ATCTTCTTCTGGCTCAGGCGCGGCCCGGCGAGCTTGACCATCTTGCGCCGGAAGGAGTCGCCCGAGGCGAGCAGGAACAGGGTCACGAACAGGACGACCAAAGTCTGGCCGGCGAATGCGAACAGGCCGATGGTTCCGCTCCACAGGTAGTCGCGCACGTTGAACGCGGGGCGCTCGACGACGACGCGCGTCACGCCGTTCGGCGTCGGCGGCGCGCCGCCGGTCATGGTCGCGGTGGAGGTGGCAGTCGCCGTCGTGCCGGGCCGCCGCCGGGCCGCCGCCGACCCCGCCGACGCCGGGGCTGCCGAGGCGTCGGACGCGGCCTGTTGCGCCGCCTGCTCGAGCTCGTTGGCCGCCTGCTGCACCTTCTCGATCGGCGAGGCCGTCGGCTTCCCGCGCTGGCCTTCGAGCCCGTGGCGGACCTTCTGCGCGACCTGCGGCAGGTTCTCGATCAACGCCGACGCATCGTCGGAAAGCGCCCAGCCGCCCCAGGCGATGAAGACGACGATGCCGGTCAGCACGGCGAAGGCGCCGAGCGCGCGCGGCACGCGCCAGCGCTGCAAGGTATCGACGAGCGGCGTCAAGGCATAGCTGAACATCGCGCCGAGGAGGATCGGCACGAGGATCGCCTGGGCCCAGTGGAGCGCGTAGATCGAGGCCAGCGCGGTGAGCACGACGAGCGACAGGCTGCGCACGTCGACCGGCATGTGGAGAAGCACGCGCGGCGCCTCGTCGGCGCTCGCGCGCGTGTCCGCCGCCGTCGGCGCCGCGTCTTCCTCGCCCTCGGACGACCTCTTCGTCATGATTTCCGCTGTGCTGCGCCCTGCCAGGCTCCGATCGTAAACGGCCCCCGCTTCGTCATCGCGGGGCGTCGGACGGCAATGTGATGTAGTGCCGCGCCAGCTCCGGCGGCAGCGGTGAATCGAGGAGTCCGCAGGTGAGCCGCAAGGCATCGGCGGAGAGATCGCCGAGGCGCTGGCCGCGGCTGCGGCTGATCGCCGCCGTCACCCAGTTGCGGACGATGACCGGCCGCTGCATCCAGGACAGCGTCTGCATCTTGGCGAGCGCCTCGACCATCGCCTCGGCATCGGGCGGCAGGCACGCCGGGATCTCGGCGAACGGCGACCAGGTCGCCATGACGACGTCGTACCAGGCCCGGCCTTCGGGGCTGTCGACCACATCGCCCGGGACCATGCGCGACAGGAAGGCGGTGTACGCGGCGACACAGAGCACGTCGGACTCGAGCCACTCGGCGACCTCGGCGTTCGTTTCGGGCCGCGCCGCGAGCGGCGCGACCTCGCCGAGGCCGCGCCGCATCGCCAGCCAGTGCAGGCGATCGATCGGCCGGGCGACGCCGCGCGCTCCCATCAGGCGCCGCGTCGATTGCAGCAGCCCTTGGCGCGCCGTCAACGGCTGGCTCGCCATGCGGGTGAGAAGGAGCTCGAACCACGGCAGGCGCGCGGCACCCGACAGGGTCGCGGCGTGACTGCGCAGCGAATCGGCACCGTGCGTCGCTCCGCTTTCCGCCTGCCAGGCACGCAGCGCGCGCCTGCTGCCCGGCGGCATCAGCAAGGCGAGCAGCGTCGCGTGCAGCTCGCCCGCGCCGTGCACGCGCGACAGCCGGTCGGCGGCGTCGCGCTCGCTTTCGGGTGACGCGATCGGGGGCGCTGGCGCCGGCGTCGCCGCGGGTGGAGGGATGCCGGCGTGGGTGGGTGAGTCGTCCATCGAAATCTCCACGTCGCGGCGGACGCTAGAAGGCGGCCGCGGCCGGGAAGTTGAAGAGCCGGGCGATGAGCGAGGTCGGAAACTGGCTCACCGCCTCGTTGTAGGCGGCGACGGCGGCGTTGAATTCCGCCCGTGCGAAAGCGAGAGCGGTATCGCTCGCCGCCAGCCGCGCGTTGAGATCGGGCAGGTCGGTGCCGACGACCGTCTGCACCGGCAGCCGCGAGCGCGCGTCGGCGAGGATGTCTTCGGCGACGCGCAGGCTGGTGACGGCGTTCGCCGCGGCGGGGCGCGCGCGCGCATGCTCGCGCGCCGCGTCGGCCTGGCGGCAGGCGGCGCGCAGGGCGTCGAGGCGAGGGGCAGCCGCCGCGAGCGCGGTCGAGAGCAGGTCGAGCTGGCCTTCGAGCAAGGCGTGACGCTGGCGGAAGCGCTCGTCGACGGCGCCGAAACGCGCGGCCAGATCGCTGCGCAGTCGCACCAGGCGGTTGTAGGCGCCGACGATCCAGAAGGCGATGACCGCGCCGATCGCGGTGACGGTGCCCTGGGTCGTCGTCATCGGGTCGAGGAGGAAGCCGGCGCCCGCCTCAGCTCGCGAGCCAGCTCTGGTAACCCTTGCTGCGCAGATCGCACGAAGGACACATGCCGCAGCCGTAGCCCCATTCGTGGCGATGCTCGCGGTCGCCGAGATAGCACGAATGGGTGTGCTCGACGACGAGGTCGATCAGCGGGTCGCCGCCGAGCTTCTCGGTGAGCGCCCAGGTCTCGGCCTTGTCGAGCCACATCAGCGGCGTGTCGATCATCATCGCGGTGTCCATGCCGAGGCTGAGCGCGACCTGCAGCGACTTGAGCGCGTTGTCCCGGCAATCGGGATAGGCCGAGAAATCGGTCTCGCACATGCCGCCGACGAGCACCGAGAGGCCGCGCCGGTCGGCGACGGTCGCGGCGAAGGTGAAGAACAGCAGGTTGCGGCCGGGGACGAAGCTGTTCGCGAGGCCGCCGGCGTTCATCTCGTCCTCGCGCGCCGCGGTCGGCGTCGTGCCGCCGATCTGGTCGAGCAACGAAAGGTCGAAGACGTGATCGTCGCCCAGCTTCGGCGCCCAGCGCGCGAACTGCCGGCGCAATTGCGCGCGCACGGCGAGCCGGCCCTCGCGCTCAGCCGGCCGGTTCTCGCCATGGACGAAGCCGATCGTCTCGACATGGGCATAGCGCTCGAGCGCGTAGGCAAGGCAGACCGTCGAATCCTGACCGCCCGAGAAGAGGACGAGGGCGTTGCGCGTGTCGCTAGCCACGCAGCTCCCCCTGGCCGAGGACGATCCACTTCAGCGAGGTCAGGCCTTCGAGGCCGACCGGGCCGCGCGCGTGCAGCTTGTCGGTCGAGATGCCGATCTCGGCGCCGAGGCCGTACTCGAAGCCGTCGGCGAAGCGCGTCGAGGCGTTGACCATCACGCTGGCCGAATCGACCTCGCGCAGGAAGCGCATCGCGTTCGCGTGCGAGTCGGTGACGATGGCGTCGGTGTGGTGCGAGCCGTAGCGGTCGATGTGGGCGAGCGCCGCATCGAACGAATCGACCACCTTGACGCTGATGACCGGCGCGAGGTACTCCTCGCTCCAGTCGGCCTCGCTCGCGTCGACGAGCTTCACGCCGGCGACCGCGGCCAGCGCGGCGCGGGCGGCGGCGTCGACGCGCATCTCCACGTTCTTGCGCGCGAAGGCCGCGCCGATCATCGGCAGGAACTCGGTCGCGACCGCCGCATGGACGACGAGCGACTCGGCGGCGTTGCACGGGCTCACCTTCTGCGTCTTGGCGTTGTCGACGATCGCCAGCGCCATCGCGAGGTCGGCGTCGGCGTCGACGTAGACGTGGCAGTTGCCGTCGAGGTGCTTCAGCACCGGCACCGTGGCCTCGCGCGCGATCCGCTCGATCAGGCCCTTGCCGCCGCGCGGGATGACGAGGTCGATCGATTCGGGCGAGGCGATCAGGTGGCCGACGGCGGCGCGGTCGGCGGTCTCGACGAGCTGCACCGCGTCGGGCGGCAGGCCGGCCTCGGCAAGCGCGGCCTGGACGACGCGGCCGAGGGCGACGTTGCTCGCCAGCGCCTCCGAGCCGCCGCGCAGGATGCAGGCGTTGCCGCTCTTGATCGCCAGCGACGCGGCCTCGATCGTCACGTTCGGGCGGCTCTCGTAGATCATCGCGAAGACGCCGATCGGCACGCGCATGCGGCCGACGCGGATGCCGCTCGGCTGCTGGCGCAGCTCGATCACGTCGCCGATCGGATCGGCCATCGCCGCGATCTGCTCGCAGCCGAGGGCGACGGTGTCGAGGGCGGCGCGGTCGAGCTTGAGCCGATCGACGAGCGGCGCCGCGAGCCCGGCGGCGTGCGCTGCGGCGACGTCGCCGGCATTGACCTCGCGCAGCGCCGCCTCGCTTTCGCGCAGCCGCCGCGCCAGCGCCCGCAGCGCGGCATTGCGCGCCGCCACCGGCGAAGCGGCGAGGGAACGGCTCGCCGCGCGCGCCAGCATGCCCATGTGCGCGACGGTCGCCTGCAGGTCGGCCGAGGTCATGGCGGCATTGTTTCAGAGTCGCCCTGGGCCGGCCGCGACCGATTTGGCATTCGCGCCCGGGGCGTCGCCAGGCACGACGCGTTGCTTCGACACGGACGCCGGAAGACGTGTCAGCCGATCTCGGCCTGGCGGATGCACGCCGCTGCGTGCGCGGCGCCGGCCGGCTCGAGCGGCGGCACCACCTCGGCGCAGCGCGCGACGGCGTACGGGCAGCGGGTGCGGAAGACGCAGCCCGACGGCGGTGCGAGCGGCGACGGCAGCTCGCCCGAGAGCGCGCTTCGCGCGGCGCGCGCCAGCGCCGCCTCGCCGCGCGCCGCGTCCACGCGCGGCGTGCTGGCGAGCAGGGCGCGCGTGTACGGGTGGCGCGGCGCCGCGAACAGCTCGGCCTTGGGCGCGCGCTCCATCACGCGACCGAGGTACATGACGACGACCTCGTCGGCGATCAGCTCGACGACGGCCAGGTTGTGCGAGATGAAGACGTAGGCGACGCCGGTCGATTCCTGCAGGTCCATCAGCAGGTTCAGGACTTGCGCCTGGATCGAGACGTCGAGCGCCGACACCGGCTCGTCGGCGACGACCAGGCGCGGCTCGAGCATCAGCGCGCGCGCGATCGCGACGCGCTGGCGCTGGCCGCCGGAGAACATGTGCGGATAGCGCCGGTAGTGCTCCGGCGAGAGGCCGACGCGTGACAGCATCGCCCGCGCGCGCGCCTCGCGCTCCGGTGGGCTCAGCGCGGTGTTGATGGCGAGCGGCTCTTCGAGCGCGGGGCCGATCTTCTTCCTCGGGTTGAGGCTGGCGAACGGGTTCTGGAACACCATCTGCACGCTCTTGCGCAGCGCGCGTCGCGCCGCCGCATCGGCGCTCGCCGTTTCGACGCCGCCGATGACGACGCTGCCCGAAGTCGGCGTCTCGAGCATCGCGATCTGGCGCGCCAGCGTGCTCTTGCCGCAGCCGGATTCGCCGACCACGGCGAGCGTTCGTCCCGGCGCCAGCGAGAGCGACACGTCTTCGAGCGCGCGCACCCGGCCGGCCTCGGCGAAGAATCCGCTCGACACCGAGTAGTGCTTGGTCAGCGCGCGCGTCTCGAGCACCGGCGTCATCGCATCGTCCGGCGCGCTCATGGCCGCGGCTCCGCGCCGATCGGGAAGTAGCAGCGCGCCAGGCTGGCGCCGACCTCGAACAGCGGCGGTCGGGCTTCGCGGCAGCGCGCGCGCACGTACGGACAGCGCGGCGCGAGCAGGCAGCCCGCGGGGCGGTCGAAGGCGCCCGGCACGACGCCGGGCAGCGAGGCGAGCCGGCGCCGGCCAACGTTGCGCTCGGGCAGCGAGGCGAGCAGCGCCTCGGTGTACGGATGGCGCGGCTGCGCGAACAGGTCCGCGGCGGCAGCGCTCTCGACGATCTGGCCCGCATACATCACGAGGACGCGTTGCGCGACCTCGGCGACAACGCCCAGGTCGTGGGTGATGAGGACGAGCGCCATGCCGCGCTCGCGCTGCAGGCGCAGCAGCAGGGCGAGCATCTGCGCTTGCACGGTGACGTCGAGCGCGGTCGTCGGCTCGTCAGCGATCAGCAGGCGCGGATTGCAGGCGATCGCCATCGCCAGCATGACGCGCTGGCTCATGCCGCCGGAGAGCTGGTGAGGGAAAGCGTCGAGGCGGCGCCCGGGATCGGGGATCTCGACGTCCTTCAGCAGCTGCAACGCGCGCGCTCTTCGCGCCCTTCGCGAGCCGCCTTCGTGCAGCGCGATCGTCTCCATCAGCTGGAAGGCGACCGTGAACGACGGGTTCAGGCTCGACGTCGGATCCTGGAAGATCATCGCGATCTCGCCGCCGAGCAGGGCGCGGCGCTCGCGCCCGGACATCGTTTGCAGGTCGCGGCCGGCGAAGGAGAGCCGGTTCGCGCTGACGCGGCCGGGCTCGTCGACGAGGCCGAGGAGGGAAAGCGCCGTCACGCTCTTGCCCGATCCCGATTCGCCGACGATGCCCAGGACCTCGCCCGCAGCAATCGAGAAGCTGACGTCGTCGACGGCGACCAGCGAAACGTCGCCCGCCGCGAACTCGACGCGCAGGCGATCGACCTCGAGCAGCGGCTCCATGCCTATCGCTTCAGCTTCGGGTCGAGCGCGTCGCGCAGGCCGTCGCCGGTGAGGTTGAAGGCCAGCACCGTGACCAGGATCGCGAGGCCCGGCAGCGTCACGACCCACCACGCGCTCTGGATGAACTCGAGCGCGCTCGCCAGCATCGAGCCCCACTCGGGCGTCGGCGGCTGCGCGCCGAGGCCGAGGAAGCCGAGTGCGGCGGCGTCGAGGATCGCCGACGAGAAGCCGAGCGTCGCCTGCACGATCAGCGGCGCGGCGCAGTTCGGCAGCACGGTGTCGAACATCAGCCGCGCGGTGCCGGCGCCGGCCAGGCGCGAGGCCTGCACGTAGTCCTTGGCGAGCTCGCCGAGGACGGCACCGCGCGTCAGCCGCACGAAGTGCGGCAGCATGACGATGGCGATCGCGAACATCGCGTTCGCGAGCCCCGGGCCGAGGACGGCGACGACGGCGACCGCGAGCAGCAGGCTCGGCAGCGCCAGCATCACGTCCATCAGCCGCATGACGACGTACTCCGGCAGCCGGCCGCGGTAGAAGCCGGCAACCAGGCCGAGCAGCACGCCGAACGACAGCGACAGCCCCACCGAGACCAGGCCGATGACGAGCGAGAGGCGCGTGCCGTGGATCAGGCGCGAGAGGACGTCGCGGCCGACCGGGTCGGTGCCGAGCACGAACACGTGGCCGCCGACCGGCGCGAGCGAGGGCGGGCGCAGCGTCGCGTCGCGGAACTGCTCGCTCGGGTCGTACGGCGAGACGATGTCGGCGAACAGCGCGCAGAAGACCAGCAGGCCGAGGACCGCGAGGCCGATGACCGCGCCGCGATTCCTGCGGAAGTCGCGCCAGAGCTCGCGCGCGGGTGACGGCGGCGCGACGGACACCGTGGCAGCGAGCGGCGGGACCGCGCTCATGAGTGGCGGATCCTCGGGTTGATCACGCCGTAGAGCACGTCGACGATCAGGTTGACGCCAATGATGATCGTCGCCGTGCAGAGGATGCCGCCTTGCACCGCCGCGTAGTCGCGCCGGTGGATCGCCTCGACCAGCCACTTGCCGACGCCGGGCCACGCGAAGATCGTCTCGGTCAGGATCGCGCCAGCGAACAGCGTGCCGATCTGCAGGCCGATCGTCGTCACGACCGGAATCAGGGCATTGCGGAGCGCGTGGACGGCGACGACGCGAATCCGGCCGGCGCCCTTGGCGCGCGCGGTGCGCACGTAGTCCTCGCGCAGCACCTCGAGCATCGACGAGCGCGTCATGCGCGCGATCACCGCGAGCGGGATCGTGCCGAGCGCGATCGCCGGCAGGATCAGGTGCGACAGCGCGCTGCGGAACGCGCCCTTGTCTCCCGACAGGACGGAGTCGAGCAGCATGAAGCCGGTGACCGCCGGGATGTCGTACTGGATCGCCAGCCGCCCCGACACCGGCGTCCAGCCGAGGCCGACCGAGAAGGTGAGGATCAGCAGCAGCCCCCACCAGAAGATCGGCATCGAGTAGCCCGTGAGCGAGGCGCCCATCACCGAGTAGTCCCAGACGGTGTTGCGGTTGACCGCGGCGACGATGCCGGCGGGAATGCCGATCACCAGCGCGAACAGCATCGCCACGAGCGAGAGCTCGACGGTCGCCGGGAAGCGCGCCGCGAACTCGGCGAACACCGGCTCGTGGGTGACGACCGAGATGCCGAGGTCGCCATGCAGCGCGCGCCAGACGTACTCGCCATACTGCACCGGCAGCGGCCGGTCGAGGCCGAACTCGTGGATCAGCCGCTGGTAGCGCTCCTCGGTCATTCCTCGCTCGCCGGACAGCGCCTCGACCGGATCGCCCGGGATCAGGCGGATCAGCGAGA
>JBDTPG010000120.1:0-8109 GCA_039932815.1 Caldimonas sp.
GGTGCAGGATCTGCTTGACCTCGGCCTGGAAGGAAAGGGTTTGCTTGTCCATCGACGGTTCCGGCACGAATGAAGAGGCCGCCCGGGGGCGGAGCGCCGCACTGCGGCGCGTCGGCAGATGGCGCCGCGGCGCGGGGTTTCAAGACCCGCTCCTAGAATCGGCGCTCCCCGTGATCAAGCTTCTCCTCCTCGTCCTGTCGGGCGCCAAGCTCGGCAAGCTGTTCGCAAGCGGCGGCACGATGCTGATCTCGCTCGTCGCCTATGCGTTCGTTTTCGGCTGGCGCTACGCCGCCGGCTTCGTCGCCCTGCTGTTCGCGCATGAGATGGGCCACTACCTGGCGGCGCGCCGGCGCGGGCTCGCGGTCGGCCTGCCGACCTTCATCCCCTTCGTCGGCGCCTGGATCGACCTCAAGGAGCAGCCGCGCGACGTCGAGACCGAAGCCTACGTCGCGTTCGCCGGGCCGCTCGTCGGCACCGTCGCCGCCATCCTGTGCTACCTGGCCGCCGACGACGGCGGGCCGCGCTGGCTGATGGCGGTCGCCTACTCGGGCTTCTTCCTCAACCTCTTCAACCTGCTGCCGATCTCGCCGCTCGACGGCGGGCGCATCACGGCCGTGCTCTCGCCGCGAATCTGGTTCGCCGGCGTGCCCCTGCTCGGCGCGCTGTTCCTCTGGCATCCCAATCCGATGCTGCTGCTGATCGCCCTGATCGCCGCGCCGCAGCTCGTCAAGGCCTGGAAGTACGACCCCAAGGCTCCGGAGAACGAGCGCTACTACAGCATCTCGCCGCGGCGCCGCCTCGAGTACCTCGCCCTCTACTTCGGTCTGGCCGCCTACCTCGCGTTCATGACGTACCGCACCCATTCGCTGGTCTCGCCGGGGCAGACGTGAGGACCGTGCGCGCGACCCGCTACGTGACGCCGCTGCGCGAGGGCGGGTCGCTGCCGGCCATCGTCGAGGCCGACGACGACGGTCTCTACGTCCTGAAATTCCGCGGCGCCGGGCAAGGGCCGCGGGCGTTGATCGCCGAGCTCGTCGCCGGAGAGATCGCCCGCGCCGCCGGGTTGCCGGTGCCCGAGATCGTGTTCGCCTGCGTCGACGCCGACCTCGCGCGCACCGAGCCCGATGCCGAGATCCAGGATCTGATCCGCGCCAGCGCCGGCGCCGCCGACGGCAGCAGCGGCCTCAACCTCGCGCTCGACTACCTGCCGGGTTCGGTCGCTTTCGACCCGCTCGCCTGGCAGCCCGATGCCGGGCTCGCCTCGCGCGTGGTGTGGTTCGACGCGTTCGTCACCAACCTCGATCGCACTCCCCGCAACACCAACATGCTCGTCTGGCACGACAAGCTCTGGCTGATCGATCACGGCGCCGCGCTCTACTTCCATCATTCGTCGTCGGCGGATTTCGGCGCGCGCGCGACCAGCTCGTTTCCGGCGATCAAGGATCACGTCCTGCTGCCGTTCGCCGGCGATCTCGGTGCCGCCGACGCGGCGCTGGCGGCGCGATTGACGAGCGAGCGCATCGCCGCGATCACGGCGCTCATCCCGGACGACTGGCTCGAGGACGATCCTCACTTCGCCAGCCGGGCCGCGCACCGCGCCGCCTACGCCGACTACTTCGCGCAGCGCCTTCGCGCGCCGCGCGTCTTCGCAGAGGAGGCGGCCCGTGCCCGATCCCTGCACGTATGACTACGCGATCGTTCGCGTCGTCCCGCGCGTCGAGCGCGGCGAGTTCGTCAACGTCGGCGCGATCGTCTCGTCGGACGCCACCGACTATCTCGCGGCACGCTTCGCGGTCGACGAGAAGCGCCTGCTCGCGCTCGATCCGAACGTCGACCTGAACGCCGTGCGCACGACGCTTGCCGCGATCGCCGCGGTCTGCGCCGGCGGCGCGCCGGCCGGCGCCATCGGCCGCCTCTCGCTGCGCGAACGCTTCCATTGGCTGGTCGCGCCGCGCAGCACCATCATCCAGACCTCCGCCGTCCACACCGGCCGCTGCGATGACCTCGAAGGGGCGCTCGACCGCCTCCTCGACCGCATGGTGCGGCCGGCCACGGACCCGGACCCGGACCCATCGCCATGACAGATCCCGCCCCCGCGGCCGGCGCCGACGCGACCGACCTGCCATTTCGCCCGATCGTCGAGCTGATCCGCGAGCACGCACGAGCCCAGCGGGGCCACGCGGCGATCGTCGACGCGACCCGCTCGCTCGACTACGGCGCGCTCGACGCGCTCATGGACCGCGTCGCCGCGTCGCTGCAGCGCGACGGCGTCGCGCCCGGCGAGGCGATCGCCGTCTGCGCCCTCAACTCGACCCGCTACGCGGCGATCTTTCTCGGCGCGCTGCGCGCCGGCGTCGTCGTCGCGCCGCTCGCGGCGTCGGTCACGCCCGCGAGCTTTCGCTCGATGATCGCCGACGCCGGCGCGCGCCTGCTCTTCGTCGACGCGAGCGCTGCCGAGGTGGTCGGCAATGGCGCCGATCTGCCGAAGCGCATCTCGCTCGACGCGGCGGCGCCCGGCGCCGTCTTCGACGCCTGGCTCGCGCCCGCCGGCAGCACACCGAAGGCGGTCGCGATCCGGCCCGGGATGGCGTTCAACATCATCTATTCGTCCGGGACGACGGGCACGCCCAAGGGCATCGTCCAGCCGCACGGCATGCGCTGGACCCACGTCATGCGCGGCGGCCGCTTCGGCTACTCGCCGGCGACGGTGACGCTGCTGGCGACGCCGCTGTACTCGAACACGACGCTCGTGGTGTTCTTTCCGACCGTCGCCTTCGGCGGCACCGTCGTGCTGACGGAGAAGTTCGACGTCGACCGCTACCTAGCGCTGGCGGCGAAGCATCGGGTCACCCACACCATGCTCGTGCCGGTGCAGTACCAGCGACTGATGGCGAGCCCGCGCTTCGGCGAGCACGACCTGTCGTCCTTCCACATGAAGTTCTGCACCAGCGCGCCGTTCGCGGCGGCGCTGAAGGCCGACGTCGTCGCGCGCTGGCCGGGCGGCCTGGTCGAGTTCTACGGCATGACCGAAGGCGGCGGCACTTGCATTCTCGCCGCGCACGAGCATCCGGACAAGCTGCACACCGTCGGCCAGCCCGCCGAGGGCCACGATATTCGCCTGATCGACGAAGCCGGCCACGAGCTGCCGCGCGGCGCGACCGGCGAGGTCGTCGGCCATTCGGCCGGAATGATGGCCGGCTACCACGGCCAGCCGGCGAAGACCGCCGAGGCGGAATGGTTCGACGCCGAGGGCAAGCGCTTCATCCGCACCGGCGACGTCGGCCGCTTCGACGACGAGGGCTTCCTCACGCTCGTCGATCGGCGCAAGGACATGATCATCAGCGGCGGCTTCAACCTCTATCCGAGCGACCTCGAGGCGGTGCTGCGCCTGCATGCCGACGTCGCCGAGGCCGCGGTCGCCGGCGTGCCGTCCGAGCGCTGGGGCGAGACGCCGGCCGCGTGGGTGGTCGCCCGCCACGGCGCGCGCGTCGACGCCGAGGCGCTGCGCGCATGGGCCAACGAGCGGGTCGGCAAGACCCAGCGCATCGCGTTCCTCGAGATCGTCGACGACCTGCCGCGCAGTGCGATCGGCAAGATCCTGAAACGAGAGCTTCGCGACCGATTCGTCGCCGCCCATCCGACCCCTTCCGAAGCTCGCCATGGCTGACACCCGCCATCCCGCCACGCCGCTCGGCGCGAGCGGCCTCAAGGTCACCCGGCTCTGGCTCGGCACGATGATGTTCGGCGACCAGACCGACGAAAGCGAAGCCGGCCGAATCGTCGCCGCGGCCCGCGACGCCGGCGTCAACGCGATCGACACCGCCGACGCCTACGCCGGCGGCGAGTCGGAGCGGATCACCGGCCGACTGATCGCTGCCGACCGCGAACGCTGGGTGCTCGCGACCAAGCTCGCCAACCCGACCAGCACCGATCCGAACGACCGCGGGCTGTCGCGGCGCCACATGATCCGCGCCGTCGACGCGAGCCTGAAGCGGCTCGGCAGCGACTGGATCGACGTCCTCTACCTGCACCGCGAAGACGCGACGACGCCCCTCGAGGAAACGGTCGCGGCGATGGGGCACCTGCTCTCGACCGGCAAGGTGCACTACTTCGGCATCTCCAACTTTCGCGCCTGGAACGTCGCCCGCATGGTCGAGACGTGCCGCGCCGCCGGCGTGCAGGCGCCCATCGTCTGCCAGCCACCCTATAACGCGATGACCCGCGCGATCGAGACCGAGCTGCTGCCGTGCTGCGCGCACTACGGCGTCGGCGTCGTCGCCTACAGCCCGCTCGCGCGCGGCGTCCTCACCGGCAAGTACGCACCCGGCGGAGCGCCGCCGCAAGGTTCGCGCGCCGCCCGCAACGACCCGCGCATCCTGCAGACCGAGTTCAGGCCCGAGTCGCTGGCTGCTGCCGGGCGCATCGTCGAGCACGCCGCGACGCGCGGCCGCACGCCGCTCCAGTTCGCGCTCGGCTGGGTCTGGAACAACGCCCTCGTGCACGGCGTGATCGCCGGGCCCCGGACGCTGGCGCAATGGCAGGAGTACATCGCCGCACTGGACGCGCCGTTCGACGCCGCGGACGAAGCGCTGGTCGATTCGCTGGTCGCGCCGGGCCATGCGTCGACGCCGGGGTATACCGATCCGGCGTACCCGGTTCGCGGACGCCAGCCGCGCTCGACGGTCTAGCTGACGCGCGTCGCGGCCGCGACGATCGCTGGCGCGGCGCGCCTGTCGTCAATCGTTGACCTCGTGCGGCTTGCGCTTCTCGTACCAGTGCGTGATGCGCTGCCCGTCCCAGTGCAGGGCGAGATGCGCGGCCGCCTTGGCGTGGCGCAGCGCGCGCGGCCGGAAGATGCCGACGCACTCGCCGCCGGCGTGGCGCACGCTCGGATATCGGATGCCCCAGCTCTGCGCCGCGCGCAGGCGCCGGCCGAGGCTTTGCGAAGGACCGTAGTCGTCGGGGTCGAGGACCGCGGCGTAGCGATCCGAGTTCGCCGGCGCATCGCCTTCGGCCGGGAGGAGGTCGTGCAGCTCGGCCTCGACGCTGGCGGTGATCAGGCGCATGTCGACGTCGATCGCCGCCTCCTGAGTGCGACGCAGGAACACGCCGCGGTGATGGCTCACCTCGGCGATCGCCGTTTCGAGCGAGTGCGCCGCGTAGTAGACGCCATAAGTGCCGTCGGAAAAGCGCGAGCCTTCCGGATTGAGGTGCGTGAACGCGGCCATCACCGGCGTCGCGCCCGGGCCGCTGAGGCGCTCGTCCTTCGGGACGAGCGACAACTCGCCGATCTCGTCGCGGATGCGCGGGTTGGCGAGCGCCTCGATCGCGAAGACGACGTCGAGGTCGGCGGGCTCGGCGATCGCGTCGTAGAGGCCGACCGTCGGATAGCGCGACGGGATCAGCCGGTACGACGGCCGCCACGAGACACGCCGAACCTCGACCTTGCTCGCGTCGATCATGCCTTGCCGCCGCGCTGCGCGTCGAGGTACTGGCGGACGACGTAGAGATCGGCGACCTGGCCGGCGAGCATGCGGTCGAGCGCCGTGCGGCCGCCGAACAGCGGCGCGCTGTTGGCCTTGCGCAGCCATTCGTCGGCGCGCCGCGTCGCCGGAAAGAGGATCTGCAGGGAGGAATAGATGCCGAACAAGTGCGACAGGCGCTCGAGCAGGTGGCGATCGAGCGGTGCGACCTTGCCCTGCTTCCATTGGTAAAGCGTCGTGCGGGCGACGCCGAGCAGCGTCGTCTGCTCGGCCACCGAGAGCTGCCAGGCGTCGGCGAGGCGAAAGAAGGTACGCAGCGCGGCGCCGGCGGCGCGTGCCGACGTCAGGTCGACGGCAGGAACATCGGGCTTGAGAAGAGCGCTCATCGATCCGGCAGACCACCCCTCGGCTCGGGGTGCGCGCGAAATTTAGTCCATATACGTACAAAAAGCAATGGATTGTCCGTACGCGGACAAAGGGAACGCGCCGGGAGCGTGCTTCAGCGGGCGTGCGTCACGCCGCCGTCGACGACCAGCGTCGAGCCGACGACGTAGTCGCCGGCGCGCGAGGCGAGGTAGATCGCCGCGCCCGCCATGTCGTCGTCGACGCCGATCCGCCCTGACGGGATGCGTGCCTTGACCGCGTCGGCGCGGTCGCGCGCATCGCGGTTCATCTCCGACGCGAACGCTCCGGGCGCGATCGCGCTGACGATGACGTGCTCCTTGGCCAGCCGAAGCGCCATGCGCCGCGTCAGCTGGATCAGGCCGGCCTTGCTCGCGGCGTAGGAATAGGTTTCCTGCGGGTTGACCGAGATCCCGTCGATCGACGCGATGTTGATGACCTTGGCCGGCCGCTCGGCGCTCGCCGACTTGCGCAGCGGCCCGGCGAGCGCCTGGGTGAGGAAGAACGGCGTCTTCAGGTTCAGGTCGACCACCTTGTCCCAGCCCTTCTCGGGAAAGGTGTCGAAATCCTCGCCCCAGGCGGCACCGGCGTTGTTGACCAGGATGTCGAGCGACGACTCGTGCTGCGCGTACGCCGCGACGAGCGCCTGCACGCCTTGCGCGTCCGACACGTCGGCCGGCAACGAGACGCACTTGCCGAGCGACGACAACTCGCGCGCCGTCGCGTCGCACGCGTCGGCCTTGCGCGACGAGATGTAGACGACGCGCGCGCCGGCCTTCAGGAAGCCGGCGGCGATCATGCGGCCGATGCCGCGCGATCCGCCGGTGACGAGCGCGCTGCGGCCGGCCAGGGAAAAAAGGTCGTTCATGGTCGTGGTCCTCGAAAGCGGGAAGCAGGGGCGTCGGGTCGACGCCCACGCCTCAGCCTACACCGCCGACGCGGGCCGCGGGCACGGCCGTTGCTGCACGCCTCGCTGCCATGAACCGCTCGCCCGACTCGCCCGGCAGGCCCGAAGACCGACCGGAAAGGCAACGACTTGGAACAGAAATGGCCGCACACGCTGTGGATCGTCCGACACGGCCAGAGTGCAGGCAACGTCGCCCGTGACGCCGCCGAGGCGGGCGGACTGGCGACCATTGCGCTGGCCCACCGCGACGTCGACGTGCCGCTCTCTTCGCTGGGCGAACAGCAGGCCGATGCGCTCGGCGACTGGTTCGCGGCGCTGCCGCGCGACGAGCGGCCCGGGATCGTGCTGAGCTCGCCTTACGTGCGTGCGCGCCAGACCGCGGATCGCGTCCTCGACGCATTGCATTGCCGCGACGGCGAGCCGCTGTCCGCCGTCGACGACGACGAGACCATCGCCTGCGTGCGCGACGAGCGCCTGCGCGAAAAGGAATTCGGCATCCTCGACCGGCTGACGCCGCTCGGCATCCGCGCCAGGTACCCCGACCTCGCCGAGCAACGCCTGCACGTGGGCAAGTTCTACTTCCGCCCGCCCGGCGGCGAGAGCTGGTGCGACGTGATCTTGCGCCTGCGCAGCTTCCTCGACATGCTGACGCGCGAGTACCGCGGCGATCGCGTCCTCGTCGTCGCCCACCAGGTGATCGTCAACTGCCTGCGCTACCTGCTCGAGCGCCTCGACGAGGAGAAGATCCTCGCTATCGACCGCCTCGGCGACGTTCCCAACTGCGGCATCACCTCGTACGCCTTCGATCCGCATGCGGGCCGGCGCGGCAAGCTCGTCAGGCAGCTCGAGAACTTCGTGTCGCCGCTGCGCGAGGCCGGCGCGCCCGTCACCGCCGCGCCGGACATTCCGGCGGCGCCCAAATCGTGATTGCCGCCGAGATCGGCGCGACCGTCGACATCGATGCACGCCTGCTGCGCGCCTGGCCCCTGCCGCGGCCCGACGGCGATGCCGACAAGGAAGAGCGAGGCTCGACCCTGGTGATCGCGGGCAGCCGCGAGATGCCGGGCGCGGCGGTGCTCGCCGCGATCTCGGCGTTGCGCGCAGGCGCCGGCAAGCTGCTGGTGGCGACCGGCGCGAGCATCGCCCCTAGCACCGCCCTCGCCCTCGCCGAAGCACGTGTCGTCGCATTGGCCGAAACCGAGGCAGGTGGCCCGACCACGGACGCGCTAGCCAGACTTGAGGCGCACCTCGCGAAGGTCGACGCCGTGCTGATCGGCCCGGGCCTGCTCGACGCCGCGGCGACGCGCGCCTTCACGC
>JBDTPG010000121.1:0-8068 GCA_039932815.1 Caldimonas sp.
TCGGCGCGGGCGAGCAGCTGCACATAGTCGGGCAGCTGGGTGCGCCGGTGCCAGGCGAGGGCGTCGTCGAGCGCGGCGCGCACCTTCAGCGACTGCTCGTTGCCGAAGTCGACATAGCGGTCGAGCCAGCGAAAGGCGAGCGCGCTCGCCTGGCCGTAGCCGAGCTTGATCAGGCTGCATCCCGGCAGCGCGACGAGGAGGGCCGTCGCCAGCGCCGCGATAATCGAGCGCCGGACGAAGGATCGGCGCAACGCGGATGTCGGCATGGTGTTGAACGTCGTGATCATGGCAGCGGGTCAGGGTACGCGGATGCGGTCCGCGCGACCGAAGGTCCTGCACACGCTCGGCGGGCGCCACTTATTGCAGCATGTTCTCGGCGCCGCTGCCGGCCTGGGGGCAACCCGCACGATCGTCGTCACCGGCCACGGCGCCGAAGAGGTCGAGCGGAGCGCCCAGGCGCCCGGCCTCGTCTTCGTGCGCCAGCAGCCGCAGCTCGGCACCGGCCACGCCCTTCAGCAGGCGGCGCCTCTCCTCGACGAGGACGGCACGACGCTCGTCCTCAACGGCGACGTGCCGCTGATCGAGACCGAGACGCTGCAGCGCCTGGTCGCCGCCGCCGGGGCGCAACGCCTGGCCCTGCTCACGGTCGAGCTCGCCGAGCCGCGCGGCTACGGCCGCATCGTCCGCGCGGCGACGAAGGCCGGCAGCGCGTCGATCGTCGCGATCGTCGAAGAGAAGGATGCCTCCGCCGAGCAGCGCGCGATCCGCGAGGTCTACACCGGCGTGATGGCGGCGCCGACGCGTGCGCTCAAGCGCTGGCTGGCCGCGCTTCGCAACGACAACGCCGCCGGCGAGTACTACCTGACCGATGTCGTCGCGAGCGCGGTCGGCGAGAGCGTCGAGGTCGTCGGCGTCGGCGCCGGCAGCGAGACCGAGGTGCTCGGCGTCAACAGCCCGGCCCAACTCGCCGACCTCGAGCGGCGCCATCAGCTCGCCGCCGCGGCGCGGCTGATGGCCGCCGGCGTCCGCCTCGCCGACCCGGCCCGTTTCGACCAGCGCGGCGAGCTGCGCTGCGGCAGCGACGTCGAGATCGACGTCGGCTGCATCTTCGAAGGCGCGGTCGAGCTGGGCGACGGCGTTCGCGTCGGCGCCTACTGCCTGATCAGAAATGCGCGCATCGGCGCGGGTGCGACGATCCGGCCCTATACCCACATCGACGGCGAGGCGCTCGGCGCCAGCGTCGGCCCGCGCGCCAGCGTCGGCCCCTACGCGCGCCTGCGCTCCGGCGCGGTGCTCGGCGCCGATGTGCACGTCGGCAACTTCGTCGAGATCAAGAACTCGACCCTCGGCGACGGCGCCAAGGCCAACCACCTCGCCTACCTCGGCGACAGCGACGTCGGCGCGCGCGTCAACTACGGCGCCGGCAGCATCACCGCCAACTACGACGGCGCCAACAAGCACCGGACGACGATCGGCGCCGACGCCCACATCGGCAGCAACTGCGTCCTCGTCGCGCCGGTCGACATCGGCGCCGGCGCGACCATCGGTGGCGGCTCGACGATCAACAAGGACGCGCCGGCCGGCGAGCTGACGGTGGCGCGCGCACGCCAGGCGACGATTCGCGGCTGGAAGCGGCCGGTGAAGCGCTGACGCCGCTCAGGCGGTGGCGTCGGCGAGCGAGCCGACCGCGAGGCAGAGATCGGCCCACGCCTTCGCCTTCTCGGCCGGGTGGCGCAGCAGGAACGCGAGCGAGAACGTGACCACGACCGGCACGCCGGCATGCACGTGCGCGCGGCCGCGCAAACCCCCGAGCGGCGTGTCGTCGCCGAGCAGCGCGGCGGCAGCGTGGCGGCCGAAGGCGAGCACGCAGCGCGGCGCGACCGTTGCGATCGACGCCTCCAGCATCGCCTGATCGGCGGCCGACGTCTTGCCGTTCGCGCCGCCACCGACGAGCGCGCAGAAGACGGCGCGCCGCTCGCGGCCCGGCGCGATCAGGCCGACGCCGATGGCGCGCAGCATGTTGTCGAGCAGTTGCTGCTGCTGCGGATCGGCCTCGTCGAGCGGCTCGGCGACGACGAGCCAGTCGGCGGGCGCGAGCCCCGGCAGGCGCGCCGCGGCCGGTTCGGGAAGGCGCGTTCGCGTTGGCGCGACGGCGGCGCCGGTGTCCTCGCGCGCCGGCGCGGCCACCGGCGCGGCGACCTCGGCGACGGCCGTGGCGACCGCTACCTGCGCATCGACATCGGGCGCCCAGAGAGGGATGCCCATCTCGCGCAGCATCGCGCGCTGGCGCTCAGTCCAGCGCATGGGGAGCGCCTTGCGCGCCGACGTCGAGGCTCATGACGACGGCATCCTCGCGCCGGCCTTCAGATGCCGGGTAGTAGCCCTTCCTTCGTCCGACCGGGGCGAAGCCAAGCTGGCGATAGACATCACGCGCCTGCGCGTTGCTCTCGCGCACCTCGAGCCAGAGGCGGCTCGCCTGGCGCAGCCGGCACTGCTGCACGAGCTCGGCGAGCAGCCGACGCGCATGGCCGCGCCGCCGCGCCGCGGGCGCGACGGTGATGTTGAGCAGGTGCATCTCGTCGACGCCCGCCATCGCGACGCAGTAGCCGATCAGCTCGCCGTCGACAAGGTTAAGCGTCCACGCGGTGTAGCCGGCGACGAGCGAATCGACGAAGTTGCCGCGCGTCCACGGAAACGCATAGACCTCGTTCTCCAGCTCGAGCACGCCCTCCAGCGACGCGATCGTCATCGGCCGGACCACTGCGATCCCCGAATCGATGCGCGCGCTCATGGCGCGCTCCGCTTCGCCTGACAGGATTGCTCCCTCCCCGCTTCGCTCCCCTCCCTCCGCGAGGGAGGGGCGGGCTCCTTTGGAGCCCCTTTCGAGCGCAGCGCGGCGCGCTCCGTTTCCGTGTCGGCGACCTTGTCGCGGACGTAGAGGGGCAATGCCAGCGCCGGATCGACGGCGGCGCCATCGGCCCACTGGAGCCCGGCGAGTCGAAGCAGCGCGAGCGCGCTCGGCGTTGCCGCCGGAAAGAGTTGCGCTGCACCCGTGGCGAGGCGATCGCCGAAGGCCGCGAGCGCATTGCCCGCGATCGCCGCCGGCGGCGCTTCGCGCCAGCGCGCCGCGAGCGCGTCGCAGTCGGTGAGGAAGGGCTCGACCAGCGTCGTCCAGCGGCCGCCGTCGTGCTCGTACTCCGCAGCGTAGATCTGGTCCATGCGCGCGTCGATGACGGCCCACACGCGCAGCCGCGCCGCGTCGCCGCGCGCGTCTTCGGCGACCGCGAGCAGGCTGTCGATGGGCAGGACCTTCTTGCCGGCGCCGAAGGCGAGCCCCTGCGCGACCGAGCACGCGGTGCGCAGGCCCGTGAATGCGCCGGGGCCGCGGCCGAAGGCGATCGCGTCGAGGTCGGCGACCGCGATGCCCGCATCGCCGAGCAGGGCGAGGATCGCCGGCAGCAACGTCGTCGACGAGCGCGCGCCGCCCTCGCCGTCGTGCGCGAAGACGCGATCACCCTGACCGAGGGCGATCGTCATGCGCTCGGTCGCGGTGTCGAAGGCGATCAGCGTCGCCACGGCGATGGCGGCGCCGGAACAACGCCGATAAGTCTCATCGCGACGAGTTTAGCGGCGCCACCCGACCCCGATCACGCGCCGATCGATGCGATCATCGGCGCATGCGATCGCGATCCAACGCCTCGACCGCACCGTGTTTTCGCGCCCTCGGCCGGCACTTCGCGCTCGCGATGACCGCGCTTCTTGCCGTCGCCGCCGCGCCCTCCGGCTGGTCGGCGCCCTCCGAGCCTGCGCACGGAGTCAGGCCCGTCGACTCGCGCAACCTGCCGCGCACGGTCGAGGCGGCGCTCGCGCGCGGCGGCGTGCCGCGCGACGCCATGGTCGCCTGGGTGCAGGAAGTCGACGCGGCGCGCCCGCGCCTGGCCTGGCAGGCCGACAAGCCCGTCAATCCGGCGTCGCTGATGAAGCTCGTCACGACCTTCGCGGCGCTCGAGCTGCTCGGCCCGGCCTACACCTGGTCGACGCCGGTGTGGCTGCAGGGAACGATCGCCGACGGCGTGCTCACCGGCAACCTCGTCATCAAGGGCAACGGCGATCCCAAGCTCGTCCTCGAGCGCATATGGCTGCTGCTGCGGCGCGTCCAGCAGGCGGGCGTGCGCGAGATCCGCGGCGACATCGTCCTCGACCGCAGTGCCTTCGTTCCCGGCGAGATCAACCCCGCCGATTTCGACGGCGAGCCGCTCCGGCCCTACAACGCCGGCGCCGACGCGCTGCTGCTCAACTACCGCGCCGTGCTGCTCACCTTCACGCCCGAGCCCGGGCGCGGCGTGGCGACGATCGCCGTCGATCCGCCGCTCGCCGGCGTGCGCGTCGATGCGACCGTGCCGCTCACCTCCGGCCCGTGCGACGACTGGCGCGGTGCGCTGAAGGCCGAGCTCGCCGACCCGGCGCGAATGCACCTGGCGGGCGCGTTCCAGGTCGCCTGCGGCGAGAAGGTCTGGCCGCTCGCCTACGCCGACCCGAAGAGCTACAACGAGCGCGCCCTCGCCGGGCTGTGGGCCGAGCTCGGCGGCAAGCTGACGGGCGTCGTCCGCGAAGGTGCCGCGCCGGCGGCGACGCCGAGCTTCGAGCTGCGCTCGCCGACGCTCGCCGAAGTGATCCGCGACATCAACAAGCTCAGCAACAACGTGATGGCGCAGCAGCTCTTCCTCACGCTCGGCGCCACCCAGCGCAACGCCGGCACGCCCGAGATCGCGCGCGAGGTCGTGCGCCAGTGGCTGCGCGGCCGCGTCGGCGCGGCGGCGAACGGCGCCGTGATCACCAACGGCTCGGGCCTGTCACGCGATTCGCGCCTGAGCGCGGCCCTCCTCGGCCGCCTGCTGCAGGCGGCGTGGTCGAGCGCCGTCATGCCCGAGCTGATGAGCTCGCTGCCCGTCGCCGGCATCGACGGCACGCTGCGGCGCTCGAAGGGCGTTCCCGGCCGCGCCCACCTGAAGACCGGATCGCTGCGCGACGTCGTCGGCGTCGCCGGCTACGTGCTCGCCGACTCGGGCCGGCGCTATGCCGTCGTCGCCATCGTCAACCACCCGAATGCCAACGCCGCGCGGCCGGCGCTCGACGCGATCGTCGAGTGGGCAGCGAGCGATGCGCCTGCGCTCGCGCCGATCGCCCCCGCGGATCCGCCCTAGAAGGGGTTGTTCTGGGCGCGCTGGATCGCGCTGCTGCCGAGCTGGTTTTGCGCCGACGCGCTCAGGTGCAGGTTATCGGCCCAGAGGTACGCGGCGCTGCCGTTGGCGATGAGCGTCTGCGTCGTGCAGTCGAGCGTCGACGGCGGCGTCAGCGTCGACTTCGTCAGGTCGCAGACCCCCTGGCTGGCATTGGTGAAGCCGAGCAGGCCCGGAAACTTGGCGACCGTCGTGACGAACTCGTCGAGCAGGATCAGGCCGATCTTGCGGCCGTCGTTGACGATGGTCGCGCGCAGCGAGGCATTGAAGCGCTGGCTCATCCGGGTGAGCAGCGCGGCGCGATCGGCGTCGGTGTTCGCGGTTCGCTCCGCGGCCGCGTACGGCGTGACGCCGACGTCGATGATGCTCGACAGGATCACCTTGGCGCCCAGATCGGCGAGCCGGTTGACCTGGCGGCCGACCTCGGCACCCTCGGCCTCGACGTTGGCGATGAGCTGGGCTTCGCTCTGCACCGGGTAGTTCCGGTACTCGGCGAGGATGTCGTACTGGCCGACCAGAACCGTGACCATGTCGCCGGCGCCGAGCGGGCTTGCGGCCTGCTGGGCGTCGATCTGCGCGCCCAGATCGGCCGCACGCGCGCCGAGCGCGGCGCGCATGCGGCTGGTCGGCGCGACCACCGGGTTCGGGCCCGGATTGCACTCCGGAAAGACCAGGCCGTACAGCGCGGCGACGCTCTGCACCCAGTTCGGATTGGCGCTGCAGACGAGCGTCAGATCGGTCGTCGACACCGTCGCGTTGACCGTGTACTTGCTGCCGTTGGCATCGCCCTTGGTATCGACGATCAGGCTCGTTTCGTCGCCGAAGACCACCACGCGCGACGCGCGGAAATGCGTCGTCTGTTCGCCGCCGCCGCAGGCGGCCAGGAGGGCCGTCGCCAGCGCCGCGACGGCACCCAGCGCGCGCCGGCGCTTGTCTCTCGAATTCACTGTCATTCCAAAAGCTCCAGATGGGGATGATCGGGATCAGGATGCCGCCGCGCGGCTGAGCCGATCGCGGACCCCGTCCCATTCGGGACCGGGCGGCGGCTCCTCGACCCAGATCAGATGCACGCCCTCGCGGTCGAGTTCGCGCAGGATCGAAAACAATTCGTGCGCCGCCTGCTCGGGCCGCGCCGGCATGCGCCGGTGCACCGCGCCCGTCGCGACGCCCGAGGGGATCGATCGCGAATATACCGCCAGCTTCAGCGGCTCCGCGCCGAGCACCGCGAGCGCCGTCCGCAACATCTCGGTCGGCATGACGCGCAGCCTGGCCGTCGGGGCGTAGTGCGCCGCGAGGGTGCCGGGGGCGCGGGGAGACGCCTGGTCGGGGTCCTGCGGATGCTCGCCGGCGGCCTCGGCGATCCGCTCGCGCGTCAGCATGCCGGGGCGCAGCAGGACCGGGCGGCCCGTGGAACAGTCGACGATGGCGGATTCGATGCCGATCCGCGCCGCACCGCCGTCGAGCACGGTCAGCGCGTCGCCGAACTCCTCGGCGACGTGCGCCGCCGTGGTCGCGCTGACGCGGCCGAACCGGTTCGCGCTCGGCGCGGCGATGCCGAAGACTCCGGCGTCGGCCGCCTTGGCCAGGAGCGCGTGCGCGACCGGGTGCGCCGGGCAGCGCAGGCCGATCGTTCCCTGCCCCGCGGCGGCGGCATCCGCCACGCCCGGCCGGCGCGCGACGATGACGGTCAGCGGCCCGGGCCAGAAGGCGGCGATCAGGCGCTCGGCGACCGGCGGGATCGTCGCCGCAAAGCGATCGGCGCCGGCGCGGTCGACGACGTGGACGATCAACGGATGGCCGGTCGGCCGGCCCTTGAGCGCGAAGATCCTGGCGACCGCGGCGTCGCTGTCGGCACGCGCGCCGAGGCCGTAGACGGTCTCGGTCGGAAAGGCGACCAGCTCGCCGGCGGCGATCAGCCGCGCCGCCTGGTCGATCGCCGCGGCGTCGAGGCCGTCGAGCCGCATCGCCTAGATCGCCATCGCCAACCCGAGCCGGCGCGCGGCCTCGACGGCGCGCGCCTCGGCCTCGGCCGGGCTCGCCGCGGTCAGCGTCAGGTGGCCCATCTTGCGGCCGGGCCGCGCCTCGTCCTTGCCGTACAGGTGCAGGTGGGCGCCGGGCAAGGCCAGCACCTGGCGCCACTCGGGCGCATGGCCGCCTTGCCAGAGGTCGCCGAGCAGGTTGAGCATGACGCAGGGCGAATGCAGCCTGGGCGCGACCAGCGGCGCGCCGGTCATCGCGCGCACCTGCAGATCGAACTGCGAGATGTCGCAGGCGTCGATGCTGTAGTGGCCCGAGTTGTGCGGCCGCGGCGCCATCTCGTTGGCGACGAGCGAGCCGTCGGCGAGGACGAAGAACTCGACGCACAGCACGCCGACGTAGTCGAGCGCCTGCGCGAGCCGCGTCGCCAGCTTGATCGCCTCGCCCTGGACGGCGGCTGCGACGACGGCGCGGGCCGGCACGCGCGTGACCGCGAGGATGCCGGCGACGTGGACGTTGTCCTGCACCGGCAGGTGAACGACGTCGCCCTGCGCGTTGCGGGCGACGATCACGCTCAGCTCGGCCGCCAGCGGCAGACGCTGCTCGAGTACGCACGGCACCGCGCCGAGCGTCGCGAACGCGGCCGCCAGGTCGGTGCGATCGGCGACGCCCTGCTGGCCCTTGCCGTCGTAGCCGAGCCGGGCCGTCTTCAGGATCCCGGGCAGGAGCGAATCGGCGACCCGGTCGACGTCGCGCGCGCTGGCGATGGCCGCGTGCGGCGCGCAGGCGACGCCGCTCTTCGCGAACGCGGCTTTCTCGGCGATCCGGTCCTGGCACACCGACACCGCGGC
>JBDTPG010000122.1:0-7947 GCA_039932815.1 Caldimonas sp.
TCCCAGCTCGCCGGGCCCTTCTCCGGGTCGAGGCCGGCTTCCTTGAACGCGTCCTTGTTCCAGTACAGGACGATCGTCGAGCGCTGGAACGGCACGCCCCAGGTCTTGCCGCCGGTGCGGCTGTTGAGCATGAAGCTCTTGTAGAAGCCGTCGAGCCACTTCCTGTCGTCGGCGCTCTTGGCAATGTCGTCGATCGGCACGATCGCGTCCTCGTCGATGAGCGAGAACATGTCGGTCGAGAGCAGCACGGCGAGCTGCGGCGGCTTGCCGCTCTTGGTCGCGGTGAGCGCCTTGACGATGCTCTCCTGGTAGGTGCCGGCATAGATCGGGTTGACCTTGATGTCGGGGTTGTCCTTGCCGAAGTCGGCGGCCATCTGGTCGATCGTCTTCGTCACCGGGCCGCCGACGGCGACCGGGTAGTAGAAGTTGATCTCGGTGACCTTCTGCGCCGCGCTCGGGGTCGCGACGCCGATGGCCAGCGCCGCGAAGGCGATGCTCAGGGTCTCTTTCATGGGTATGTCCTCGGAGTGATCAGACGGGAAAGGGAACGATGTCGTTGCGGCGCAGGCCGCTGGCGTGATCGAAGTAGTGGGTGTCCTCGGCGTTCCAGCCGAGGCGCACGCGCGCGCCATCGGCGAGCACATGGCGGCCGGACAGGCGTGCCGCGACCGTGTCGGCGAGCATGCCGCCAGCCGATGTCGAACACGTGACCACCGTATCGGCACCGAGGTATTCCGCGCTCTGCACCACCGCCTCCACGCCGCCGTCGGCGACGACGCGAACGTGCTCGGGCCGGACGCCGAGCTTCAGATCGGGCCGACCCGGCGCGGCGATGATGTTCATCGGCGGCGTGCCGATGAAACGGGCCGCGAACACCGTCGCCGGCCGCGCGTAGAGGTCGGCGGGGGCGGCGTCCTGCTCGATCCTTCCGGCGCGCAGCAGGACGACCTGGTCGGCCATGCTCATCGCTTCGGTCTGGTCGTGGGTGACGTAGACCATGGTCATGCCGAGTTGCTGCTGCAAGCCGCGGATCTCGCGCCGCATCTCCTGGCGCAGCTGGGCGTCGAGATTCGAGAGCGGCTCGTCCATCAGGCAGACGGGGGTCTCGGCGATGATGGCGCGGCCGAGGGCGACGCGCTGCTGCTGGCCGCCGGAGAGTTGCGAGGGCTTGCGGTCGAGCAGTTCCGTCAGGCCGAGCAGCTTCGCGACGCGATCGAGCCGGCGCGCGTGCTCGGCTGCGGGCTCGCGCCGCACCTTGAGCCCGAACAATACGTTCTCGGCGACGCTCAGATGGGGAAAGAGCGCGTACGACTGGAAGACCATGGAAATGCGGCGCTCCGCGGGGGCGACGCCGGTGACGTCGCGACCGTCGATGAGGATCCGGCCTTCGCTCGGCGTATCGAGGCCGGCGATCATGCGCAGGGTCGTCGACTTGCCGCATCCCGACGGGCCGAGCAGGACGACGAGCTTGCCGGACTCGGTAGAAAAGCTCGCGCGGTCGACCGCCTTCGCCGTGCCCCAGTGCTTGCTCACGCCCTCGAGCCGAAGTTGCATCCGGCTAGTTTCGGCGCGGCGCGGAGCGAGGGGCAGCCGGGAGAACCCCCGAGCACGGCGAACCGAAACGCTTCGACAGGCGCTTTGGCCGGGACTACGCTACGCCACCATTCGAATCGGGGAGACCTCATGAAGTCCGAGCTGTTCTATCTGTTGCTCACCGCCATCCTCACCGGGGTCCTCTGGATCCCGGTCGTGATCGGCTACGTTACTTCGCGTGGCGTTCTCGACGACGAAGCCTACAAGGTGGCGCCGACCTCGCCGTTGCCGCCGTGGGTGAGCCGCGCCAACCGGGCGCACGTGAACGCGGTCGAGAACTTCGCGCCGTTCGCGGCGGTGGTGCTGATCGCACATGCCGTCGGCGTGTCGACCCCGCTCACGGTAGGCTGCGCCGCGGTCTACTTCTATGCACGCCTCGCCCACGCGATCGTTCACATCAGCGGCACCGGCCTGCTCAAGGCGCGAACGATCCTCTTCACGATTGCCTGGATCGCCTTCATCATCTACGCCCTGGCCGTCCTGGGTAGGACGATGTGACGATCCGACGAGCGGTCTGGCGCGGTGAACACACTCTGTTACATTGGAAAAACAGCTCGATCAGAGCGATCCAGGAGTCAGCATGAGCGAGACGCGCGAGTACAAGGAATCCCGCATCGAAGACGAGCCGATCCTCGGTGCCGTGCTGGTGTTGCCGAGCGGAACGATCCAGCCGCTGACGTTCTGGGAACGCGTCCTCGTCCGGCTGCGTCTGACCAGCGCCAAGGCGCTCGAAGCGCGCTACTTCAACCTCGCGAACTCCTGAGGCGGGGCGAGCTTCGGCTCGCGCCATTGAGCGCAAGGGGCGCTCGATGAGCTCCGACCTCGACAAGGTCTTCGCCGGCTCGATCCCGAAGCTCTACGACGACTACCTCGTCCCGCTGATCTTCGCGCCCTATGCCGAGGATCTGGCGAACCGGCTGGCGCAGCGCTCGCCGTCGCGCATCCTCGAGATCGCCGCCGGGACCGGCGTCGTCACGCGCGCGATGGCGGCGCGCCTGCCCAAGTCGGCGGCCATCGTCGCCACCGACCTCAACCCGGGAATGATCGACACCGCGGCGCAGATCGGCACCGCGCGCCCGGTGCAATGGCGCCAGGCCGACGCCATGCAGCTGCCGTTCGCGGACGCCGAGTTCGACACCGTCGTGTGCCAGTTCGGCGTGATGTTCTTTCCCGACAAGGGCGCCGCCTATGCCGAGGTCCGGCGCGTGCTGAAGCCCGGCGGTCTCTTTCTCTTCAACGCCTGGGATCGCATCGAGGTCAACGAGATCGCCGAAGAAGTGACGCGCGCGCTCGCCACCGTCTTTCCCGACGACCCGCCGCGCTTCATGGCGCGAACGCCGCACGGCTACCACGACGTCGCGGCGATCGAGAGCGACCTGCGCCTCGGCGGTTTCGCTTCGCCGGCGCAGATCGACACCCTTGCGGCGCGCAGCCGCGCACCGTCGCCGCGCCAGGCGGCCGTCGCCTACTGCCAGGGCACGCCGCTGCGCAGCGAGATCGAGGCGCGCGATCCGTCCCGCCTGGAGGAAGCGACCAGCGTCGCCGCCGAAGCGCTCGCGCGGCGCTTCGGCGCCGGGCCGATCGACGCCAGAATCCAGGCGCACATCTTCGCGGTCGAGCGCTGAGGGCCGCCGGCGCGGCCGCGACCCGCCCGCCGCGTCACTTCGTCTTCGCAGGGTCCTTGACCGCCTTCTGCACGTCGAACTCGACGTTGTAGAGCTGGCCGTTCTGCTTCTCGACCTTCCTGATGTAGACGTCCTGGACGATGTCGCGCGTCTGCGCGTCGATCAGGATCGGCCCGCGCGGGCTCTCGAAGATCTGGCCCTTCATCGCGGCGAGCAGCGCATCGCCGCCGCCGGCGCCCTTGGTCGCCGCGAGCGCGTTGTAGATCACGTGCATGCCGTCGTAGCCGGCCACCGCCATGAAGTTGGGGCGGAACTTGTTCGCCGCCTCGAACGCCTGCACGAACTTCTTGTTGGTCGCCGACGGGTGCGCCGCCGAGTAGTGGTGCGAGTTGACGACGCCGAGCGCGACGTCGCCGATGTCGTTGAGCTGGTCGTCATCGACGACGTCGCCGGTGGCGATCAGCTTGATGCCCGACTTGTCGAGGCCACGCTCGCCGAACTGCTTCATGAACGCCGCGCCCTGGCCCGACGGCAGGAAGCAGAACACCGCGTCCGGCTTCAGGTCGGCGACCTTCTGCAGGAACGGCGCGAAGTCGGGGCTCCTGAGCGGCGAGCGGATCTCGCCGATCACCTGGCCGCCGTTGAGCTGGAACTGGCTCTTGAAGAACTTCTCGGCGTCGAGGCCCGGGCCGTAGTCCGCGACGAAGGTGACGACCTTCTTGATGCCATGCTTGGCGGCCCAGTCGGCGATCGGCACCGTCACCTGCGGCAGCGTGAAGCTGGTTCGCACGATGTAGGGAGATTGCGCGGTGATGATCGAGGTCGCGGCCGCGGTGACGACCATCGGCGTCTTGCTCTGCGTCGCGATCGGCGCCGTGGCGAGGGCGAGCGGCGTCAGTCCGAAGCCGGCGAGGACATCGACCTTGTCGTTGACGACCATCTCCTGCGCGATCCGCCGCGTCGTGTCGGCGACGCCAGCGTCGTCCTTGAGGATGACCTCGACCTTGCGGCCGGCCACCGTCGTTCCGTTCTGCGCCTGCCAGAGCTTGATCGCGGCTTCGATCTGCTTGCCGGTGGAGGCCGACTGGCCGGTCATGGGCAGGATGAAACCGATCTTGAACGGCGCGTTGGATTGCGCCTGGGCCGGACCGGCGAGGGCCGCCGCGACGGCGCCGGCGAACAAAGAGCGAATGGCAAGACGCCGTGTCATGGGTGGGTTCCTTTCAATTTCCGAGCCATCGATTCTCGCGCCTCCGCGGCGCACCGCGCCAGGTCGAAGAGGCGATGGCCGACGCCTCTGCCGGCACGCCAGCGGCCGCAATGTGGCGACGTGCCGTGACGATGTGCGCGGAATTCTGGCTCAGGTCGCGTCGCAAGGCTGCTCCGTCCGGGAATCGAGCCGATACCCTCGTACAGCGCCGCCATGCCACCCGTGCCCACCCTGCTTCGCAACTTCTTTCGACAGCTCAGGCATCACGGCGACGGCGCCGGGGCTGCCGACGATGAGGCCGCGCGCTCGGCGCAGCTCGTCCGCAAGAACCTGGAGCTCGGCGCCGAGATCGAGAGGTGCAACGCGCTCTGCGCCGACCTCGCCGCCAGCGAGGAGCGATTCCGGACGCTGACGAGGCTGTCGTCGGACTGGTTCTGGGAGCAGGACAGCGAGTGTCGTTTCGTGCAGATCACCGAAGGCGCGCACAACTCCGGCGGTATCCCGCGCGAAGCGCACGTCGGCAAGACGCGCTGGGATCTGCCGCATACCGAGGTCGCCGGCGACGACTGGGGCCCGCACCGCGCCGTGCTCGCCAGACGCGAGCCCTTCCGTGACCTGCTGCTGCGCCGCACCGTTCCGGGAAACGAGCGCTGGGTCCTGGTGAGCGGCACGCCGCGCTTCGCTGCCGACGGCAGCTTCCTGGGCTACCGCGGCGTCGCTCGCGACGTGACGAAGGAGAAGGAGGCCGAGCTGGCGCTGATCGCGACACGCGACGCCGCCAACGCGGCGAGCCGCGCCAAGAGCGAGTTCCTCGCCAACATGAGCCATGAGATCCGCACGCCGATGAACGGCATCCTCGGCATGGCCGGGCTGCTGCTCGACGGCGCCGTCTCGGCACGCGACCAGCACTACGCGCGCACGATGCAGCGTTCGGCGATCGCGTTGCTGCAGGTGATCAACGACATTCTCGATTTCTCCAAGATCGAAGCCGGCATGCTCGACGTCGAAGAGCTCGATTTCGACCTGCACGCCCTGCTCGACGAAACGCTGCAGATCTTCGCGAGCGCGGCCGACGCCAAGGGGATCGAGCTCGCGGTGCATGTCGGCGCCGAGGTGCCGGGCTTCGTGCGCGGCGACCCCGGCCGAATCCGGCAGGTGCTGTCGAACCTGATCGGCAACGCGATCAAGTTCACGGCGCAGGGCGAGGTCGTCGTCGAGGTCGGTGTCGAGGCGAGCGGCCCCGGCGCCACGCTGTTGCGCATGACCGTCTGCGACACCGGCATCGGCATCGATGCCGAGCTGTGCCAGCGCATCTTCGATCCGTTCACCCAGGCCGACGGCAGCACGACGCGCCGCTACGGCGGCACCGGGCTCGGCCTGGCGATCTCGCGCCAGCTGACTCACATGATGGGCGGCGAGATCGGCGTCACGAGTGCGCTGCGGGAGGGATCGCAGTTCTGGTTCACGCTTCGGGTCGGGTGCTCCGCGCAGGGCGGCACGGCAGTCGCCCCCGTGCTGGCCGGCCGCCGCGTGCTGGTCGTCGACGACAACCCGACCAACCTCGAGATCCTGCAGTGCCAGCTCGCCTCGGGGGCGATGGTCGCCCGGGGCGTCGGCAGCGCCGCGGAGGCACTGGAAACGCTCGCCGCGGCGTCTGCGCCGTTCGACGTCGCCCTCCTCGACGTGCATATGCCGGGCACCGACGGCATGGCGCTCGCCGAACGCATTCGCAGCCAGCGCCGCTTCGACCCACTGCGCATCGTCATGCTCAGCTCCATCAGCTGCGACCTGCCGCGCAAGCGCCTGGCCAGGCTCGACATCAGCGGCGCGCTGACCAAGCCGGTCGGCGCGGCAGCGCTGTTCCGCGTCATCGAGCAGGCCCTCGGCGCCACGTCCGCCCCGGCCTGCGCGGCGGCGCCCCTTCGCCTCCAAGGCCGGGTCCTGCTGGTCGAGGACAACGACGTCAACCGGCTGGTCGGCGTGTCGATCCTCCAGCTCCTCGGGATACAGGTGGATGTCGCCTCGGACGGCAGCGAGGCCGTCGCGCTCAGTGCGCGCAAGCGCTACGACCTGGTGCTGATGGACTGCCACATGCCCGGGATGGACGGCTTTGCGGCCACCGCGGCGATTCGCGCCAGGGAGCGCGGCGGCGATGCGTGCGTCATCGTCGCCGTGACCGCGCTGGCGATGGACGGCGACCGGGAGCGATGCCTCGCAGCGGGCATGGACGACTACCTGGCCAAGCCGTTCCTGCGCGAAGACCTGATGTCCATGCTCGGCCGCTGGCTGCCGGGCGCGCCGTTGCCGGCGGTGCAAGCGCCGGCGACCGCGGCAGCGTTCGACTGACGCGCCGCAGGTCGAGAGTCGACGCGGGGCGTCTGCTCACGCCCTTCCGGAGCGCGCGCGCTGCGTCGTGCATGACGGCTTACGATGCGTCATGACGACACGCACCCAACCCCCTTTCCGCGCCGACCACGTCGGCAGCTTCCTGCGCCCGAAGCGCCTGCTCGAGGCGCGCGACCGCAAGGCGCGCGGCGAGATCGGGGCCGAGGCGCTGCGCGCGGTCGAGGACGAGGCGATCACCGAGATCGTGAAGTTCCAGGAGGACGTGGGCCTGCGCAGCGTCACCGACGGCGAGTTCCGGCGCACCTATTTCCACATCGATTTCCTCGAGCAGCTCGGCGGCGTCAAGACCGACATCCCGGTGACGATCCGAAAGCCCGACGGCAGCGAGGAGCTCGCCCCGCCGGTGATGCGCGTGATCGACAAGGTGCGCCACGTCAAGGACATCCAGCGCGCCGACTTCGAGTACCTCAAGTCGCAGGTGAGCGCTGGGCACACGCCGAAGGTGACGATCCCGTCGCCGACGATGCTGCACTTTCGCGGCGGCCGCGCCGGCATCAGCCGCGCGCACTACCCCGACCTCGAGCCGTTCTACCAGGACGTCGCCGACGCCTACGGCGACGAGCTGCGCTCGCTCGCCGCCGCCGGCTGCACCTACGTGCAGATGGACGACACCAACCTCGCCTACCTCTGCGACGACAAGATGCGCGAGGCGGCGCGGTCGCGCGGCGACGACCCCGACGAGCTGCCGCACCGCTACGCCTCGTTCATCAACCGCGTCGTCGCCCAGAAGCCCGAGGGCATGACGCTCGCCGTGCACCTGTGCCGCGGCAACTTCAAGAGCACCTGGGCGGCGCAGGGCGGCTACGAGCCGGTCGCCGAGGCGCTGCTCTCGGAGATGGGCGTCGACGGCTACTTCCTCGAATACGACGACGCGCGCTCGGGCGACTTCAAGCCGCTGCGTTTCCTGCCCAAGGGCAAGACCGTCGTCCTGGGCCTCGTCACGACCAAGCTCGGCGAGCTGGAATCGAAAGACGCACTGAAGCGCCGCATCGACGAGGCCGCCAGGTACGTGCCGATCGAGCAGCTCTGCATTTCGCCGCAATGCGGCTTCTCGAGCACCGTCCACGGCAACGCGATCGCGGTCGAGGCGCAGCGCGCCAAGCTGCGTCTCGT
>JBDTPG010000123.1:0-7864 GCA_039932815.1 Caldimonas sp.
CGTTGGAGTCGAGGGAAATCGGTAATAAGGCCGGTCAGCGCCCCGGATGGCCTGCACGTGAGTCCCTCTGCGGGTAGATTGCTTCGCTCCCAATGCCCCGATGCAGCGCGCCGCGTCTGCGAGGGCCGCGAACGAGTCCCGACACAGTGGAAGCTGCAAATGCCGCGACCAGCGAGTTGCCCACCGTTCTGGACGACGACGGGACGGCGCGGTTTCGCACGAAGCAACTCGACCGAATCCTGAGTCATTCGGCGGTGGCCGCCGTGCTTGCCACGGCATTCGCGGGACTGATCGCGGTCTTCCTGGAGCCGGTGTTCGGTGCGTTCCTGGTCCGTGCGTGGTTCGCGGCGAAGGTGCTCAGCGCCGCGCCGCGTCTCGCGCTGGCGCTTGCCTACAAGAATCCCCGCGCGCGCGCCACGATTCAGAACAAGGGGTCCATCCTGACCTGGAGCCTCGCCGTGGACGGGGTTGTCTGGGGGCTCGCAGGGCTGGCCAGCGCACGAGCGCCGGCCGATGCAGCTTCCGCGCTCGTCGCCTGTCTTGCGGTGGTGGCGACGGTGGCAACCCTCGGCCTCCAGGTGCGACTGCTTGCGACGGCAATCTTCGTCACGCCGCTGCTCGCATTGTCCGTGCTCGGCCTGCTCCTTCGCTTCGACGGCCTGGGCGCGTTCGCGTCGGCGGGGCTGGCCTTGCTGATCGTCCAGCTATGGGTCTCGGGCTATTCCAACGAGAAGCGCCTGGCACGGGAGTTCCTCTCTGGGGAGCAACTCGCCAAGTCCTTGCAGATCCAGTCCGACACGGCAAGGCGGCTCGAAGAAACGAGCGATCAACTGCGGCGCCAGAGCGCGGTCAAGTCGATGTTCCTCGGGACCATGAGCCATGAGCTGCGGACGCCGCTTCACGGCATCCTGGGCGTCACCTCGATGATGCGGCGCGATCACTCGGATGCCGACTCGGCCTACCGCCTCGGAATCATCCAGGCGCAGGGCGAGCATCTGCTCGGACTCATCAGCGCACTGCTCGATGTGTCGCGGATCGAGACGGGTCGCCTCGAGCTCCATCAGGCGACCTTCGATCTCGCCGAGGAGGTCCGGCAACTGGCGGACCTCTACACGGAAAGGACATCGGCGACGGCGATCTCCTTCGTTCTGGATGCGCGCATTCCCGCCCATTGCTGGGTCTCCGGCGATCCTGCCCGCGTTCGCCAGGTGCTGCACAACCTTCTCGGCAACGCCGTGAAGTTCACCAAGCGGGGCTGGATCAAGCTGAGCATCGGCCGCGGCGAGGCGGGCGAGACGGTGTTCAGCGTCGCCGACACGGGGCTTGGCATCCCGGCGGCCGAGCAATCCGCCGTGTTCGAGGCCTTTCGCCAGGCCGCGGGTCCAGCGGCGCAACCCGAAGCAGGAACGGGATTGGGCTTGACCATCGCGCGCGAGCTCGCCCGTGCGATGGGCGGCGACGTCACGCTCGAAAGCGTTGCGGGCGTCGGCTCCAAGTTCGAGTTCAGGGCATGGCTGCCCGCCGCGGACGCGCCTCTCGTCGAAGAGTCGGACGCGCGAACCACAGCCTGCCCGAGTCGGTCCTTCGCGGGCTATCGGGTCCTGATCGCGGAAGACAACGACGTGAACGCCTTCATTGCCGAGGCGCTCCTCCGAAGCCATGGCGTCGAGGTCCTCCGGGCGACGAGCGGCCTCGGGGCGGTATCGGCGGCCATGGACAAGCAGCGCCCGCACCTCGTCCTCATGGACCTTCAGATGCCGGACCTCGACGGCCTGGCCGCCACCGTTGAAATCCGCCGCCAGGAAGCGGCAGCGCGGGCTGCCCAGGTGCCGATCGTCGCAATGACCGCCAATTCGAGTCGGGACGACAGGGCGACGTGCGAAGCGGCCGGCATGAACGGCTTCTTGAGCAAGCCCTTCAGCGACGCCGAGCTGGTGCGCATCCTGGCCGACCACCTCGGGCCGGGGATCCCCACCCTGGGCGACGAGAACGACGACCTAAGCGGTAGCTACGAGGCTCAGCCGCCGCTGGTGGGCCGCAGCGGGACTGTTCACTGAGCCGACGCTGATGTCGGGGTGGTCGGTCTCGACCATGAAGCGCAGCAGCCGATGCCGCTTCTCGTACCAGTCGGCCGCCGCGTCGGCGATGTTCATGACCAGGATGCGATGGGGCAGGTTCCAGCCGTGTCCCAAGGGCACAAGGCGCTGGTCTTCGTGCATGTCGAACGCGCCGAGATACTCGTACTGCTTCATCAGCCCCGGCTTGCGGGCGCCGACGATCATCCATTTGACCTGGAGCGACAGGCAGCGGAGATACCCCGCCTTCCAGAGTGCCGCCTTGACCAGCGGATCGGCACCGGCCGCGATCACGAGGCGGCTCATCTCGCATCGGCCGCCGCCGGCGGTGAGCCAATCCGGAAGCGACAGGTATTTCTCGATCTCGACCTGAACGCCGCCGCGAGTGTTGTCCTGCACCCGCATCGTTCCGATCGGAGCGCCCGAAGCCTTGTCTTCGCACAGGAAGACGCCCGTCCAGGGCGACTGGTCGATGGCGTCGGGCAGCGCCATGTGCTGGCGCAGCGCGGGTGCGTGATGGCCGTAGCCCGTGGCACGCAGGCGGCAAACCCTCGCCATGTCCTCGTGCGTCTCGACCAGCCGCAGCGTGAAGCTGAGTGAGTCGATGGACATCCGCCCTCCCGATTCCTAGTCGACGTCCGATGCCGTGGCGCCCGTGGGTGGCGCGCTGGCGTGAGGCCAATCCTACAGGGCAGCGAGAAGGCCCGATGCTTCGTTTCGCCAGGTGCCGCGAACCCCTGTAGCCTGCAAGGCCGGCATTCGGCCGTGCGCTGTCGCCCCATGAAGGTCTTCATCTGCTACTCCCACGAGCAGCGCGAGCTGGCGCAAAGGATCACGCTCGCCCTGGAAGGCTCCGACGTCGATGTGTTCTTCGATCGCGAGGACCTGCCGCCGGGCGGCGAGTTCAATCTCGCGATTCGAACCGCGATCCGCCGCTGCGACCTGTTCGTCTTCATCGCGAGCCGCGCTTCGATCCGCGACGGCGCCTACACGATGGCCGAGATGAGCATCGTCGAGCACCGCTGGCCGCATCCGGCAGAACGCGTGCTGACGCTGCTTGCCGACGCCACGCCGATCGGCGCGCTGCCACCCTACCTCAGCGCCGTCACCGTGCTCGCCCCGGCGGGCGATCCGGTGGCAGAGCTGGTCGATGCGGTGGCCAGATGGCGCGAGCGCAGGCGCCGTCTTTGGCTGCGGCGAGGCCTCGTCGCAGGGGCGATCCTGGCTGGGGCCGCCGGCCTCGCCGTCTGGCTGGCCCGGCCTGCCCCGGCCGTCGAGGAAGCGGACGTCGCCATCGACAACTCGCATCTCATGCGGCTGAAGAACGGTCACCACGTGCGGCTGACGGGAAGCCTGGTACGCAACGACTCGAATGTCCCGGATCCGATCATTCGCAAGTACATCGAGTGGGATGCCTGGCGCTACAACCGCTGTTACGACGAACAGTTCGGCAGTCTCGCGGGCGCGATGCCCGAAGGGAACGTCGAAATCGCCTTCGAAGTCGCCGACCAGCTGCCGAGCAACGCGGGCGTGGCGCACTCCGACTTTGCAAGGACCGATTTCGGCACGTGCGTTCAGGCGACGGTGTCGCAGCAGACTCTCAACGCCGCAGGGCCGAAGGGTGCCGGCAAGGTCGTGTATCGATTCCGGTTCGAGCCCACCTAGCACGCGCTCACGGCGTCCGGCTCGGGGCCTCTGGGCACTCAAGGCGCCAGCGTGATGGTGACCGCACATTGGTTGCCCGCTGATACCACGCCTCCAAAACCGATCCACACCGCCCATGCGAGCAACTCTGCATCGACGCGGCGCTCGTGCTGGCGCACGACAACCGCGCCTGCGCCGCCGAGATGCTCGGCCTGTCGCGACGGAGCCTCTACGTGAAGCTCCGGCGTTTCAACCTGGGCGACCTTGCCGCGGCGCCGAACGAAAAGTGAATCGGCGGTTCCCCGGCCTCCCGCGAAGGCGAATCGGTCAGGGTGATGGCAGGCCGGCGACGGCCGAGGCCGAGGGGCCGGCGCCCGCATCGCCGGCGCGGGCCGCGAAGAGCGTCGCAGCGAGCCCGCGCTCGCGCGCGCCGACGAGCGCGATGAACTCCTGCGCCCCTTTCATCGCCCGGAAGGTGTCGAAGCCCGTCTCGAGCGTGCGCTGCAGCTCCGAGAGGCCGGCGATGCGCGCCGGTCCGCGCATCACGCGCAGGCTGTTGCGCAGCAGCGGCAGGCGCGTCAGGCGATCGAGCTCGGTCGCGATGGCGAGCGTCAGCACGATCTGGCGTTCCCGCTCCGGCGCGCGGCCGACGCCTTGCCAGGCACGGACGTAGTCGAGGGCGTCGATCCGCTCGTCCGCCAGCGCCAGCCCCATCGCCGTGTCGAGCGTCTCGGAGAGGGCGTGCAGCTCGGCCAGGGTCGCGATCGTCTCGGCGAGCTCGCTCGGGAACACCCGCACGAGTGCCGGCGCCACGCGGGCGAACTGCCGGTCGCGGCGCGTGAAGTCCTTCGGCCCGTACAGCTCGTCGAGGAAGAAGCGCGCGGCGCCGCCGTAGCGCGCGCTGGCCAGCAGGTCGGCGTAGGTGTGCGAGAACCGCCGCTGCTGATACGTCTTCAGGGCGACGACGCGGGCGTGCAGCGCGGGCAGCGCGTCGCGTCGCTGGCGCTCGTCGTCGACGGCCTTCAGGTGGGCGAGGATGGTCGCGACGGCGAGGCTCATGGGCTCGTCGCGCGCGGCGCGCGGCGCCGCCGTCCCGGCCCGGCCAGCCACTGTCGCAGCCGGGCGTAGACGGCGGCATCGCCGAGCACGTCGAGGTGGTTCATGTCGTAGCCGATCCATTGTCGACCTCGCGCGAAGCGCAGCGACCGATCGGCGTCGGGGTGCCGCCCCAGGGCGCTCGCCAGCGGGACGAGGCCGTCGCCGAGCAGGCGATCCTTCAGATCGCCGCTTTCGCGACCGAGGCTCGCTGCGATCGCGTAGCAGCGCAACCCGCGTGGCAGCGGCAGGGCGCGCACAGGGGTCGAGCGATCGCGTCCGACCCAGTCTTCGTCGACCAGCGAGCCGTGGCGCAGGTCGGTGATGCCGGCGCTGCGCAGCTTGCCGAGGCGCGCGAGCGGCGCGGCATACGGCGTCGCGCCGAGGAGGATGTCGATCCAGTGGCCGGCGCGCTCGAGCGGCGCGCCCTCGTGCGGCGTCGCCAGGAACACGAGGTCGTCGAGCCGCGCCGGCCAGCGGTGGCCGGCCGCGGCGGCATGGTGCAGCGCGCTGCGCGCGAGCAGGCCGCCCATGCTGTGGCCGAGCACGACGAATCGCTCGAGCGGCTCCGGCCATTGGTCGACCAGGCGCTCGAGCAGGTTCGCGAACGCGCGCGCGTTGATCGAGATGTGCAGACCGCTGTTGTAGTGCAGGTAGACCGCCGTGTAGCCGAGGTCGCGGGCGAGCGCGGCGCCGTGATCGTGCTCTCGGCGCGACCATTGCAGGTCGCTCATGCACAGGCCATGCACCAGCACCAGCAGCCGGCCGCCGGCGCTCGGCAGGCTCGCCCTGAGCGCCGACGTCTCGAGGTCGAGCCGGCGTCCTTCCCGACGCAGGGCCATGCGCGTCGCGAGCGGATTGGCGGTCGCCGCCAGATAGTCGCCGAGGACGCCGTTCAGCGCGGCGACGACCGCCTCGCGCTCGCCGCTGTGGTCGTCGGCCGGCAGCGCCGGAGCGAGCAGCGCCAGCAGCGAATCGACGCTGCCGCCGACGACGCGGGTGACGCCGCGGATGGTCTTGTAGACGATGCCGCTGATGCCGCCGGTGCGGCCGTCCGCGTTCGCTGTGCCCAGCCCGGCGCTGCGGGCGATGCGCTCGTGCATCGCCTCGACCAGGTCGGTCAGGCCCGCGGTCGCGTCGGTCGCGAGGCGGGCCGCGCCGCGCAGATCGGCCGCACGCAGCGAAGGCGCGCGCGCACGGCGCGCGCGCCGCAGCGGATCACCGACGTCGCGCAAGGCGACGGTCGAGCCGCGGCCGGTGCCTGCTCACGCGGGCCGCACGCGCTTGACGCCGGCGCGCCGGGGCGCCGGCTTGGCGCGGTGCGACTTGACGACCTCGGCGATGCCTTGTGCCGATCCGATCACCACCTGGCGCACCGCCTCCGCCGCCAAGGCGCTGATGTCGCTCGCGGCCGCGAGCGCGCTCTTCACGCTCGCATTGACGACGGCGACGGCATTGGCGCCGGCCTCGCTTGCGCCTTCGCGGATGCCGTCGAGCGCGCTGCGCGCGACCGGGCCCGCTTCGGCGCCGATCCGGCTCGCCTGCGCGATCGCGGTCTTGACGATCGTGCCGGCCGCCCGGCTCAGGTTGCCGCGCGCGTCGTGCACGCCGGCGATAGCGCCCCGGGCGACACCCTTGACGCTCACCGTCAGCTCGCTGCCGGCGCGGCCCGCCGCCTCGATCGCACCGGCGACGACGTCGCGCAGGATCGCCGTCACTTCCTTCGCCGTGATCCCGGCCACCGCGAGCGCTTCGGCGACCGCGCCCCGGCTGAGCCGCGCGATCTCGCCCTCGAGCGCGGTCAGCGCCTTCAGGCGGTCGACGACGCCGGCGCGCACCGCGCTGCCTGTCGCGCCGAGAGCAGGCGCCTTCTTGGCCGGCTTGGCCTTCGCGGCCGTCCTGCGTCGTGCCGGCGAGCGTGCGACCGGGGCTGCACGGCGCCGAACGGCTGCCGCTTTCTTGGAGGAGGTCGTCGCTCGGGTGGCCATGGCATGTCTCGATGGTTGGGGTATCTCACCATACCGATCGCGGGGTCGAAACGATTGACGAAACTCAACCGGACGCGATCCAATCTCGCGACCGGTCGAATTCCCTGAGCCGCAACCGTTCTATTCCGCGGGGACGGGCTGCGGCGACTGGGCCGCGACGGCGGCGTCGCGCAACTGGCGCCGAAGGATCTTGCCGAGGTTCGATTTGGGCAGCGGCTCGGTGCGGAATTCGACGAGCTTCGGGATCTTGTAGCTGGTGAGGTGCTGGCGGCAGTGCTCGATCAGGGCTTGCGCCGTCAGCGCGGCGTCCTTGCGGACGACGATGATCTTGACCGCCTCGCCCGACCGCTCGTCCGGCACGCCGATCGCCGCGACCTCGGCGACTCCCGGATGCATCGCGACGACGTCCTCGATCTGGTTCGGAAACACCTTGAACCCGGAAACCACGATCATGTCCTTCTTGCGGTCGGTGATCTTGAAGTAGCCGCGCTCGTCCATGACGCCCATGTCGCCGGTCCGGAGCCAGCCTTCGGCGGTGAAGGCGATCTTCGTCTCGTCGGGCCGGTTCCAGTAGCCGGACATGACCTGCGGCCCGCGCACGCAGATCTCGCCGACCTCGCCGAGCGCGACCTCGGCGCCGGCGTCGTCGAGGATCGCGGCCTCGGTCGAGGGGATCGGCATGCCGATCGTGCCGGTCCATTGCTCGATGTCGAGCGGATTCGAGATCACGACGGGAGAGGTCTCGCTCAGCCCGTAGCCCTCGATGAGCGGCACGCCCGTGGCCTTTGACCAGCGGTCGGCGACGACGCGCTGGACCGCCATCCCGCCGGCGCTCGCCAGCTTCAGGCTGCGCAGGTCGACGTCGGCGAAGCCCGGCGCCTCGAGCAAGGCGCGGTACAGCGTGTTGACGCCGATCATCGCCGTCAACTGATATTTGCGCAGCTCGTGCAGGAACGTCTGCATGTCGCGCGGGTCGGTGATCAGGATCGTGTGCGCGCCGATCTTCATGAACATCAGGCTCGAGGTCAGCGCGAAGACGTGATAGAGCGGCAACGGGCAGAC
>JBDTPG010000124.1:0-7845 GCA_039932815.1 Caldimonas sp.
AACAAGGGCATTCCCATCACCGACGAAACAGTCCAGGTCAACACGCAATTCGCGATGACGGTCGTCAGTGACGTCATCGGTCACATCATGGACAGCTTCTCGCGCGACTTCTTCGTCGAGCGCCTGGAGCATGTGGTCGGGCAGACGCCGGCGCCGTCGCTCTACCCGCAAGTGAGCCTCGGCCCTGGGCAGCGATTCGCCGCGCGAGGCGCCGCCGTGGTCCGGCTCGCCGACGTCGACAAGAAGGCGATGACGCCCATCTCGGGGTGGATCGTTCCCTGACCGATGGTCGGATCGGGCACTACCGACGGTCGGACAGACAGCCTTCGCCGGGCGGCGTTTAAGGCATCGCAAAGCTTTCCCTCGCACAGCGCAAACGCCGGCCCGAGCCGGTGAGCAGGGATCGAGATGTACCAGCGCTTCTGCAATCTACTCATGCGCTTAAAGGGCCTGCTCCCGGCCGGCGGGGTGCCTCGTGCCGCGTTCGCGGCCGCGTTGCCAAGCAAAGGATGGCAGCGTGGCGCGCCACGCGCCGTCGACCGCATCCTGCTCAGCGAGACCCATGTGTGGCTGCGCCGGATTCCGTCGTCGCTTCTGCCCAAGCACCTGTGCCGCCACCACCCGCATGTCGTCAACCGGTTTGCCGCGTGCTGGGGCGACCGAGCTTGCGTTGAGGCGCTGGTGGACGAACTGCTGACCGACACGCGCGGCGGCCGGCAAGGCTTCTCGCCCCGGGTGCAGGCGGAACTCGTCCAGCTCGAACGGCTTCATGCGCGCGCGCTGGCCAATCCGATTGGCCAGGCGAACCCGCTTGTCCCGCGACGCCGCAGGATGCGCCTCGGCCGCCCGGTGTTCGAAGCGACATTCCCCGGTCCGGTCACCCTGATGGGCACGACGGCGCCGGTGCTCAGCGCTCGTCGTCGTCCGTCTCGCAGCTGTAGTTTGGAAGAAGCGCCGTGCCGAGCGGCATCGGGCCGCTCGTGACCTCGAAGCCCGAATTGTCGCGGCCCGCCGGGCGCCGCGCCGGAACGTCCCGCAATTCGAGCGCAGCGGCCTCCTCGCTCGTCAGCCGCGCCAGCGACCGGGGGCGTTCGATCAAGCCCAGCTCAAGCGCGACCAGTGTCAGTTCCGCCGCGTTGCGCAGCCCGAGCTTGTGCATCAGCGTTGCCCGGTGCTTCTCCACCGTCTTGGGGCTGACGCTGAGGAACTCGGCCGTACCGCGATTGGTGCGACCTTCTGCTACGAGCTGGAGGATGCTGCGCTCGCGCGTGGTCAGCAGGCTGAGCCTCGATGCGTTGCCGACCGACCGCTGCGGCTGGAGGAAGGAGTCGAAGACATGCTCGGAGACGTCGGGGCTGAGGTACTTCTTGCCCATCGCCACGTTGCGCAGCGCCAGCTGAACCTCCGCGATCGATGCGTCCTTCAGCACATAACCGTCGGCGCCGACGCGCAGCGCCGCGCGAACGTGCTCCTCCGTTCGCAGCGCGGTCAGCAGGATGACGCGGACCCTTGGCTGCCGGCGCTTCAACTGGGCGACGCATTCGAGCCCGTTGACGCCGCCGAGCAGGATGTCGGTCATCAGCACGTCGGGTTCGATCTGCAGCGACAGTTGAACGGCCTCCTTGCAGGTGCGCACTTCGCCGACGACGGTGAACTCCGGGTCGGCCGAAAGCAGGGCGGCCAGGCCCTTGCGGAAGAGGGCGTTGTCGTCGACGAGTAGAACTCGGATGCTCATGACCGGCTCCGGCGGCGGGGTGGCGTGGGCATCGGACCGGACGTGCCGGAGGAGGGTGCGCTGGCCGATGTCGAAGAGGGCACCAGCGTGCCCCGCCGTGGCACGTACGCGAACACCCAGTTCTTGTAGGACTCGGCGTTCGTGAACGTCTGGTCGGCGGGGTGGAAGGCCGCCTGTTTGAGGGGCTGGGCTTCCGAGAGGCTATAGACGCCCAGGATCCGATCCTCTACGCGGAGCAGCCCCCACTCCGACTTTCCTGTGATCGGGTCGGGATAGGCGCGGCGAAGGTGACGCACGGGCAGGGGGAAACGATCGTCCTCGAGCAGCGCGTCGATGCTCAACGGATAGCCGCGCGGTCGTCCGCCAGGAGCGGCGAGGTAATAGCTGCGGATCGCCTGGCGGTATTGATCGCCGACGAACAGCAGCTCGCGCTCCCGCTCGCGCTGGCGCGAGACGGTCCACACGTCGACGGCGCCCATCAGGCCGATCGACAGCAGAGCCATCGCAACCAGCACAGCGAGCAGGACGATGCCACGGGGCGCCGCCCCGCACCGGACAGGGACTGGCGTCATGGTGCCGGCTCCAAAGCGCCTGCCGAGGCCGCCGCCGCCGCGGGCCGGATGTCGAAGACGTTGCCGGTCAACGGGTCGGTCGGAGCGGTCACCACCCAGTTCGGCAATTCGGTCACGGGATCCACCGGTATATGCCGGAGGTAGCGCTTCGCGACCAACTCGTCGAGGCTGTCGGGATAGCGCCCAAGGTCGGCGCTGAACTTGTCGATGGCGTCGCGGATCGTCGCTTCGTTCTGCCGCTGCACAGCCAGCCGGCCGCTGTCGACCGAGCCGAAGTAGCGCGGCACAGCGAGCGTCAGAAGCAACGCGATAAGCGTCATCACGACCAGCATCTCGATGAGCGTGAAGCCACGCATCCGCAGGCCGCGGAAGAGCTCGGAACAAGGAGCACGGCGTAGCATGGGCATCACCACGTCGCATAGGGCGTTCCGTCGAGCCCGATCGCGGTGGAACCGGAGGCCACGTCGAACACGTCGTCGCCGGGCTGCGGGTCATCCGGCCGACTGGCGTAGCTGCGCACTTTCCACGTCTGAGCCGCCGGCACCGCAGGATCGGCAAAGAACGGATCGCGCGGCAGTCGGCGGAGGATCACGATCCGGCTCGCGGCGCCGCTCCCGTCGCGATCGGGCGCGTCGGCACGAAGCAGCGATTCCGTCAGCACGTCGAGCGAAGGCGGGTAGCCCGACTGCCCTGCCGCCTTTGCGAGCGAGCCGGCGTCGACCGCCGCCTTGTAGGCGTCGAGGCCGGCACGAACGATTCGTAGCGATTCGCGCAGCTCGGATTCCTTCTGCCGCCGCGCGGTGATCTCCATCAGCGGCAGGCTCGTCAGCGCCAGCACGCCGACGAGCGCGAGCGTGATCAGCATCTCGATCAGCGTGAAGCCGCGTTCGGCGAACCGTCTGCTCATGGCGCCGCCTTCGCGTCGCTGGCCGGCGCATCGTGCGCCGATGCCGCCTCGGCGGGAGCCGGTGCGGGAGGCATGGCGGGTGCCGGCCGGGGAGCGACGGCGGGGCCGGGCAAACGCGGAGAAGGTGCCGGCGAGTTCTGCGGCGGCCTCGCGGCGGCGCCGCCAGGTGCAGCGCGCGACGGACCCGGGGCGTTTGCGGGCAACCCCGTCGTGCTCGACTGGGCGCGGACGCTGCCGACCGGGTCGAGCTGGAGCGCCCGCTGCCGGATGCTGCTCTCGGTTCCGGAGAAGACCTCGCGCAGCGACGCGTCGATGACTGCGGGCGGCCGGATGATGCGCGGCGTGATCGACAGGATGATCTCGGTCTTGTGATTGCTGCCGCTGTTGTTGCCGAACAGCTGGCCGACGACCGGCAGGTGGCCGAGGCCCGGGATCTTCGACGCGGTGTTGCGGTCTTCGGACGAGATGAGACCGCCGAGGACCTGGGTCTCGCCATCGCGCAGGCGCACCACGGTCTGCGCGTTGCGCGTGCCGATCTGGTAGGCGAGCGAGCCGTTCGGGCCGGAGAGCTCGCGGGCGATGGTGCTGACCTCGAGGCTGATCTTGATGCCCACCTCGTCGTCGTTGTAGACCTGCGGCTCGAACTCGAGCTTGAGGCCGACGTCTTGGTACTGCACCGATCCGGTCACCACGGCGCTGCCGCTCGCCACTGGCGTGACGGTGTTGGTGATGATCGGCACGCGGTCGCCGATCAGGATCCGCGCCTTTTCCTTGTTCCGCGCGCGGATGCGCGGGCTCGCCAGCAGGTTGGCATCGGTGTCCTGCAGCTTGAAGTTGATGTTGGCCGAGAGCGGCGAGACCAGCAGGTTGCCGGGGCGGACCCGACGCAGGTCGCTCAGCGTGGCGACGTTCGTCGGCGTCGAAAGCGAGAGCGAGGTCGGGAACTCGATGCCCAGGTCGCTCAGCCGGTCTCGCGAGATCTCCAGCACGGCCACCTCGAGCATCACCTCGGGCTCGGCCACGTCGTGGGCCGCGATGATCTTGGCGGCGACGGCGACGGCCTCGGGCGTGTCGCGGATGACCAGCGTGCTGCTGCGGTCGTCGACCGACACGTCCTTGACCTTGAGGACGGTCTTCAGCACCGTCTGGAGGTACTTGACGTCGGCGTTCTGGATCTGAAAGGTGCGGACCTGCAGCTCCTGGTACTCCTTCTGCTTGGCCGCGGTCGCCGGGTACACGAACATCGTGTTGGCATTGAGCGTGCGCTTCTCGAGCTGGTTCTGCAGCAGGATCAGGTCGACGGTGTCCTCCACCGAGGCGTCCTTGACGAAGATCGTCGTCTTCAGGTCGGCCCGCACGTCGCGGTCGAGGATGACGTTGAGTCCGGTGGTTCGCGACAGCGCCTCGAACACCATGCGCAGGTTCGCGTCGCGGAACTGAAGCGTCACCGGCCGGTTCATCGCCGACTGCGCGGCCGCCTGGGCCGCGCGCGCCGCCTTGGCCTTGTCGATCTGCAGCTGCACCAGATCGAGTTGCTGCTGCGCGTTGGCGTTGCGCGGGCTCTCGACCAGCGCCGAGCGCAGCTTGTCGCGGGCCGCATCGAGCTGGCCTTCGCGTTGCAGGCGGTCCGCATCGGCGAGCATCCGGACGACGCGCAGGTCGGACTCGAGCGCGTCGAGGCCCCGCTTGGCGCGGTCGTTCGCGCTGTTGACCTGGAGAGCCTTTCGGTAAAGCGCCGAGGCCTCGTCGATTCGCCCGGCGGCGCGCGCCTCGTCGCCGCGGCGCACCAGATCGCCGCCATAGCCGTTCACCTCGTTCAGCATGTCGATGCGGAACTCGGCGTTAGACGGATCGAGACGCGAGGCCTCCTGCAGCTTGGGCAGCGCCGCGTCGTGATTGCCCTCGCGAAGCAGCCTGATGCCGTCGCTGTGCAGCTGCTGCGCGGCGCAGCCGGTCAGCGCAACCGCCGCCGCGATGCCGAGCGCGCGGAGCCCGCGTCGTTGCATTCTCATTTGGCACCGCCCGAGACGTCGATGGTTTGCTTCATGGTGAGCGGCATGTAGGTGATGACGACCTGATTGGCATTGACGGTGTCGATGCGGTAGGTTCCGTTGTCGACCAGGTCGCCCACCGACACGACGAGCAGCGTCTCGCCGCGCGACAGGAATGCCTGCGGCTTGCCCGTGCCGCTCTCCACCATGCCGACGAAGGCGAAGGGGAGCGGCGGAGCCGTCGGAACGACCGGCGGCGGCGGTGGGGGCGGTGGGGGCGGCGGTGGTGGCGGCGGCGGAGGCGGGAGCCAGCTCAATCTGGCAAACGCCTGGCCGTCGCCGGAAGGCACGGGACGCGTAGCGGAGGCCGGGATCTCGGCGACCGGCCCGACTGCGGACGCGGCGTCCGAGGCGGCGCGCGGCCGCGGCGACGCGGCGATCGCGGCGCGGGTCGGTGCTGCGGGCAGGACGATCTCGCCGGCCTCGTCGCGGCCGGCGCGCGACCATTGCGCGGCGACGTAGAACGTCAGCAGGCCGGCGCCGCCAAGCGCCACGGCACGCAAGAGCTTGGCAGGTGTCGGCATGTCAGCGGCTCCGATAGACGAGGGTGAACCGCACGACCGCATCGAGCACCTCGACGTCCGAGCCTTCGCGGCTGAGACGCAGATCGTCGAGCGACGCGTGGGGCAGGGCCAGCAGCACGCTCGCGGCGAATCCCTTGACGAGGCCGTACTCGGCGTGGATCGGCAGCGTGACGGCGTACGTCTCGAACGGCGAGCCCGGCTCGCTCTTCAGCTGGTACTCGCCCTTGGGAAGGCTGACGTGGTGGCGCTCGGCGCTTTCATAGATTCCGCCGAGATCGGCGGCCATCTGGCTGGCCAGGGGAAAGGCCTCGACGTACCGGGCCAGTCGGTCCTCGCCTCGCTCGGCGATGACGGCGGTTCCGGGCGCGTGCATCGACGCCGTGCGCGTAGCGACATCGAGCAGCGCGATGCGCCGCTCGCTTTCGAGTCGCGGCAAGGCCAGCGCCAGCGCCGCGGCCACGAGCAGGAGAAGGCCGGCGACGGGGCCGGCGAGGCCCACGCGACGCGTCGTGCGCCGCCAGGCGCGGAGCAGGAAGGACTTCACGGCTCGACACCCCATCGGGCCAGGACCTGGAAGCGGATCGGCCGCCCCGGCGCCTGCGCCTGGACCTCGTGCGACACCAGCACGGCCGACGCGAGACGGCGGTCGGTCTGGAGCGCCGCCAGATAAGCCAGCATCGCCTGTGGATCCCGCGCCTCGGCGGTGAGGCGCATCGCGTGCCGCGCGGTCGACGGCTCCATCGAGAGCAGCGCCACCGATTGCTGCGGCGCGGATTCGATCGCATCGAAGAGGTCGGGCCACGGCGCCGTGAGGCTCTTCGCCGCGCGCTGCACCGACTTGACCTTGGCCAGGTAGGCGGAGTCGGGCTTCGCCGGGGGTGCGATCGGCCTCGCGGCCTGCCCCTGGCGCGCCGCCAGCTCGGTGAGGGCCAGCCGGTCCGCGCGGCGCTGCGACCAGGCCGAGGCGAACGCAACCGCGACCGCCAGCAGGATCACGCCGGCTCCGACGAGCAAAGCCACGCCGAAGCGAGATCGCTGTCGCGCGCCGGGCGCGAATTCGAGGCGAAGCGCCGGCGCCTTCACGGCGCGAGCTCCGGCGCAGCGACCGCGGTCCAGCCGGGCGAGGTCGCGACGGCGCTTGGATCGGCGCCGACCACCAAGAAGCCGGCGTCGCGAGCGCCGGCGATGCCGGCGCTCGCGATCAGGCGCGCGGCGCGCTCGTCGAGGCGGGCCGCGCCGCGGTCCGCGCTCGCTGCGAAGCCCGTGGCCTTCGCGTCGTTCGCGGCCGCCGAGCCGCTATCCTGCCAGGGACCGCTGCTGACGGCGCGCACGGCGCCGTCGACGACGCAGGACACGAGCGCATGCCATCCCGACGTGCTGGCGAACACGGCCGGCGCGTCGTCTCGTCCGCGCATGAACGCGTTCCAGGACGTCGCGAAAGCCGGCTGCACGCTCTTGAGCACGACGCCGTGCCGAGCGGCGGCAGCCTCGAGCAGGTCGACGAGCGATCTCGGCAACGCGGCGATGAGAAGATGACGCTCGCCGGCCTGCAGGCTCCAGCGCACGTCGTGGCCGGCGGCGGCGTCGCCCAGCAGCTCGGCGACGCAGGCGACGGCGATGGACTGCAGCTGCCGGTCGCTCTGCGCCGCGAAGTCGCCTTCGACGACGTCGAAATGCACCAGTTCGTCGGCCACTTCCACGTGCATCCGGGCGCCGCGCAGCGGTGCCTCGACCGCGAGCTCGAGCAGCACCGATTCGAGAAGGTCGGGGTCGATCGGAGTGGCGCCGGCGAGGGGCGTCGCCGGCGCCAACCGCGCCATCGATCCGGCCATCGCGGCGAAACGACGCTGCGCCGGCCAGCCGGTACGCATCGCAGCGCTCACGCTCCGCGGCTCGACGCGCAGGCGCAGCGCGCTATTCCACAGGAGTGACACGATTGATCTCCTCCAGCGTCGTGCTGCCATCGCAGGCGAGGGCGACCGCGGCGTCGCGCAGGCTCGAGAAACCCCGGCTGCGCGCCGATTGGCGAATCTGCGAGAGTGGCGCGCGCTGCACC
>JBDTPG010000125.1:0-7831 GCA_039932815.1 Caldimonas sp.
CACGCGATGTGGCTGAAGACCTGGTTCCAGGACCGCGCCGCGATCGCCCTCGAGCTGCTGCACCGCGCCGGCGACGACGATCTCGTCGACACCGTCGTCCGCGTCGCGCAGTTCACGTCGCTGCCGATCGTCGCCGCCGGCGACGTGCTGATGCACGTGCGCTCGAGAAAGCCATTGCAGGACACGCTCACCGCGACGCGCCTGGCCAGGCCGGTCGCCGAGTGCGGCTTCGCGCTCGAGCCCAATGCCGAGCAGCACCTGCGCTCGCGCGGCCGCCTGGCCGCGCTCTACCAGCCCGAGTGGCTCGAGAACACGATGGTCTTCGCCGGCCGCTGCAGCTTTTCGCTCGCCGAGCTGAAGTACGAGTATCCGCAGGAGATCGTTCCGGCGGGCGAGACGCCGGCCTCGTGGCTGAGGAAGCTCACCTGGGCCGGCGTGCCCAAGCGCTTCCCCGACGGCCTGCCCGAAGGCCACCGCAAGACGATCGAGAGCGAGCTCGCGGTCATCGCCGAGCTCGAGTACGAGGCCTACTTCCTCACCGTCGCCGACATCGTCTCGTGGGCGCGCGCGCAGGGCATCCTGTGCCAGGGCCGCGGCAGCGCCGCCAACTCGCTGGTCTGCTATTGCCTGTTCGTCACCGAGGTCGATCCGCGCCGGGCGACGCTGCTCTTCGGCCGCTTCATCAGCGTCGAGCGCAACGAGCCGCCCGACATCGACATCGACTTCGAGCACCAGCGCCGCGAGGAGGTGATCCAGTACATCTACGGCAAGTACGGCCGGCACCGCGCGGCGCTGACGGCGGTGGTCATCAGCTACCGGCCGCGCTCGGCCCTGCGCGACGCCGGCCGCGCCCTCGGCATCGACCTGCAGCGCATCGAGACCGTCTCGAAGAACCAGCACTGGTTCGACGGCCGCGGCATCGCGCCCGAGCGGCTGCGCGAGAGCGGCTTCGATCCCGACGCGCCGGTGGTTCGGCTCTGGATGGAGCTCACGGCGCAGCTGATCTCGTTCCCGCGCCACCTCTCGCAGCACCCGGGCGGCTTCGTCATCGCCAAGGGCCGCATGGCCGAGCTGGTGCCGGTCGAGAACGCGGCGATGCCCGACCGCAGCGTCATCCAGTGGGACAAGGACGACCTCGACGCGCTCGGCCTGCTCAAGGTCGACATCCTCGCCATCGGCATGCTGAGCGCGATCCGGCGCTCGCTCGAGATGATCGGCGCCAGGCTCGGCCGTTCCTTCGAGATGCAGGACATCCCCGACGGCGACACGCCGACCTACGACATGATCTGCCGCGCCGACACCGTCGGCGTGTTCCAGATCGAGAGCCGGGCGCAGATGAGCATGCTGCCGCGCCTGAAGCCGCGCTGCTACTACGACCTCGTCGTCGAGGTCGCGATCGTGCGGCCCGGGCCGATCCAGGGCGGCATGGTCCATCCGTACCTGAACAACCGCACGCTCCCCGACAGCGAGATCGATTGCCCGGAAGAGCTCAAGCCGGCGTTGCTGCGCACGAAGGGCGTGCCGATCTTCCAGGAGCAGGTGATGCAGATCGCGATGCTCGCCGCCGATTTCACGGCCGGCGAGGCCGATGCGCTGCGCCGCGCGATGGCGGCGTGGAAGCGGCGCGGCGGCCTGTCGCCTTTCCACAAGCGCCTCGTCGGCCGGATGGTCGAGAAGGGCTACACGCTCGAGTACGCCGAGCGCATCTTCAAGCAGATCCAGGGCTTCGGCGAATACGGCTTCCCCGAGAGCCACGCCGCCGGCTTCGCGCTGCTCGCCTACGTCAGCAGCTGGATCAAGTGCCATCACGCCGACGCCTTCCTGTGCGGCCTGCTCAACGCCCAGCCGATGGGCTTCTACGCGCCGGCGCAGCTGGTGCGCGATGCGCGCGAGCACGGCGTCGAGGTGCGGCCGGTCGACGTCGCGGTGAGTGCGTGGGAGAGCACGCTCGAGGGCGAGGCGGCAGCGCCGGCGGCCGGTGCCGGCGCGCTCGGCGAAGGCCTGCGCCAGCCGCTGCGCCTCGGCCTCGATCGCGTCAAGGGCCTGCCGAAAGAGGCCGGCGATCGCATCGTCGCCGCGCGCGCCGAAGCGCGCTTCGCGAGCACCGAAGACCTGGCCCGGCGTGCCCGCCTCGATGCGCATGCCCTGGCCTCGCTGGCCGGATCGGGCGCGCTGCAAAGCCTCACCGGCCATCGTCACCAGGCGGCGTGGGCGGTCGCCGGCATCGACACGCGGCCGACCGAGATGCTGCGTGCGACGCGCGTCCACGAAGCCGCCGTCGCGCTGGCCGCGCCGAGCGAAGGCGAGGAGACGCTCGCCGACTACCGCGCCCTCGGCCTGACGCTGAACCGCCACCCGCTGGCCTTGCTGCGCGAGCAGCTCGCGCGCTTCCGGGTCGAGCCGGCGTCGCGCCTGCGCACGTACCCGAACGGCCGCCTCGCGCGGGCGAGCGGCCTGGTGACGCACCGGCAACGGCCCGAGACCGCGAAAGGCACGGTCTTCGTCACCCTCGAGGACGAGACCGGCGCGGTCAACGTCATCGTCTGGCCGAAGATCGCCGAGGCGCAGCGGACGCCGCTGCTCGGCGCGACGCTGCTCACCGTCTACGGCCAGTGGCAGTGCCAGGGCGAGGGCGAGCAGGCGGTGATGCACCTCGTCGCCGCGAAGATGATCGACCACACGCCGCTGCTCAAGGGCCTGGTCAGCCGCAGCCGCGATTTCCGCTAGCGGCTCGCGGTCTTACCGTGGTGCAGGGGGGGGCCCGCGACGGCGGTCCGGCAAAATCGATGCATGCCCGTGCAGCCGATCACTCCCGAGCTGAGGCAATGGATCGTCGCCCAGGCGACGGCCGGCCACCCGCCCGACATCGTCCTCGACGCGATGAAGGCGAGCGGCTGGGACGAGGACGTCGCCCTCGCCGCGCTCGAGACGACGATGCGCAGCCACCTCGGCCTCGCCAGCGACGACGACGCGTCGAGCGCCGGCGACGCCGCGGCCGAGCCGGCGCGGCCGGTGCCGGGCGCCGCCATCACCGCCGGCACGCCGGCGATCGACGCCGGCGACCGCGACGTCCGCGTCGTCATGGCGATGACGCTGCCGCGCGTCGTCGTCTTCGCCGACCTGCTCTCGGCCGACGAATGCACCGAGCTGATCGCGCTGGCGCGCTCGCGCCTCGCGCGCTCGGAGACGGTCGAGACGTCGACCGGCGAAAGCGCCGTCAATCCGGCGCGCACCAGCGAGGGCATGTTCTTCGAGCCGGCCGAGTTCCCGGTCTGCGCACGCCTCGAGAAGCGCATCGCCGCGCTGCTCGGCTGGCCGCTCGGGAACGGCGAGGGGCTGCAGGTGCTGCGCTACGGCCCGGGCACCGAGTACCGGCCGCACTTCGACTACTTCGATCCCGACGAAGCGGGCACGCCGGCGATCCTGCAGCGCGGCGGCCAGCGCGTCGGCTCGATCGTCTGCTACCTCAACACGCCGGACGCCGGTGGGGCGACCGTGTTTCCGGACGTCGGCCTCGAAGTCGCGCCGGTGCGCGGCAATGCGGTCTTCTTCAGCTACGACCGCCCGCACCCGGCGACGCGCACCCTGCACGGCGGCGCGCCCGTCGACGCGGGCGAGAAATGGGTGGCGACAAAGTGGCTGCGCGAAGGCCGCTTCGAATGAGGCAGCGCGGCGGGCCGGCGCGCTGACGATCGCGCGGGTTGTCCTGCCGCCGCGGCCGCGGCCGCGGCCGACGCCCCGACGCCAGCCGCTGTCTCAGGCGTGAGCGCCGCTCGCGCGGCCGAACGGAAGGCTGCGCTCGATGCGGCGGCGCTTGCGCTCTTCCCAGGTCTGCGGCCCCTCGAGCTGCCAGCGCTCGACGAAGCCGGTCAGCTCTTCGCGGGCGAGGCGGCGAAAAGCCCGGTGGTGGGTCTCGCCGCGCCAGGCGCCGAAGCGAAGCCGCCACGGCAGCAGCGCCGCCGCCGTCGAGACCCAGTAGACGCAGCCCCGGTCCTGCCAGAACGATTGGCGTTCGAAGTTGACTCGCCCGGCAAACCCGGTATTGGGCTCGAACAAGGCATAGCCCTCGTCGCCGGAGAACTCGACGACGGTCTGGGCGATGTCGTTCGGCGTGTCGCCGCGGCCGCCGTAGACCAGGTAGACGCGCTCGATCCGCTCGCCGGGCAAGCGGTCGACCTCGACCTCGTTGCGGTAGACGACGATGTCGTTCTGCTGCCAGAGGGTGCGCCAGCTCGTCTTCATGCCGGGTGTCGTCGCGATTCGTTCCAAGCAGTGCCTGGGCCGAGGATAGTCGCCGTTTCCGGGCCGGTCTGTGACGATCGGCAAGCGTCGTTACGTGGCGCTCAGTAGACGACGACCGAGCGGATCGACTCGCCGCTCTTCATCAGCTCGAAGCCGCGGTTGATGTCGGCCAGCGCCAGGCGATGCGTGATGAGGTCGTCGATGGCGATCTTGCCGTCCATGTACCAGTCGACGATCTTCGGCACGTCGGTGCGGCCACGCGCGCCGCCGAACGCCGATCCCTTCCACTGCCGGCCGGTGACGAGCTGGAACGGCCGGGTCGAGATCTCCGCGCCCGCCGGCGCGACGCCGATGATGATCGACTGGCCCCAGCCCTTGTGGCAGCACTCGAGCGCCTGGCGCATCGTCTGCGTGTTGCCGATGCACTCGAAGCTGTAGTCGGCACCGCCGTCGGTGAGGCGCACGATCTCGTCGACCACGTTGGCGACGTCCTTGGGATTGACGAAGTCGGTCATGCCGAACTTCCTCGCCATCGCTTCGCGCCCCGGATTGACGTCGACGCCGATGATCCGGTTCGCGCCGACCAGCTTCGCGCCCTGGATCACGTTCAGGCCGATGCCGCCGAGGCCGAAGACGACGACGTTCGCGCCGGCCTCGACCTTGGCCGTGAAGAGCACCGCGCCGACGCCGGTCGTCACGCCGCAGCCGATGTAGCAGACGATGTCGAACGGCGCGTCGGGGCGGACCCTGGCGAGCGCGATCTCGGGGACGACGATGTAGTTCGAGAACGTCGACGTTCCCATGTAGTGCAGCAGCGGCTTGCCTTCGATCGAGAAGCGGCTCGTGCCGTCGGGCATGAGGCCCTTGCCCTGCGTCGCGCGAATCTTCTGGCAGAGGTTGGTCTTCCTCGACAGGCAGAACTTGCACTGGCGGCATTCCGGCGTGTAGAGCGGAATGACGTGATCGTCCTTGGCCAGCGTCGTCACGCCGGCGCCGACCTCGACGACCACGCCCGCGCCTTCGTGGCCGAGGATCGCCGGGAACAGGCCCTCCGGGTCGTCGCCGGAGAGGGTGAACCAGTCGGTGTGGCAGATGCCCGTCGCCTTGATCTCGACCAGCACCTCGCCGGCGCGCGGCCCTTCGAGGTCGACGGTCTCGATCGTCAGCGGGGCGCCGGCTTTCCAGGCGACTGCGGCGCGCGTCTTCATCGCCCGCCGTCGACGATGTAGTAATCGGGAACGGTCATCGAGGTCTGCTCCGGTGGATGGTCGACCGCCTTGATCATGTCGGCGGCCTTCTCGGCGATCATGATCGTCGGCGCGTTGGTGTTGCCGCTGACGATGCTCGGCATGATCGACGCGTCGACGACGCGAAGGCCGGCGATGCCGTGGACGCGCAGCTCGGCATCGACGACGTCGAGCGGGCCGTTGCCCATCCGGCAGGTGCCGACCGGGTGGTAGATGGTGTCGGCGTGGTCGCGGATGAAGCGCTCGATCTCGGCGTCGCTCTGCGCGCTCGCCGAGGTGGCGAGCTCGCGCGCACCGTGGCCGGCCAGCGCCGGTTGCGAGAGGATGCGGCGCATCGCCTTGAAGCCGTGCACCAGGGCGTCGACGTCGTCGCGCTCGGCGAGGAAGTTCGGGTCGATGCGCGGCGCGGCCGTCGGGTCGGCGCTCGCCAGCGTCACCTTGCCGCGGCTCTTCGGCCGGAGCAGGCAGACGTGGCAGGAATAGCCGTGGCCGAAGACGGTCTTGCGCCCATGGTCGACGAGCTTGCCGACGACGAAATGGAATTGCAGGTCCGGGCGATCGACGGCCGGATCGCTGCGCATGAAGCCGCCGGCCTCGGCGAAGTTCGTCGTCAGCATGCCGCTGCGCCGGCGGCGCCATTCGAAGACGCCCTTCAGCAGGTTGACCGCGCCGCGCAGCGACAGGCCGAACAGGTCGGTCAGGTGCGGCGCGTCGAGGACGGCGACGACATCGACGTGGTCGTGCAGGTTGCGGCCGACGCCGGGCAGGTCGAGGCGGACGTCGATGCCGAGCGAGCGCAGGTGCTCGTCCGGGCCGATGCCGGAGAGCATCAGGAGCTGCGGCGACTGCAATGCGCCCGCGGCGAGCAACACTTCGCGGCGCGCCGGCACGAAGGCGGTGTCGCCACCGATGCGGACGTCGACGCCGGTCGCGCGCGCGCCGTCGAGGCGGATGCGCGTCGTCGTCGCGCCCGTGATGACGCGCAGGTTGGGGCGGCCGAGATGCGGCGTCAGGTAGGCCTTGGCGGCGCTGAAGCGCTCGCCGTTCCTGTGCGTCACCTGGTAGAGGCCGACGCCTTCCTGGCGCGCGCCGTTGAAGTCGGGGTTGAGCGCGTGGCCCGCCTGCCGCGCGGCCTCGACGAAGACCGGTCCGAAGCGATGCGGGCTGCGCAGGTCCATCACGTTGAGCGGGCCGCCCTGGCCGTGGAACGCGTCGCCGCCACGCTCGTTGTGCTCGGCGCGCCGGAAATACGGCAGCACGTCGTTCCAGGCCCAGCCGGCGTTGCCCTCGCTCGCCCAGCCGTCGTAATCCTCGCGCTGGCCGCGCACGTAGATCATGGCGTTGATCGAGCTCGAGCCGCCGAGCACCTTGCCGCGGGGCTGGTAGCCGCGCCGACCGCCGAGTCCCGGCTGCGGCACCGTCTCGAAGCCCCAGTTAAGGGCACCGTTCTTGGCCAGCAGGGCGAGGCCGGCGGGGCAGTGGAGGAGGACGCTCTTGTCGGCTGGCCCGGCCTCGAGCAGGCAGACCCGAACGAACGGGTTTTCCGAGAGGCGTGCCGCCAGCACGCAGCCGGCGGAGCCGCCGCCGACGATCACGTAGTCGAACTCGCCGATATCGCTCATCTGCCGTACGCCTTTCGCGAGCCGTCCTCGAAGACCTCGTCGTCGCGAACGACGTTGCCGGCGCCGTCGAGATCGCGCTCGCGCGTGACGCGGCCGCGCTCGTCGTAGAAGCGCTCGCCGCGCAGGCGCCCGCCGTCGTCCCAGCTCTTGTGCGCGCCCGTCGCGACGTCGCGGCCGCGCGATGACGGCGACGCGCTGCGCCAGCTGCCTTCGAATGCCTTCGTGCCGTTGTCGTGGAAGGTCGTCTCATGGCGCAGCGACTTGCCGTCGCCGGCGAGGTACTCGACGCGCTCCTTCGGTTGGCCGTTCAGGTACCAGTGCTGCTCGAGCGCCAGCTCGCCGCCGCGTTCGCCGACGCGCCAGCGCCGCTCGTGCACCAGCTTGCCGCTCTCGTGGTACTCCTGCTCCAGCGTTGTCACGCGGCGCGGGCGCTCGCCCGACGCGACCACCCATTGCACCTCTCGGCGCTTGGTGCCGTCGTTGGGATTGACGTGCTGCCCGTCGAGGTCGCAGCTCTGGACCGCGCCGGCCGGCACGGCGGTCGCGGCGCAGACGAGCGCGACGGCGAGAGCGGACGAAGAGCGCATCACGGCGATTGTGACGCTGGGCGGCTGTTGCCCACCCACGCTCGGTCAACGCGACATCACATTTCCAGACATCCCCGCAGCTACAGAAGCTTCTCGGGAACGAACCACCCCAACAGCATGTTGTGCACGCGCA
>JBDTPG010000126.1:0-7831 GCA_039932815.1 Caldimonas sp.
GTCGATGCTGACCTGGGACGGCCACCTCGCTGCGCTGGTGGCGCTCCTTCTCTAGCAGCGATTGGTGCCCAGGGCGGGATTCGAACCCACACGCCTGTTCGGCGACGCGTTTTAAGCGCGCTACGTCTACCTATTCCGTCACCCGGGCAGGGTGGCGCGGATCATAGGGGCGCGTAATCGCTGCGTAGTAACCGAACGCACGCGTGCACAAGCGCACACAGCGGCTACGCTTTTCAACGTCGATTCGCCTATAGAGTCATGATGCGGATGCAGATATCACGATGCCGCGGAAGCCACGACGACACGATGGGAAACACATGAGAGCTTTGATCGGATGCGTCGCCATCGCGCTGGCTGCTTGCTCGACGCCCTCCGAGGTCGTGAAGACAGGCCCGACGACCTACCGGGTGCGAACCGACGCCGGCGGCGGAACGCCGAGCGATGCCGAGATCAAGACGCGCGGCATCGCGCGCGCCAACGAGTTCTGCGAAGCGCAGGGCAAGCGTGCGGTGATCAACATCGGCCAGTCGAGCGCATGGCACCTGTTCAGCGTTCAGACCGCCGAAGTCCAGTTCATCTGCGACGATCCCCTGCCGTCGCGTCCGGCGACCCCCGCTTCCGCCCCCTGAGGCGGGGTCGGCCAGGCCGATGCCGGATGCGAGCGCCGGCGGCGCGGAACGTGCCTGCCGGTCGCTCTCTCGCGCCGGCTAAAATAGCACGATCGTTCGATTGATCTCACACGGACTCCCGGCAGGAGCTGCTCGATGAAAGTTCTCGTCCCCGTCAAACGCGTCGTCGACTACAACGTCAAGGTGCGCGTCAAGTCCGACGGTAGCGGCGTCGACATCGCCAACGTCAAGATGAGCATGAACCCGTTCGACGAGATCGCCGTCGAAGAGGCGGTGCGGCTCAAGGAGAAGGGCGTCGTGACCGAGGTGATCGCGGTCTCGTGCGGAGTCCAGCAGTGCCAGGAGACGCTGCGCACGGCGATGGCGATCGGCGCCGACCGGGCGATCCTGGTCCAGTGCGACGACGAGCTGCAGCCGCTCGCGGTCGCCAAGCTGCTGAAGGCGCTGATCGACAAGGAGCAGCCCGGTCTCGTCATCCTCGGCAAGCAGGCGATCGACGATGACTGCAACCAGACCGGCCAGATGCTCGCCGCGCTCGCCGACCTGCCCCAGGCGACCTTCGCGTCGAAGATCGAGGTGGCCGACGGCTTCGCCAGCGTTACGCGCGAGGTCGACGGCGGGCTCGAGACGCTGAAGGTCAAGCTGCCGGCGATCGTCACGACCGACCTGCGCCTGAACGAACCGCGCTACGTGACCCTGCCCAACATCATGAAGGCGAAGAAGAAGCAGATGGACATCGTCAAGCCCGCCGACCTCGGCGTCGACGTGAAGTCGCACCTGAAGATGCTCAAGGTGAGCGAGCCGCCCAAGCGCGGTGCGGGCGTCAAGGTGGCAGACGTGGGCGCGCTCGTCGCCAAGCTCAAGACCGAAGCGAAGGTGATCTGACATGGCCGAGATCAACGCACTCGTCATCGCCGACCACGACAACGCCGGCATTCGCCCTGCGACTTTCAACACCGTCACCGCGGCGAAGCAGCTCGGCGGCGCGGTCCACATCCTGATCGCCGGCAGCGGATCGCAAGGCGCGGCCACCGCCGCGGCCGCGATCGACGGCGTCGCCAAGGTGCTCCACGCCGACGGCGACGTCTTCGCCCACGGCCTGGCCGAGAACGTGGCGGCGCAGGTCCTCGCGCTCGCCGGCGGCTACAGCCACTTCCTGTTCGCAGCGAACGCATCGGGCAAGAACATCTCGCCGCGCGTCGCCGCCAAGCTCGACGTCGGCCAGATCTCCGACATCACCAAGGTGATCTCGCCCGACACCTTCGAGCGGCCCATCTACGCCGGCAACGCCATCGCCACCGTGCAGAGCCTCGACGCGCTCAAGGTCATCACCGTGCGAACGACCGGCTTCGATCCGGCACCCGCCAGCGGTGGCGCGGCCGCGGTCGAGACGGTGCAGGCGGTCGGCGACTTCGGCAAGACGGCTTTCGTCGGCTCCGAGATCGCCAGGAACGATCGCCCCGAGCTCACCTCGGCGAAGATCATCGTCTCCGGCGGGCGCGCCCTCGGCTCGAGCGAGAAGTTCGACGAGATCCTGACGCCGCTCGCCGACAAGCTCGGCGCCGCCCTCGGCGCCAGCCGCGCCGCCGTCGATGCCGGTTATGCACCGAACGACTGGCAGGTCGGCCAGACCGGCAAGATCGTCGCGCCGCAGCTGTACGTCGCGATCGGCATCAGCGGCGCCATCCAGCACCTGGCCGGCATGAAGGACTCCAAGGTCATCGTCGCCATCAACAAGGACGAGGAGGCGCCGATCTTCAGCGTCGCCGACTACGGCCTGGTCCAGGACCTGTTCGTCGCCGTCCCCGAGCTCGTCGCCGCGCTCTGAGCGGGGCGACGCGGCCAGCCCGTCCACCGCTGGATCGGTCGACGGGCTTTTTGTCGCTGCGGGGCACGCCGCCCACGCCCAACGCCAGAGGTAAGCCATGAGCTACGTCGCACCGGTCAACGACATGCTGTTCTGCATGAAGGAGCTCGCCGATCTGGAAGCGGTGGCGCGCTTGCCCGGCTTCGACGACGCGGGGCTCGACACGGCTCAGGCCGTGCTCGAGGAGTGCGCGCGCTTCAGCGGCCAGGTGCTCGCGCCGCTCAACCGCGAAGGCGACGTCCACCCCTCGACCTGGAAGGACGGCGTCGTCACGACGACGCCGGGCTTCAAGGAAGCGTTCCGCCAGTTCGGTGAAGGCGGCTGGCAGGGTCTGCAGCACCCCGCCGATTTCGGCGGCCAGGGGCTGCCGAAGACGATCGGCGCGGCATGCATCGAGATGATCAACAGCGCGAACCTCAGCTTCGCGCTGTGCCCGCTGCTGACCGACGGCGCGATCGAGGCGCTGCTCGTCGCCGGCACGCGCGAGCAGCAGGAGCGCTTCATCCCGAAGATGATCTCGGGCGAGTGGACCGGCACGATGAACCTCACCGAGCCGCAGGCCGGCTCCGACCTCGCGCTCGTGCGCACGCGGGCCGAGCCGCTCGGCGACGGCCGCTACAGGCTTTTCGGCACCAAGATCTTCATCACCTTCGGCGAGCACGACATGGCCGAGAACATCATCCACCTCGTGCTCGCGCGCGTCGTCGGCGCGCCCGAAGGCGTGAAGGGCATCAGCCTGTTCATCGTGCCGAAATTCCTGGTCGGTCCCGACGGCTCGCTCGGCGCGCGCAACGACGCCTGGTGCGTGAGCATCGAGCACAAGCTCGGCATCAAGGCGAGCCCGACCGCAGTCCTTCAGTTCGGCGACCAGGGGGGCGCAGGTCTCGATGGGCCGGGCGCCCTCGGCACGCTGATCGGCGAGGAGAACCGCGGCCTCGAGTACATGTTCATCATGATGAACGCGGCGCGCTACGCGGTCGGCATGCAGGGCATCGCCGTCGCCGAGCGTGCCTACCAGAAGGCCGCCGCGTTCGCCAAGGAGCGCGTCCAGTCGCGCCCGGTCGACGGCTCGGTGGCCGGCAGCGCGACCATCATCCATCACCCCGACGTGCGCCGCATGCTGATGACGATGCGCGCCTACACCGAAGGCTGCCGGGCGATGGCCATCGTCGCCGCCGCGGCGTTCGACGCCGCCCATCACGACGCGGACCCGGAGGCGCGCAAGCAGAACCAGGCGTTCTATGAATTCCTCGTCCCGCTCGTGAAGGGCTACAGCACCGAGATGAGCATCGAGGTGGCGAGTCTCGGCGTCCAGGTTCACGGCGGCATGGGCTTCATCGAGGAGACCGGCGCTGCCCAATACCTGCGCGATGCTCGCATCCTGACCATCTACGAAGGGACGACGGCCATCCAGGCCAACGATCTGGTCGGCCGCAAGACCGCGCGCGACGGCGGTCGGGTCGCCAAGGGGATCGCCGCCCAGGTCGCCGAGACCGAGGTCGACCTCGGCGCCAGCACCAGCGCCGCCGCCCGGTCGATGAAGAAGCGCCTCGGCGCGGCGCGACTGGCGTTCGAGCAGGTGGTCGACTTCGTCGTCATCCAGAGCAAGGGCAATCCGAACGCCGTCTTCGCCGGCTCGGTGCCTTACCTGATGCTCGCGGGCAACGTCGTCGCCGGCTGGCAGATGGCGCGCTCGCTGCTCGCCGCCGAGCGGCTGCTCGCCCGCGGCGAAGGCGACGCGGGCTTTCTCGCCGCCAAGGCGGCCACCGCCCGCTTCTACGCCGAGCACCTGCTGAGCCGCGCTCCCGCGCAGCGCGACGCGATCGTCGACGGCGCCGAGAGCGTCACGGCGATGGCGCTCGACGCCTTCTGAAGATCCACGAGACAAGGGACCCGATGCCGCTGCCCGCCGTTCTGCGCAATCTGCCCCTGCCGATCTTCGGTGCGCCGCTCTTCATCGTCAGCAATCCCAAGCTCGTCATCGCCCAGTGCACCGCCGGGGTGGTCGGCTCGATGCCGGCGCTCAACGCGCGCCCCGCGGCGCAGCTCGACGAGTGGCTCGCCGAGATCACCGAAACCCTGGCGGCCTACGACCGCGCCCATTCGGAGCAGCCCGCGGCGCCGTTCGCGATCAACCAGATCGTCCACAAGAGCAACGACCGGCTCGAGCACGACCTCGCGGTGTGCGCGCGCTACAAGGTGCCGATCGTCATCACCTCGCTCGGCGCCCGCACCGACCTCAACGAGGCGGTGCACGGCTGGGGCGGCATCGTCATGCACGACATCATCAACAACACCTTCGCGAAGAAGGCGATCGAGAAGGGCGCCGATGGCCTGATCGCGGTCGCCGCGGGCGCCGGCGGCCATGCCGGCGTGAAGAGCCCGTTCGCGCTGGTCGCCGAGATCCGCGAGTGGTTCGACGGGCCGCTGGCGCTTTCGGGGGCGATCGCTACCGGCGGCGCGGTCCTCGCCGCGCAGGCGATGGGTGCCGACTTCGCCTACATCGGCTCGGCGTTCGTCGCTACCGAGGAGGCACGCGCAGCCGATGCCTACAAGGCGATGATCGTTGCGTCGAGCAGTGACGACATCGTCTACTCGAGCCTGTTCACCGGCGTCCTCGGCAACTACCTCAAGGGATCGATCAGGAACGCCGGCCTCGACCCCGATGCCCTGCCCGAAAGCGATCCGAGCAAGATGAACTTCGCCGGCGATGCGACCAAGGCGTGGAAGGACATCTGGGGCTGCGGTCAAGGCATCGGTTCCGTCAAGTCGGTCGTTCCCGCCGCCGAGCTCGTCGCTCGACTGGCGCGCGAATACGCGGCCGCGCGTGCGAAGTTCGCCGCTCGCGAGCCCACCCCTGCGGCATGAGAGCCATTGCCGGGTGCTAAAGTCTCTCGTGACTTGAAGGTCCTTCCCGCCCACTCCCGAGAGGAGTGTCCGGGCCGCTAGTCCGTGAGCCGGCGAAGCCGGCGCGCGGAGGGTTGTTGAACCCACTGCAGTGTCGGAAACCGGCACGAAAGGTGAGCGAAGATGATGAAGGAAAGCAGGGCGAACTCGTACCTGTTCGGCGGCAACGCGCCGTACGTCGAGGAGCTGTACGAGGCCTACCTCGACAACCCCGGCTCCGTCCCCGACAAGTGGCGCTCGTACTTCGACGCCCTGCAGAACGTCCCCGCGACCGATGGCACGAGCGCCCGCGACATCGCGCACGCACCGGTCGTCGAATCGTTCGCCCAGCGCGCCAAGGCCAACGCCTTCGGCAACCGCGCCTCGAGCGAAGACCTCGCCATCGCGAGGAAGCAGGTCTACGTCCAGTCGCTGATCGCCGCCTACCGCTCGCTCGGCTCGCGCTGGGCCGACCTCGACCCGCTGAAGCGCCAGGAGCGCCCGAAGATCCCCGAGCTCGAGCCGGCGTTCTATGACCTCAGCGAAGCCGACATGGACATGGTGTTCAGCGCGACGAACACCTACTTCACGACCGACGAGCAGATGACGCTGCGCGAGATCGTGCAGGCGCTGCGCGAGACCTACTGCGGCACGGTCGGCGCCGAGTACATGCACTGCACCGAGCCGACCGAGAAGCGCTGGTGGCAGCAGCGGCTCGAGTCGATCCGCTCCAAGCCGGTGCTGCCGGCCGACGAAAAGATCCACATCCTCGAGCGGCTGACCGCGGCCGAAGGGCTCGAGCGCTACCTGCACACCAAGTACGTCGGCCAGAAGCGCTTCTCGCTCGAGGGCAGCGAGAGCTTCATCGCCTCGATGGACGAGTTCATCCAGCGCGCCGGCGGCAAGGGCGTGCAGGAGATCGTCATCGGCATGGCGCACCGGGGTCGCCTCAACGTCCTCGTCAACACCCTCGGCAAGATGCCGAAGGATCTGTTCGCCGAGTTCGATCACACCGCGCCGGAGAACCTTCCCTCGGGCGACGTCAAGTACCACCAGGGCTTCTCGAGCGACATCACGACGCCGGGCGGCCCGGTCCACCTGAGCCTGTCGTTCAATCCGTCGCACCTCGAGATCGTCAATCCGGTCGTCGAAGGATCGGTCAAGGCTCGCCTCGACCGGCGCGGCGATAGCGAAGGCGACACCGTGCTGCCGGTGATCGTCCACGGCGATGCGGCGTTCGCGGGGCAGGGCGTCGTCATGGAGACGCTGGCGCTGGCGCAGACGCGCGGCTACTACACCGGCGGCACGGTCCACATCGTCATCAACAACCAGATCGGCTTCACGACCTCCGATCCGCGCGACTCGCGTTCGACGCTCTATTGCACCGACGTCGTCAAGATGATCGAGGCGCCGGTGCTGCACGTGAACGGCGACGATCCCGAGGCCGTCGTCCTGTGCAGCCAGCTCGCGCTCGACTATCGCCAGGAGTTCAACAAGGACGTCGTCGTCGACATCGTCTGCTTCCGAAAGCTCGGCCACAACGAGCAGGACACGCCGGCGATGACGCAGCCGCTGATGTACAAGAAGATCGCCGCCCATCCCGGCACGAGGAAGCTGTATGGCGACAAGCTCGTCGCCCAGGGCGTGTTGCCTGCGGACGGCCCCGACGCGATGGTCAAGTCGACGCGCGCCGCGCTCGATGCCGGCAAGAGCAGCTACGACCCGGTGCTCACCAACTACAAGAGCAAGTACGCGGTCGACTGGAATCCGTTCCTCGGCAAGAAGTGGACCGATTCCGCCGATACCGCGCTGCCGCTCGCCGAGCTGAAACGCATCGCCGAGCGGATCACGACCGTGCCGGCCAACTTCAAGGTCCATCCGCTGGTCGAGAAGGTCCTCGCCGATCGCGCCGCGATGGGTCGCGGCGAGGCGGCGGTCGATTGGGGCATGGGCGAGCACCTCGCCTTCGCGTCGCTGGTCGCGAGCGGGTATGCGGTTCGCCTGTCGGGCGAGGACTCGGCGCGCGGTACGTTCACCCACAGGCACGCCGTCCTGCACGACCAGAACCGCGAGCGTTGGGACGAAGGGACGTACACGCCGCTGCAGCACGTCGCCGACGGCCAGGCCGCATTCGTCGTCATCGATTCGCTCCTCTCGGAAGAAGCGGTGCTGGGCTTCGAGTACGGCTACGCGAGCGCCGAGCCGAACACGCTCGTCATCTGGGAAGCGCAGTTCGGCGACTTCGTCAATGGCGCGCAGGTCGTCATCGACCAGTTCATCGCCTCGGGCGAGGTGAAGTGGGGCCGCGCCAACGGCTTGACGCTGATGCTGCCGCACGGCTACGAAGGGCAGGGCCCGGAGCACTCGTCGGCGCGGCTGGAGCGCTTCATGCAACTCTCGGCCGACAACAACATGCAGGTCGTGCAGCCGACCTCGGCGAGCCAGATCT
>JBDTPG010000127.1:0-7799 GCA_039932815.1 Caldimonas sp.
CGGCGCGCCAGAGGCCGAAGGTGACGAACCAGGTGTGCAGCAGGCCCGGGTGGTAAGGGTCCTTGATGTTTTCCTGCATCAGCTTCCAGTTGCCGGGAATGCGCTGGCGGTTGTAGCCGAGCAGCCTGAGCTCGCGACCGTCGAAGAGGCGATCGAAGTAGCGCAGGATTTTCGGGCCGAGAAAGGCCTCGAACGATTCGACGTCGGGGTCGAACGACGCGAACACCACGCCGCCGCGCGTCGCGACCTTGAGTTTGGTGAGGCCGTTGTCGGCGGGCTTGAAGTCGGCCGGCATGCCGCCCTGGACCTTGCCGTCCTGCTTGACGCCGCGCCGGAACGGCACGCCCTGCAGGTCGCCCTTCAGCGAGTAGTTCCACTGGTGGTACGGGCAGGTGAAGTCCTTGCGGTTGCCGTGGCGCTCGCGACAAAAGCTCATGCCGCGGTGGGCGCAGACGTTCTCGACGACATGGACCTCGCCGTCCTGCGCCCGCACCAGGATCACCGAGCGCTCGCCGACGACGGTGCGCTTGAAGTCGCCGGGGTTCGGGATCTCGGCCTCGAGGCCGACGTAGCACCAGTGATTGCGATAGAAGAACCGCTCGAGTTCGCGCCGATGGATCGCCTCGCTGGTATAGGCGGCGAACGGGATGCGGCTGGTGCCGGCGCTCTCCCACGAGAGCAGCTCGGGAAAGACGGCGGCGGGCTCGGGACGGTCCATGGCGATCCTCGCGGGCGAGATGCCGATGGTGCCCGACTTCGAAGGATCCCAAGCGACGCGTCGCCGTCGCCGCGCAGGTCGCCGAGGTCGAGCGGGCGGTCGGCGCGCGCCGACGGCTCCTCACGCCATCGCCGGATCCGGCTTCAGGATCGCGATCGACGCGCCTTGCGGATCGTTGAACATCGCCAGCCGGCCGACGCCCGCGATGTCGGTCGCCGGCACGCAGACCGTCGCCTCGAGGCGGGTGGCCTCGGCCACGGTTGCGTCGCAGTCGGCGACGCAGACGTAAGGCGTCCACATCGTCGGCATCGACGCATCCATCGCCTTGAACAGGCCGGCGCAGCCCTTTTCGGCCTGCTTGAGGATGTAGTAGGTGCCTTGCGGCATCTGCATGGCGTCGTGCGTGAAGGCGAAGACCTTCTCGTAGAACGCGAGCGCCATCTTCTCGTCCTGCGAGCCGAGCTCGTCCCAGATGAAGCCTCCGGGCGGCGTGTGCTCGGTCTCGGGCGGATCGCCGGCGGCGCCGCGCCAGATCGAGAAGACGCCGCCGGTCGGGTCGGCGATCGTCGCCGACCGGCCCGCCGAGCCGTAGTCCATCGGCGCGACCAGGCTCTTCGCGCCGGCGGCGAGCGCGGCCCTGTAGGCGCTGTCGACGTCGCTCACCGACAGGTAGGACATCCATTGCGGCGGCGATCCGGCGGGCGCCTGCCCGTAGCCGCCGATTCCGGTCTCGCCGTTGTGGATCATCGCGTAGGGGTCGCCGCTCGCCATGGCCATCATCTCGGTGTTCCAGCCGAACAGCTTCTCGTAGAAGGCGCGCGCTTTCGCGATGTCGTTCGAGTGGTGCTCGAACCAGACGAATCTTCCAGGCGTGTAGGACATGAAGTCTCCTTTGCAGGTGCTTGCCGCGGGATGGGGGACGGCGCGGGCGCGAGCTCGGGCCGACCCGACATTCGGCGAGCGCTGCCGGCAAAAGTCAAGGCGTGCAGGGCCAAGGCCGCGTCGCCAGCAGGTTTGCCCGCGTTGCCGGTGCCCTCGCCGGACGCCGAGAATGCGCCTTCCCTCGTAGAGCATCCCCGCCGCAAATGAACGATCGTGCTCAGCCATCCCTGCCGCCGCGCGCGCCGCGCGAGGCGCGCGACGTCAGCGTGCACGGCGATCCGCGCAGCGACGAGTACTTCTGGCTGCGCGATCGCGACGACCCGCGCACGCTCGCCCACCTGAAGGCCGAGAACGCGTACGCAGATGCCTGGTTCTCGCCGCACGAGGCGCTGAAGGAGACGCTCTACCAGGAGATGCTCTCGCGCATCCAGCAGGACGACGACTCGGTGCCGATGCGAAAGGGCGAGTGGTGGTACGCGACGCAGACTCGGCAGGGCGAGCAGTACCCGCACTACCTGCGCCGGCGCGCGCTCGACGCGGATCGGCGCTACGACCCGAGCGGCGTCGACGAGACGCTGCTCGACCTCAACGCGCTGGCGCGCGACCAGCCGTTCCTGCGCCTGGGCCTGACGACGGTCACGCGCGATGCGACGCGGCTCGCCTACACGACCGACGTCACCGGCGGGCGCGACTTCACGCTCCACGTCAAGGACCTCGCCAGCGGCCGCGTCGACGGCTGGTCGATCGAGCAGGTGGCGTCGGCGGCGTGGGCCAACGACAGCCGCACGCTCTACTACGTGACGATGGACGAGACCAAGCGCGCGAACCGCCTCTGGCGCCACGCCATCGGCGCGAGCGGAGCCGACGAGCTGCTGTTCGAGGAGGCCGACGAGCTGTTCGACATCGGCGTCGGCAAGACGCTCGACGAGCGCTACCTGCTGCTGGCCAGCGAGAGCAAGGACTCGACCGAGTGGCACGTCGCCGACGCCGACACGGGCGCCGACCGGCCGTTCGCGTTGCGCACGGTGTTCGCGCGCCGACCCGACATCGAATACGACGTCGAGCATCGGGGCGGCCGCTTCTACGTCCGCATCAACGACACCGGCCGCAACTTCCGCCTCGTCACCGTCGACGCCGAGGCGCCCGATCTGGCGAAGGCCGACGAGCTCATCGCCGCGCGTGATCGCGTCATGCTCGACGATGTCGACGTCTTCGCCGGCCACCTCGCCGTCACCGAGCGCGTCGCCGGCAGTCTGCAGCTGCGCGTGATCGACCTGGCTTCCGGCGCCGACCACGCGATCGCCTTCGACGAGCCCGCGTACAGCGTCCACACCAGCGGCAATGCCGAATTCGAGACGGCGACGCTGCGCTTCGTCTACACCTCGCTGACGACGCCGGCGTCGACGTTCGACTACGACCTGGCGACGCGCCAGCGCGTGCTCAGGAAGCGTCAGCCGGTGCCCGGCTACGACCCCGCGCTCTACGCGAGCGAGCGCATCTTCGCGCGCGCCGGCGACGGCACCGAGGTGCCGATCTCGCTCGTCTACCGGCGCGACACCAAGCGGGACGGCCCGCAGCAGCTCCTCCTCTATGGCTACGGCAGCTACGGCATCCCGATCGACGCGTCGTTCTCGCAGTCGCGCGTCTCGCTGCTCGACCGCGGCGTCGTCTTCGCCATCGCCCACATCCGCGGCGGCGGTGACCTCGGCCGCAGCTGGTACGAGGCCGGCAAGATGGCGAAGAAGCAGACGACCTTCGACGATTTCGTCGCCTGCGCCGAGGCATTGATCGCCTCCGGCCGGACCACGCCCGAGCTGCTCGCGATCGAAGGCGGCAGCGCCGGCGGCCTGCTCATGGGCGCGGTCGTCAACCAGCGCCCGGAGCTGTTCCAGGCCGTCGTCGCGCAGGTGCCCTTTGTCGACGTCATCACGACGATGCTTGACGAGACGATGCCGCTCACGGTCGGCGAGTTCATCGAGTGGGGCAACCCCAAGGTCCCCGAGCAGTACGCGTGGATGCGCGCCTACAGTCCGTACGACAACCTGAAGCCGGGGCGGTATCCGGCCATGCTGGTGCGCACCGGCCTCAACGACACGCAGGTCGCGTACTGGGAGCCTGCCAAGTACGTGGCCCGGCTGCGCACCCTGAAGAGCGACGACCGGCCCCTGCTTCTCAAGATCAACCTCGAGGTCGGCCACGGCGGTGCCTCGGGCCGATTCGACATGTTGCGCGAGATCGCCGAGGACGACGTCTTCCTGCTCGTCGAGCTCGGCCTCGCGGGCTGAGCCGGGCGCCGGTCAGACGTCGAAGAAGACGGTTTCGTCGTCGCCCTGCAGGCGGATGTCGAAGCGGTAGACGGCCACGCCGTCCTTGTCTTTGCCCTTGCCGGCTTTCGGCTGGCGCTCGGCGATCAGCGTCTTCCTGCGCTGCTCCCACTCGATCAGGTTGAGCACGGCGTCCTCGCCGTTGGCGGCGGCCTCGTCGCTGAAATAGATGCGCGTGTTGAGGCCGATGTTGATGCCGCGGGCGACGATCCAGGCATTGATGTGCGGCGCCATGACGCGGCCGTTGCGCCCTTCGACTCGCCCCGGCTTGATGGTCTCGAAGGTGTAGACGCCGGTCGCGAAGTCGGTGCAGGCGCGGCCCCAGCCCCGAAACGTCGGGTCGATCGCCTTGCCGCGCTGGCGGTCGGCGGGGTGCGCGTACTTGCCGGCCGCGTTGGCCTGCCAGATCTCGATCAGCACGTCCTTCAGCACGGTGCCGATGCCGTCGAAGACCCGGCCCTCGATGCGGATCTTCTCGCCCTTGGTCCCGGCACCGGCGAGGACGTTGCCGAAGTTGTTCTCGAAGATGTCGAAGCCGGCGGCCTGCGGCGCCAGGCCGATGTGGACGTAGGGACCGGCGGTCTGCGACGCCGTTTCGCGGCGGACGGCGAGGTCGCTGCCGCCCGGTGCGGCGTATGCCCCGGCGAGGCCGTGCCGATGTTCCATCGGGCCGCTCATCGCCCGACTCCGGCGGGGCGGGCGGGCGTCTTCTGGACGTGGTTCTCGAACAGCGTCGCCCGCTGGCCGCGCAGGACGATGTCGAAGCGATAGGCCCGGCTGTCGAGCTGGACGAAGGCGCCGATGTCCTGCAGCGCGATCAGCCCGCGGATCTGCTCCTCGCTCGGCGCGACGCCGAGGATCGGGCAACTCCTGATCAGCGGGTCGCCTTCGAAGTACATCTGGGTGACGAGCCGCTGCACCCAGCCGTCGCCCGAGATCGCGTAGTGGATGTGCGAGGGCCGCCAGTCGTTGACGCGGTTCCTCCACGGATACGGTCCGGGCTTGATCGTGCGGTACGCGTAGTAGCCGTTTTCGTCGGCGAGCATGCGGCCGCAGCCGCCGAAGTTCGGGTCGAGCGCGCCGATGTACTGGTCTTTCTTGTGGCGGTAGCGGCCGCTCGCGTTGCACTGCCAGACCTCGACCAGCGCGTTCTTGATCGGCCGGCCGAGCTGGTCGTGGACGTAGCCGTGGACGACGATGCGCTCGCCGATCGGCATGCCGCGCTTGGCGTAGTTCAGGATCAGGTCGTTGTCGAGCGGGCCGAGCTCGCCGGCGCGAAACACCGGCGCCGTCACTTCCGAGAGCGATTGCTGCAGCGAGATCAGCGCCAGCCGCGGGCTGCGTAGGACGCTGGTCTTGTACGCCGGCGTGTACGCCGGCGGGTGCGACGTCGTGTCGCGCATCAGGAATTCGGCGTCGGGCTGAGGGGCTCGCATCGTTGCTCCAGCTGGAAAGGCCTGGCCGATTCTGCGCCCGCCGTGCGGGTCAGTGGCGATCCGCCGGCCCGGGCAGTGCGCCGCCCGGCGTCGCCGCCTGCGCCGCGGCAGCGGGGTGGCGGTGCAGTCGCGCGAACAGTTGCTTCAGCTTCTGCACGCCGTCGTCGACGAAGGTGAAGACGACCGGGATGACGAGCAGGCTGAGGAACGTCGACGTGATCAGGCCGCCGATGACGACGATCGCCATCGGCGCGCGAAAGCTCGGGTCGGTGCCGATGCCGAGCGCGATCGGCATCATGCCGGCGCCCATCGCGATCGTCGTCATGACGATCGGCCGGGCCCGCTTGTGGCAGGCATCGAGCAGCGCTTCCATGCTCGACATGCCCCAGTCGCGCCGCGCCATGATCGCGTACTCGACGAGCAGGATCGAGTTCTTGGTGGCGATGCCCATCAGCATGATCAGGCCGATCATCGAAGGCATCGACAGGGCGGTATTCGTGAGGAAGAGGGCGAGGAACGCGCCCGGGATCGAGAGCACGAGCGCGACCAGGATCGTCGCCGGCTGGACGAAGTCCTTGAAGAGCAGCACGAGGACGACGTAGATGCACGCCACGCCCGTGAGCATCGCCAGGCCGAAGCTGTCGAACAGCTCGGTCATCGCCTCCGCGTCGCCGACGGTCGTCTGCGTCACGCCCTGCGGCAGGTTCTTGAGGCTCGGCAGCGCGAGCGCCTCGGCCTGCACCGCACCGAGCGGCTGCTGGTTCAGCTCGATGTCGAAGTTGATGTTGCGCAGGCGGTCGTAGCGGTCGATCTTGGCCGGGCCGCTGTCGATCGACAGCGTCGCGACGTTGCCGAGCATGACCGGCCCGCGCGCACCCGGCACCGCGAGGCGAGAGAGCAGGTCGAGGTCGGTGCGCGCCGCGGCCGGAAGCTTGACGACGATCGGTACCTGGCGCTGCGCGAGGTTGAGCTTGGCCAGGCTCTGGTCGTAGTCGCCCGCGGTCGCGACGCGTAGCGTCTCGCCGATCGCCGTCGCGGTGACGCCGAGATCGGCGGCGCGCGCCGAGTCGGGCCGCACGATCAGCTCGGGCCGGACCAGGCTCGAGGTCGAGGTGACGTTGCCGATGCCGTGCAGGGTGCGCAGCTCCTGCTCGACGCGGCGCGCGGCGTCGGCGAGCACCGCGCCGTCCTCGCCGGCGAGGACGAGGGTGTACTTCTCGTTCGAGCCGCCGAAGCCGACGTTGATGCGCGCGCCCGGCACGGCGACGAGGGCGTCGCGCAACTGCTGCTCGATCACCTGCTTGCGGATGCCGCCGCGCTCCTCGCGCGGGGTGAGGTTGAGGGTCAGCGTCGCCTTCCTCACTTCGGGGCTGCCACCGCCCATAAACGGGTCGGCGCCGGTCGCGCCGCCGCCGACCGTGGTGTAGATCAGCTTGACGTGGGGATTACCAGCGACGATCTGGCGTGCCGCCTCCGCGGTCGCGTTGGTCTGCGCGAAATTCGCGCCCGGCGGCAGGGCGATCTGGACCTGCGTCTGTGACAGGTCGTCGGGCGGGATGAAGCCGGTCGGCAGCAGCGGCACGAGCGCCAGCGAGCCGAAGAAGAAGATCAGCGCAAAGGTCGTGGTCAGGATGCGGTGACGCAAGCACCAGCGAACCCAGACCATGTAGATCCCGATCCAGCGCCCTTCGACGTACGGCTTCTTCGGCGGCTTCAGGACGTACGCCGACATCATCGGCGTCAGCATGCGCGCGACCACCAGCGAAAAGAAGACCGCGATCGCCGCGGTCCAGCCGAACTGCACGAAGAACTTGCCCGGCACGCCGCTCATGAACGCTGTCGGCAGAAACACCGCGATCAGCGTGAACGTGGTCGCGATGACCGCCAGGCCGATCTCGTCGGCCGCTTCCATCGCCGCCTGGTACGGCGGCTTGCCCATGCCCAGGTGGCGCATGATGTTCTCGATTTCGACGATCGCGTCGTCGACGAGGATGCCGACGACGAGCGAGAGTGCCAGCAGCGTCACGCCGTTCAGCGTGAAGCCGAGCAACGACATCGCCCAGAACGCCGGAATGATCGAGAGCGGCAGCGCGGTCGACGCGACCAGCGTCGCGCGCCAGTCGCGCAGGAACAGGAAGACGACCAGCACGGCGAGCGCGGCGCCCTCGAAGAGCAGCGCCATCGATCCTTCGTAGTTCTGCTCGACCGGGTCGACGAAGTTGAACGCCTCGGTGATCTTGATGTCGGGGTGGGCCTTCTTGAGGTTGTCGAGCGCGGCGCGAACGCCCTGCTGGACGTCGATTTCGCCGGCGCCGCGCGTTCGCACGATCTCGAAGCCGACGACCGGCTGGCCGTTCAGGTACGCCGCCGAGCGCTGCTCGGCAACGGTGTCGCTGACGCGCGCGACCTGGTCGAGGCGGATGCGCCGGCCGTCGCCGA
>JBDTPG010000128.1:0-7796 GCA_039932815.1 Caldimonas sp.
GCCGCTATGCGCTCGCGCACCAGCCCACCGTCGTCGTCTGCGTCGACGGCTGCGAACCCGACTACATCGCCCAGTCGGTCGCCCACGGCCACGTGCCGTGGCTGAAGGAAGTGCTGGCGACCGGCACGACGCTGGTCGCCGATTGCGTCATCCCGAGCTTCACCAACCCGAACAACCTCTCGATCGTCACCGGCGCACCACCCTCGGTGCACGGCATCTGCGGCAACTACCTGTTCGACGTCGCCTCCGGAACCGAAGTGATGATGAACGACCCGAAGTGGCTGCGCGCGCCGACGATCCTTGCCGAGCTCGCCAACGCCGGCCAGTTCGTCGCCGTCGTCACCGCCAAGGACAAGCTCAGGAAGCTGCTCGGCCATCGCCTGAAGGGCATCTGCTTCTCGGCCGAGAAGGCCGACGAGGCGAACGAGGACGAGAACGGCATCGCCGACGTCGTCGGGCGCGTCGGCATGCCGGTGCCTTCGGTCTACAGCGCCGAGCTGTCGGAGTTCGTGTTCGCCGCCGGCGTCGAGCTGATGTCGCACGAACGCCGCCCCGACGTGATGTATCTCTCGACCACCGACTACGTGCAGCACAAGCACGCCCCGGGAACCGACGGCGCCGACGCCTTCTATCGCATGATGGACGGCTACCTCGGCAAGCTCGATTCGATGGGCTGCACGATCGTGCTCACGGCAGACCACGGGATGAACGCGAAGACGAAGATGGACTCGGCACCCGACGTCGTCTACCTGCAGGACGTGCTCGATTCCTGGCTCGGTGCCGCCGTCGCCCGCGTCATCCTGCCGATCACCGATCCCTACGTCGTCCACCATGGCGCGCTCGGCTCGTTCGCCACGGTCTACCTGCCCGAGGGCAGCGACGTCGGTGCCATCATCGATCGCGTCCGCTCGCTGCGCGGCATCGAATCGGTGCGCACGCGTGCCGAGGCGGCGGCGTTCTTCGAGCTTCCCGCCGACCGCATCGGCGACCTCATCGTCGTCGCCGAGCGCTCGACCGTGATCGGCACGGCGGCGGCGCGCCACGACCTGTCCGGTCTCGACGCGCCGCTGCGCTCGCACGGCGGCGTCTCCGAGCAGCGCGTGCCGCTGATCGTCAACCGGAAGCTCCGCGGCATCGACCCGGCACGGCGCTGGCGCAACTTCGACGCTTTCGACCTCGCTTTGAACCATGTCGCGTGAGGTGAATTACAGACACGAGGCGATGCGGATCGGCGGCGAGAAGGTCGGCGCCGGGCGCAGCGGCGAGCGCGCCATCGACGTCTTCAATCCGTACACGTTGAAGCGCATCGGCAGCGTGCCGAAGGCGACCGTCGAGGAGGTGCGCCAGGCGTTCGCCATCGCGCGCGGCTACCGCGCCACGCTCTCGCGCTACGAGCGCGCCAGCATCCTCGACAAGGCCGCCGCGCTGGTGCGCGAGCGGACGAGCGAGATCGCCGGGCTGATCAGCGCCGAGTCGGGGCTGTGCCTGAAGGACTCGACCTACGAGGCCGGCCGCGTCGCCGACGTGCTTTCCTTCGGCGCCAACGAGTGCCTGAAGGACGACGGCCAGATCTTCAGCTGCGACCTGACGCCGCACGGCAAGCGGCGCCGCGTCTACACGCAGCGCGGCCCGCTGCTCGGCGCGATCAGCGCGATCACGCCGTTCAACCACCCGATGAACCAGGTCGCGCACAAGGTGGTTCCGTCGGTCGCGACCAACAACCGGATGGTCCTGAAGCCGTCCGAGAAGGTGCCGCTGTCGGCGCTTCTGTTCGCCGACCTGCTCTACGAGGCGGGCCTGCCGCCGGAGATGCTCGCCGTCGTCACCGGCGATCCGCGCGAGATCGCCGACGAGCTCGTCACCAACGCCGACGTCGACCTCGTCACCTTCACCGGCGGCGTGGCGATCGGCAAGTCGATCGCCGCCAAGGCCGGGTACCGGAGGATCGTCCTCGAGCTCGGCGGCAACGATCCGATCATCGTCATGGAAGACGCCGACCTCGACGAGGCGTCGACGCTGGCCGTGCAGGGCTCGTACAAGAACTCGGGCCAGCGCTGCACCGCGATCAAGCGGATGCTCGTGCACCGCGCCGTCGCCGCCGACTTCACCGAGCGCGTCGTCGAGAAGACGAAGGCGTGGCGCCACGGCGACCCGGGCGACAGCGGCGTCGACATGGGCACGGTGATCGACGAGGCGGCGGCGCGCGGGTTCGAGGCGCGCGTCGAGGAGGCGGTGGCCCAGGGGGCGCGCCTGCTCGTCGGCAACCAGCGTGACGGCGCGCTCTATTCGCCGACCGTGCTCGACCGCGTCCGCCCGGAGATGACGCTGGTGCGCGAGGAAACCTTCGGCCCGGTCTCGCCCATCCTCACCTTCGCCGACATCGACGAGGCGATCCGGATCTCCAACGGCACGCCCTACGGCCTGTCGTCGTCGGTGTGCACGAACCGCCTCGACCACATCGCCCGTTTCGTCACCGAGCTCGAAGTCGGCAGCGTCAACGTGCGCGAAGTGCCGGGCTACCGGCTCGAGCTGACGCCGTTCGGCGGCATCAAGGATTCCGGCCTCGGCTACAAGGAAGGCGTGCAGGAGGCGATGAAGAGTTTCACCAACCTGAAGACGTATTCCCTTCCCTGGGCCTGAGGAGGCGAACTCCCTCGATGCTTCCCCTCCTCAATCTCCTCGCCGCGATCGCCCTGCTCGTCTGGGGCACGCACATCGTGCGCACCGGCATGCTGCGCGTCTTCGGCGAGAACCTGCGCCGCGTCCTCGCAGCCAGCTTCGCCAATCGCTTCCGCGCCGTCATCGCCGGCCTCGGCGTGACGAGCATCGTCCAGTCGAGCACCGCGACCTGCCTGATCGTCGCCTCGTTCGTCGGCAAGAACCTGGTGACGACGAGCGCGGCGCTCGCGGTGATGCTCGGCGCCGACGTCGGCAGCAGCCTGATGGCGGTCGTCTTCTCGCTCGACCTGTCATGGCTCTCGCCGCTCCTGATCTTCGTCGGCGTGGTCGTCTACATCTCGCGCCAGGACAGCGGCGTCGGCGCCGTCGGACGGGTCCTGATCGGCCTCGGCCTGATCACGCTGGCGCTGCAGCTGATCGTCGGCGCGACGCGGCCGCTGACCGAATCGCCGGCGGTACGCGCCCTGCTGCTGGCGCTGCCGAACGAGGTCATGCTCGACATCATCGTCGGCGCCGTCCTCACCGTGCTGTCGTATTCGAGCCTGGCGATCGTCCTGCTGATCGCCACGCTGGCTTCGGAGCACATGATCCCGCAGGCGGTGGCGATCGGCCTCGTCCTGGGCGCCAACATCGGCAGCGGGGTGCTGGCGATGCTCGCCACCGCCAACGCGTCGCCGCAGGTGCGGCGGCTCCCGCTCGGCAACCTGATCTTCAAATCGGTCGGCGCAATGCTCTGCATGGCCATCCTGCCGCAGGTGCACGTCCTGCTGCAGCAGCTCTTTCCCGATCCGCACCAGCAGGTGGTCGCCTTCCATCTCGTCTTCAACATCCTGCTGGCGATCACGTTCATCGGCTTCACCGGCCTGGTCGGCCGCACGGTCGAGCGTTGGCTGCCCGAGCCGTCGGCAGGCGCCGGCAATCTCAGGCCGCGCCACCTCGACCCGCTCGCACTGACGATGCCCTCGCTCGCGATCTCCTGCGCGGCGCGCGAGGCGCTGCACCAGGCCGACGTCGTCGAGACGATGCTGCGCGGCATCGTCCCGGTGATCCGCAACAACGACCTGCGCCTGTCGGAGGACCTCAGGAAGCTGGACGACGTCGTCGACGAGCTCTATTCGGCGATCAAGTTCTACCTGACGCAGATTTCGGGCGAAGCGCTGTCCAAGGAAGAAAGCCGGCGCTGGACCGACATCGTCTCGTTCACGATCAACATGGAGCAGATCGGCGACATCATCGAGCGCGTGCTCCAGGACATCGAGGACAAGCTGGTCAAGAAGTCGCGCAGCTTCTCGGAAGCCGGCATGTCGGAGATCGTCCACCTGCACGAGCGGCTGCTCTCGAACCTGCGCCTGGCGATGAGCGTCTTCCTCGACGGCCACGTGCGCGACGCCAAGCGGCTGCTCGAGGAGAAGGCGCACTTCCGCGACCTCGAGCACGAGTACGCCGCCAACCACATCGCCCGGCTGCGCGAGAACACCGCCCAGAGCATCGAGACGAGCTCGCTCCACCTCGACCTCATCAGCGACCTGAAGCGGATCAACTCGCACATCTGCGGCGTCGCCTACCCGATCCTCGAATCGGCCGGCGCGCTGACCGCGACGCGGATCCGCCAGTCGCAGTTCGCCGCCCTCGGTGCCGCCGACGACAGCGCGCGCTGAGCATCGCATGCTGAGCGTCGACGACATCGCGGCCCTGTTCGCGCGGCACGGCGGCGAGCAGTACAGCGGCGAGCCGGTGACCCAGCTCGAGCACGCGCTGCAGACCGCGCATTTCGCCGAGCAGAGCGAAGCCGATGACGGCCTCGTCACCGCCTGCCTGCTGCACGATCTCGGCCACCTGCTCAATCACCAGGGCGAGACGCCGACGCTGCGCGGCATCGACGACACGCACCAGTACTTCGCCCTGCCGTTCCTGCGCGGGCTCTTCCCCGACGCGGTGCTCGACGCGATCAAGCTGCACGTCGACGCCAAGCGCTACCTGTGCCAGGTCGACGCGGATTACCACGCGCGGCTCTCGGCCGACTCGAAGCGCAGCCTCGCGCTGCAGGGCGGCGTGTTCGACGCCCGCGCGGCGGCCGCGTTCCTCGCCCAGCCCGGCGCGCACGACGCGGTGCGGCTGCGCCAATGGGACGACCTCGCCAAGCAGGCCGAACTGGCGACGCCGTCGCTCGCCCACTTTCTGGCCCGCGCCGGCCGGTGCGCAGCGACGGCCGGGGCGGCCGCGCGCGCGTGAGCCTGACCTGGCCGATCGTCGCCGCAGTGCTGTTCGGCGCATTCCTCCATGCCTCGTGGAACGCGCTCATCAAGTCGGGAACCGACCAGCAGCTCGACACGGCGCTGATCCATCTCCTCGGCTGCGGCGTCGGCGCGGTGCTGGTCGCGCTGGTCGGGTTGCCGACGCCCGCCGCGTGGCCCTGGCTCGCGGTCTCGCTGGTGATCCATGTCGGCTACTACGTCACCCTCGTCGGCGCGTATCGCCACGGCGAGCTGGGCTTCACCTATCCGATCATGCGCGGCAGCGCACCGCTGCTCGTGGCGCTGGTCAGCGGCCGCCTGCTCGACGAGCACCTGCCGTTGCCGGTGTGGGCCGGCGTCGCCGGCATCTGCAGCGGCGTGCTGCTGATCGGCCTGGCCAAGAGCGCGCACGGCAGCGGCTCGCGCGGCCACGCGCTCGCCTTCGCGCTCGCCAACGCGATGATCATCGCCACCTACACGATCGTCGACGGCATCGGCGTGCGCAGCTCGGGCAACGCCCTGCAGTACGTCGCGCTGCTGTTCCTGCTCGACGGCATCCCCTACTTCCTGATCGTCCTGTGGCAGCGCCGCGATCGGCGTCCCGCCGTGTGGTCTTACATCGAGCGGCGCTGGAAGATCGCGCTTCTCGGCGCCTTCGCCTCGCTCGCCTCCTACGGCATCGCGCTCTGGGCGATGACGCGCGCGCCGATCGCTTCCGTCGCCGCGCTGCGCGAGACCTCGGTGCTGTTCGCGGCGCTGATCGGCGTCGCCTTGCTCGGCGAGCGCTTCCGGCTGCAACGTGCCCTCGGCACCGGCGCGATCGTCGCCGGCGTGATGGCGCTGCGCCTGGCCTGACGTCGGAGTCCGCGCGATGACGCTGCCGAGCCACGCCCGCATCGTCATCGTCGGCGGCGGCATCGCCGGATGCTCGACGGCCTATCACCTTGCGGCATTGGGCGAGAAAGACGTGCTCGTGCTCGAGCAGGGCAAGCTCACCTGCGGAACGACCTGGCACGCCGCCGGCCTCGTCGGCCAGATGCGGCCGAACCGGACGATGACGCGGATGAGCAAGTACGGCATCGAGCTGTACGCGGCGCTCGAAGCCGAGACCGGCCTGGCGACCGGGTGGAAGCAGTGCGGCAGCGTCAACGTCGCCGGGACGCGCGAGCGGATGATGGTGCTGCGCAAGCAGCTCGCGCTGGCGAAGAGCTTCGGCGTCGAGTGCGAGGAGATCAGCCCGGCGCGCGCCGGCGAGCTGTTCCCGGTGCTGCGAACCGACGATCTGGCCGGCGCGATCTGGCTCCCCGGCGACGGCAAGGCGAATCCCGCCGATCTGACGATGTCGCTCGCCAAGGGCGCGCGTACGCGCGGCGTGAAGATCGCCGAGGACAGCGAAGTCGTCGCCGTTCTTCGCGGCGCCGGGCCGAGCGGTGAGCGCGTCACCGGCCTGCGCGTTCGCCACGGCGGCGACGAGGTCGAGATCGCATGCGAAGTCGTCGTCAACTGCGCCGGCCAATGGGCGAGGCAGTTCGGCGCCCTGGCCGGCGTCAACGTGCCGCTCTGGTCGGCCGAGCACTTCTACATCGTCACCGACCGCATCGCCGGCGTCCATCCGATGCTGCCGGTGCTGCGCGACCCCGACGGCTGCATCTACTACAAGGAAGAGGTCGGCGGCCTGCTGATGGGCGGCTTCGAGCCGAAGGCCAAGCCGTGGCGCGTCGACCCGATCCCGTCGACCTTCCAGTTCCAGCTCCTCGACGAGGACTGGGACCAGTTCGAGCCGCTGATGACGGCGGCGATCCATCGCACGCCGTGCCTCGAGACGGCGAAGGTCAAGATGCTGCTCAACGGGCCGGAGAGCTTCACGCCCGACGGCAACTTCATCCTCGGCGAGGCGCCGGAGCTGCGTCGCTTTTACGTCGCCGCAGGCTTCAACTCGGCGGGGATCGCTAATTCGGGAGGCGCCGGCAAGCTCATCGCGGAATGGATCGTCGCCGGCGCGCCGCAGAGCGACCTCGCCGACGTCGACATCCGGCGCTTCGGCGCCCACACCGCGAACAAGAAGGCGCTCGCCCAGCGCACCGGCGAGACGCTCGGCCTGCACTACGCCATGCGCTGGCCGCGCCAGGAGCTCGAGACGGCGCGGCCGCTCAGGACGAGCCCGCTCTACGACCTGCTCGCGGCCAAGGGCGCGAGCTTCGGCGCGAAGAACGGCTGGGAGCGCGCGAGCTACTTCCGCGCTCGAGGCGATACGTCCGCACCGCCCTACCCGCACACCCTGACGAAGCCGGGCTGGCTGGCCGACGTCGTCCGCGAGCAGCGCGCGACCCGGCGTGCGGTCGCGCTTTACGATCAGACGTCGTTCGGCAAGATGCTGCTGCAGGGCCGCGACGCCCTCGCCGTGCTGCAGCGCCTCTGCGCCAACGAGATGGACGTCGCACCCGGACGAATGGTCTACACGCCCATGCTCAACGATCGCGCCGGCTTCGAGAGCGACGTGACGGTGACACGCCTCGCCGTCGATCGCTTCCTGATCGTCACCGGCTCGGCGCAGACGCCGCGCGACCTCGACTGGATCGCCCGCCACACTCGGCCGGACGAAACGGCGGCGCTGGTCGACGTCAGCGCCATGACCGCCGTCCTCTCGCTGATGGGGCCGAACGCGCGCGCCCTCCTCGGCCGCGTCGGCGCGGCCGACACCTTCGCGGCGCTCGGCCCGGAACGGCTCCGCTTCGCGACGACGTGCGAGATCGACCTCGGCTTCGCGCGCGTTCGCGCCGCGCGCATGAGCTACGTCGGCGGGCCGGGCTACGAGCTCTACGTGCCGGTCGAGATGGCGCGCCACGTCTATCTCGCCCTGCACGAGGCGAGCGAAGGCCTCGG
>JBDTPG010000129.1:0-7765 GCA_039932815.1 Caldimonas sp.
ACAGCAGGACGGCGCCGAAGCCGATGATGCGTCGGCGCGGGTCGTTTTGCTGCTGAGCAAAATTCATGACTGGGATCTCCAGTAGGAGGCAAAGCGCGCGAGATTAACAAAAATGCCCGCCGGCTTGTGGCCAGCGGGCACCAATCCTCGCGGAGTTGGCAAGCCCCGTGCCCGGGGCTTTGCCTAGTTTAAGAGAACTCGCGCCGCCGCCCCGCGCCCGCAGGCGCTGGGGCGAAATCGCAATTCATGACGTTGCCGTCAGTGCGATCAGAACGTGTACTTCGCGCCCACGGTGAAGAACCTACCGACGGCGCCCGACTGATGCCAAGTCTGGTTGTAGTTGATGCCGTAGGTGTTCACGAGGTACGGATCGAATGGCGCCTTCTTGTCGAAGACGTTCTGGATCGAGACATTGATGTCCCAGTTCTTCGTGGGGCTCCACCGTCCGAACAGGTCGAGGGTCGTGAACGCAGGCAGCTTGCACCCGCCGTAGGGCTCGCCGCTGACGGTGAAGACCGAGCAATTGGTCGCGCCGTTGCTGTTGTAGACGAGGCCGTTCGATGCATCGGTGACCGTGCCGTCGCCGTTGTCCTGGGCCGTCTCGCCCTTGTGATCGATGAACTTGATCGGGCCGATGTAGTTGACTGCGCCGGAGACCGAGAAGGGGCCGCGATCCCACGTCAGCGAGAGCGTGGCGCGATCCTTCGGTGTTCCTGCGCCGGAGCTCAGAACGATCGGTCCGTGCGTGCCGGCATATTCAAACGTTTCGCCCGAAGCAAGCGTGCGCTTGAACTTCTTGGTGTGCGTCCAGGTCAGGACGCCGCTCAGATTGCCCGCTTCGCCAAGACGCATCTTGTGCCGCAACTCGATATCAACTCCTTCGGTCGTGGTGCTGTTGGCGTTCGTGTACGGCGCAGCGACGGTGGCGAGATTGCCGTCCACGTCGTAGAAAAGGAAGGTGTTCGCTTGCGCCCCAGGGGCCGTTAGATTTCTCAGATCGGGAGTGCCGGCCGTGCCATCGCAGTTGACGACACATTGAGTGGCCGGGATCACCTGGGCCGGATCGGCCTGGACGATTTCATTCTTTCGCTTGATCCGCCAGAAGTCGACCGTCGCGCTCGTGCCGACAATCGGCTCGAAGATGAATCCAAGCGTATAGCTCTTCGCAGTCTCGGGCTTGATGTTCGGGTTGCCGATCGACAGGATGTTGTAGCTCGTGAAGCCAAAGCTGGTTCCCCCGGTCTCAGCCGGACCTGGCGCGCGGAACGCTTCGGCGTAGGTTCCGCGAACGGCGAACTGATCCACCGGCTTGATCTTGAAGCCGATCTTCGGGGTCGTCGAATCGCCGAAGTCAGAGTAATGATCGTATCGCAGCGCCCCGCTCAGCTCGAGCCACTTGGTCACCGGCGCCGTCAATTCGCCGAACACCGCCGTGACCCGGCGACTCGCACTGAACTGAGAAAAGCCCAGGCCGACGATCTCGCCAGTATCCGTGTACGGCACGGCAGGGTTGTTCGCCGACTCCCACCGCGTTTCCGCGCCGAGCGCGATGCCCAACGGCCCCCCAGGCAAAGCCGTGAGCTCTCGCGACACCTTGGCGTCGAGCAGCTTGACCGAACTGGTTGGCGTCGTTCTCAGCTCGGGCGAGACAGCCGCCAGAACAGCCGGCGCGGTGGTGTTCGGGCTGTTGATGCGGTAGGTGCCGTTGTTGAGCGCGTCCTGCATGACGCCGTAACGGATGAATCCCGTGTTGGTGTTCTGCAGCCGCCCCTTGATATATCCGGCGCCGAGGTCGAAGTCCCAGCCCCATGCGGTTCCCTGCAGGCCCTCGACGATCCGGAACACCTCGTTCTTCGTGACCTGGTCACGACCGCCGAGCTCGGCAGGCGCGTAGGCGAGCGTCCTGTCGACACCGAAGGTGTTGTCGGGATGCCCGGCGGGAAGCGTCATCAGGCCGTGAACGATCGGGTTCGCCGGGTCGGCGGGGTTGAAGACGCCGCCGTCGTTGTTTCCGCCGAGCGTTCCGTTCGCTTTCGTCTTGGTCTGGAAATAGCCCAGCTCAAGGTAAGCCTGAAGCGACGGGAAGATCTGCAACGTGCCTCGACCGAAAAGATTGAGCCGGTCGAGCTTCGGCTGGATCTCCTGCTCGCTGAGGCGGTTATAGCGGCACAGCCCGGCTGCGGGCCCGACGACGGTGGGGTCGATGCCCAGACCGCCCCGGATCGACGGTGCATCGCACGGCAAGATGTTGACCCGCTGACCGCTTCCGGCAGGCGGCGTGCGCGTCGTGCCGTAGGGCGACGTGGTGGAAGGCGAGGTGGCGCCGAGCCAAAACCGCGGGGAGCCGTTGCTGACGTCGTAGAAGTCCTTGCTTCTCAGGTCCGTCGTGCCCAGGAAGCCGCGATCCGTGGACCAGATGTTGTGCTGGGAGGAAGCCTCCAGGCTGACGAAGACGTTGTATTTGTCGGTGTCGAGGTTACCGAAGCCGAGGGTGCCGAAGGCGCGCGTCGTCTGGCCGTCGCTGCGCTGGGATTGGCCATACGTCCCGCCGATGGAGGCGCCGTTGTAGTTCTTGCGCAGGATGACGTTGACCACTCCGCCGACAGCATCGGCGCCGTAGATCGCCGATCCGCCGTCCTTCAGCACTTCGACTCGATCGACGAGTTCCAGCGGGATCGAGTTCAAGTCGACGAATGTGCGCGAGCCGTCGTCCGCCAGGCCGTAGGTCGTCATGCGGCGACCATTCACCAGCACGAGCGTCGAATTGACGCCGAGGCCTCGCAGCGAAACCGCTGAGGAGCCGGCCGCAAAACCGTTACTGAACGACGAAGGAAGCGAGCCCTGCCCGTCGGCGGTGACGCTGCGCAGGACCTCCTGAATCGACTGCTTGCCCGACTTCTCGATCTCCTGGCGCGTGATCACCTGCACCGGCGACGCCGTCTCGGTGTCGGTACGCTTGATGTTCGAACCGGTGATGGTGACGCGTTCCAGCTGTTGAGTCTGCTGAGCAGTCGCAGTGCTCAGGACACCAAAGGCCATCATCAGCCCCGTGCAGAGCTTCGTCTTCTTGAACATTGAGATTCCCCCGTGAAAGATTCGAACGTCGATCTATAGACCCCGGCCCCACCGCGAGTCATGTGCCAATCTTGTGAACAGCGCACGACACACTGCAAAGGCGTGTAAATGAATTGTCATGCGCTGTCGCGAGGGCGCCCGGTCGGGGTATCCCCCTATCGCCGGCCTCAGAGCTAGCTGCTTGGCGCCGAGGCGCGGGGATCTGCCCTGCGCTTGCCCCGTGGCGACGTGGCCGCGGGGCTATGGCCCCCTACCGGGGACCCGCAGCTTTACAGGACAGGCGGCTTTTGGGGGGATGCGCCCCGGCGTCCCCGTTGGCCGCATGCAACACGGAAGGCCAAAGGTGCGTAGCGCCCTCGGCCGGCCGCCGGGCAGGTAGCGCAACGAGCGAGCTCTCAGGACCAGCCGACGAAGGCCTGGCGGCCGTCGACCAGAAGCCGCACCTTGGCGCCCACCGGCAGGGTCACCTTGGTCGCGACGTGGCCGACCGGAAGGCCGGTCAGGATCGGTGTCCGCGTCGCTTCGCGGACCCGCGCCAGCATCGACGCGAGCGTGTAGCCGCGATCGTTCGCCGACTTGCTGTAGCCGCTGATCGATCCCACGAGCACCGCTTTCTGCGCGTCGAGCACGCCGGCCTGCTGCAGCTGCAGCAGGTTGCGCTCGACCCGATAGGGATGCTCGTTGACGTCCTCGACGAACAGGATGCCGCCCTTGATGCGCGGCCAGTGCGGTGTCGCGAGCAGCGAATTGACGATGGCGAGGTTGCCGCCCCACAGCGTGCCGCGCACCTCGAGGCCATCGAAGCCCGGATCGGTGCGAAAGCCCACCGCTTCGAGCGCGCCCGACATCGCCTCGACGAAGCAGCTTGCGGTCACGTCGTCGACGCCGCCCGCGGCGGCGCTGCGGCCGAAGTCGTCGCAGGCGAGCGGCCCCGACCAGGTGACCCCGCCGCCATGCGCGAGCAGCCCGAGCTGCAAGGACGTCATGTCGCTCATTCCGACCCAGCGCGTGCCGGCTTCCACGCTGCGGGCGATTCGCTTCCAGTCGATCCGGTCGAGCAGCCGCGTCAAGCCATAGCCGCCGCGGCTCGCCAGCGCCACGCTCGGACGCAGCGCCGCAATCCGGTGCAGCGCGGCGAGGCGGGTCGCGTCGTCGCCGGCGAATCGCTGCATCCTCGCGGTCGCCGCCTCGTCGATGGACACCGAGAAGCCGAGCTTGGCGAGGCGCGCCGCGGCGCGCCGCAGCGGCGCGACGGAGCGAAGCACGCCCGCGGGCGAGAACAGGAGCAGTCCGTGCCCCGCCTCGCTCATCGAACCGCCTTCGGATCGATCTCGACCGACTCGCCGGCCGGAATCGGCTCGACCGCGAAGTCCCTCTCGGCGGCAGGCATCGATCCGGCGGCGCGTCGCTGCCTGTATTGCTCGCGCCGTTCGGCAAAGAACGAACGCAGGATGTCGCCGGCGGCCTCGCCCAGCACGCCGCCGTCGGTCGCGGTGTGGTGGTTGAGCGCCGGCGTGCCGAAGACGTCGATCACCGAGCCCGCCGCGCCCGCCTTCGGATCGCGCGCGCCGTAGACGACGCGCTTGACGCGTGCATGCAGGAGCGCCATCGCGCACATCGCGCACGGCTCGAGGGTGACGAAAACCTCGCATTCGGGCAGGCGGTAGTTGCCGAGCAGCTTGGCTGCGTGGCGCAGGGCGACGATCTCGGCGTGCGCGGTCGGGTCGTGCTCGGTGACCGGCCGGTTGTAGCCGGTGGCGACCACCTGCCGGCCCGACGGCGTGTCGCGCATGACGACAGCACCGACCGGGACCTCGCCGACGAGCCAGGCGTTGTGGGCCTGGTCGAGCGCCAGACGCATCGCCGCTTCATCCTGAGACGTCGCCATCAGGGATCGGCGCGCTTGTTGCGCTCGACGCCCTGCTGGAGCGCCCGAGTGGTGCGATCGCGGGCCTGCTGCTGCAGCGACTGCGATTGCTCCGGCACCGTCGCAGCCGCCGGCACCGCGCGATCGGCCGCGAGAGAGGCGGCGCGCTCGGCGCTGGCGGCGCGGCCGGCCAGGCCGCTGCCGGACAGCTGCGTCTTCGCGAGCGAAGCGACGATCGCCAGGACGACCACCAGCGCCAGCACCCCGAAGATCGCCTTCATGTCATTCCCACTCGATCGTCGCCGGCGGCTTCGACGAGACATCGTACGTGACGCGATTGATGCCGCGCACCTCGTTGATGATCCGGGTCGAGACCTTCTTCAAGAGCGCGTACGGCAGCTCGGCCCAGTCGGCGGTCATGAAGTCGCTGGTCTGGACGGCGCGCAGGGCGACCACGTAATCGTAGGTGCGGCCGTCGCCCATGACGCCGACGCTCTTCACCGGCAGGAAGACGGCGAACGCCTGGCTCGTCAGGTCGTACCAGCTCTTCTGGCTGACCGGGTCGATCGTCGCGCGCAGCTCCTCGATGAAGATCGCGTCGGCGCGGCGCAGCAGGTCGGCGAACTCGCGCTTCACCTCGCCGAGGATGCGCACGCCCAGGCCGGGGCCGGGGAACGGATGGCGATAGACCATCGCGTGCGGGAGCCCGAGCGCCGTGCCGAGCTCGCGCACCTCGTCCTTGAAGAGCTCGCGCAGCGGCTCGAGCAGCTTCAGGCCCAGCGTCGCCGGCAGCCCGCCGACGTTGTGATGGCTCTTGATCGACATCGCCTTCTTGGTCTTGGCGCCGCCCGACTCGATCACGTCGGGGTAGATCGTCCCCTGGGCCAGCCACTTCGCCTGCTTCAGCTTGGCGGCCTCGCGCGTGAACACGTCGACGAACTCGCTGCCGATGATCTTGCGCTTGGCCTCGGGGTCGCTGACGCCGGCGAGCTGGCCGATAAATCGCTCGCTGGCGTCCACCGCGATCACCTTCATGTGGCGGTGTTCGCTGAACATGTCCATGACCATCCGGCCTTCGTCGAGGCGCAGCAGCCCGTGGTCGACGAAGACGCAGGTCAGCCGGTCGCCGATCGCCTTGTGGATCAGCGCCGCGGCGACGCTCGAGTCGACGCCGCCGGAAAGGCCGAGGATCACCTCGTCGTCGCCGACCTGGGCGCGGATGCGCTCGACCGCCTCGTCGATGTAGTTGCCCATCACCCAATCGGGGCGGGCGCCGCAGATCTCGAGGACGAAGCGATTCAGCAGCTCCCTGCCCTTCAGCGTGTGCGTGACCTCGGGATGGAACTGGACGCCGTAGAAGCCGCGCTCCTCGTCGGCCATGCCGGCGATCGGGCAGCTCGGCGTCGACGCCATCAGCGCGAAGCCGGGCGGAAGCGCCGTGACCTTGTCGCCGTGGCTCATCCAGACCTTGAGCATGCCGTGGCCTTCGCTCGTCGCGAAATCCTCGATGAGCTCGAGCAGTCTCGTGTGGCCGCGCGCGCGCACCTCGGCGTAGCCGAACTCGCGGTGCGTGCTCGCCTCGACCTCGCCGCCGAGCTGGACCGCCATCGTGAACATGCCGTAGCAGATGCCGAGCACCGGAACGCCGAGATCGAACACCGCCTTGGGCGCGCGCAGCTCGTGCTCCTCGTAGGTCGAGGCGTGGCTGCCGGACAGGATGATTCCCTTGGGCGCGAACTCGCGCACGAAGTCGTCGCTGACGTCGTTCGGATGGATCTCGCAGAACACGTGCGCCTCGCGCACTCGCCGGGCGATCAGCTGCGTGACCTGCGAGCCGAAATCGAGGATCAGGATCTTGTCGTGCATGTCAGGTGGTGCGCGCAGTGGCGGCGTCGAGGCGGGCGCGGCGCGCGGCGCTGAAGTGAAGCCAGGCGAGGCCGAGCGCCGTCACCTGAACCAGGGCGCAGAAGTAGAACGGCGCGCCGATGCGCCAGTCGCCGCGCGGCAGGTGCGACACCACGCCGAGCAGCGGCGCGCCCACGACCGGCGCGACGACCGCCATCAGGCTTTGCAGCGAGCTGACGGCGCCCATCGTGCGCCCTTGCGTGGTCGCGTCGGCGGCGCTCGAAATGATGCTCTGGATCGACGCCGCGACGGTGAAGCCGAGGACGTTGCAGATGATCACCGCGTAGATCATCCAGCCCTCGGTCGCCGCGCCCCAGGCCAGGTAGGCGAGCGTCGATGAGACCAGGCCCGCCACCGCCAACCGCTGCGGCGAGAAGCGCTTCAGCAGCTTGCCGAGCAGCAGTCCCTGGACCAGTGCCGACATGCAGCCGATGGCGAACAGCGACCAGCCGTTCTGCTGCGGCCCCCAGCCGAACTTGAAGGTGGTGTAGAGAACCCAGGTGGTGTAGAGCATGAACTGCGCGAGCGCGGTGCAGGCCACGACCGCGACCAGCATGCCGACGCCGCCGAGGCGTCCCAGCTCGGCCAGGGCGGCGATCGGATTGAGCGCCTGGCGCCAGACGAACGGTCGGCGCTTCGCCGGCGGCAGCGACTCGGGCAGAACGAACCAGCCGTAGAGCAGGTTGAGCAAGGCCAGCGATCCGGCGGCGAAGAACGGCAGGCGCAGGTCGATGGCGCCGAGCAGGCCGCCCATCACCGGGCCGAGGATGAAGCCGAGCCCGAACATCGAGCCGAGCAGGCCGAAACGCTTGGCACGGTCCTTCGGCTCGGTGATGTCGGCGACGTAGGCATTGGCGATCGATGCGTTCGTCTGCATCGCGCCGCTCAGCAGGCGCACGACGATCAGCATCCAGAGCG
>JBDTPG010000130.1:0-7550 GCA_039932815.1 Caldimonas sp.
ATCCCGGGTGGCAGGTTCACCGGGCATGTCTTCACGCAGGCCAAGGTCGGCGACACGCTGCGCTTCGAAGGCCCGCTCGGCGAGTTCACGCTGCAGGAAAGCGCGCATCCGATCCTGTTCGTCGCCGGCGCCACCGGCTTCGCGCCGATCAAGAGCATCGTCGAGGACGCATTCGCGCGCGGCGTGGCACGGCCGATGTGGCTCTACTGGGGCGTGCGCAAGCGCTCCGACCTGTATGCCTTCGAGCTGGCCGAACAGTGGCAACGCGAGCACGACAATCTGCACTTCGTGCCGGTCCTGTCGGAAGCAAATCCCGGCGACGGCTGGACCGGGCGCACCGGCATGGTCCACCAGGCCATGCTCGCCGACTTTCCGGACTTGCGCGGCTTCGAGGTCTACGTCTGCGGTTCGGTGAAGATGGTCGAGGCGGCCGTGCCGGCCTTCATGGCGCAGGGGCTCGGCGAGACCTTCTGCCACACGGACGCGTTCCTGCCTTCGCTGGAGCCGGCGTTGCGCCGCGAATGATCCGTCGGCGCTCGCGAATCTCGCTCGGAGGCGCCGTGTAGCTCGAGCCCGGAGCAACGGCACTTGACATGCATCAACAAGCCGGAGCGGCAGCCTTCCGAGAATTAATGCACTCCCCATGCACCTTCAACCGTCGACACGCACCATGAATCAAGCCGTTTCGCCCACGCGCATCGATGTGCGCGCGATCGCCCCTCGCGAGCGCCATCCGCTCATCTTCTCGACCTTTCGCGCACTCGGCGCCGCCGAGTCGATGGAAATCGTCAACGACCACGACCCGCGCCCGCTCTGGTACCAGATGCAATCGGAGCAACCCGGCCGGTTCGCGTGGGAGTACCTGGAGAGCGGACCCGACACCTGGCGCGTCCTCATCACGAGGGCTGGCGAAGGTCACGGCAACGGCTCGTGCTGCGGCTCGTGCGGTGGATCCTGACGAAGCTGCCGCTCCCGTCGAGCACCGCAACGGTACCCCTCCGGGCGATACCCGCCCGGGCGAGGCGCTGACGCCGGCGAGGAGACCTTCGGCCTTTCTTGCCGCTCGCTCGCCGTCATGAAGCTCACCGCCTACACCGACTACAGCCTGCGGGTGCTCATGTACCTGGCGGCGCAACCCGGCCGTCGCGCGACCATCGCCGAGATCTGCACAGCGTTCGGGATCAAGGAGAACCACCTGTCCAAGGTCGTCCATGACCTTGCCAAGAAGAGGTGGATCGACACCGCGCGCGGCAAGGGCGGCGGGATGTCGCTCGCCGTACCTGCCGAGGAGATCCGCGTCGGCGACGTGGTGCGGCATGCCGAGGGCGACGCCGTTCCGGCGGAGTGCTTCTCCCCAGGGCCGAGCAACTGCCCCATCGTCGTTTGCTGCCAGCTGCGTGGCGCCCTGGCGTCGGCGGTGGACGCCTTCTACGAAGTGCTCGACGCCTACACCGTCGCGGACATCACGCGCAACCGGAAAGCGCTGTGGTCCGTCCTTCAGGTCAGCCGACCGAAGCGCCGGGGGGGTGTTCCGGCCGGCAGGGGGACGTCTCGAAGTTGATCTGCCGCAAGGTCGGTGCCGGAGTCGTTCCTACCATTGATGCATTGCCAAGGCATCTTTGAATCCCCGAATCAACAGGAGAGACATGTGACCCCGTTGCTCAAGACTTTCATCGCCGCGACGATCGCGGCGGCCGCCGCGCTGGCCGTCGTCCAGAGCGTCGGCGCAGCCCCGCCCGCCAAGGCCACGGGCGACTTCGGGCCGCCGCAAGGCGCGCCCATCCGTGCCGTGCTGACCAGCCCGCCGAACGTGCCGCCGGCGACCAACCGCAAGGCGCCCGCCAAGGTGATTGTCGAGCTCGAGGTGGTCGAGAAGGAGATGGCGATCTCGGAAGGCGTGTCGTACACCTTCTGGACTTTCGGCGGCACGGTTCCGGGCAGCTTCATCCGCGTGCGCCAGGGCGACACGGTCGAGTTCCACCTGAAGAACCATCCGAGCAGCAAGATGCCGCACAACATCGACCTGCACGGCGTCACCGGCCCGGGCGGCGGCGCGGCGTCGAGCTTCACGGCGCCGGGGCACGCCTCGCAATTCACCTTCAAGGCGCTCAACGAAGGCATCTACGTCTATCACTGCGCGACCGCGCCGGTCGGCATGCACATCGCCAACGGCATGTACGGCCTGATCCTGGTCGAGCCGCCCGAAGGCCTGCCCAAGGTCGATCACGAGTACTACGTGATGCAGGGCGATTTCTACACGACCGGCAAGTACCGCGCGAAGGGCCTGCAGCCCTTCGACATGGAGAAGGCGATCGACGAGCGCCCCACCTACGTGCTCTTCAACGGCGCCGAGGGCGCGCTCACCGGCGAGAAGGCGATCACCGCCAAGACCGGCGAAACGGTGCGGCTGTTCGTCGGCAACGGCGGTCCGAACCTGGTGTCGAGCTTTCACGTCATCGGCGCGATCTTCGACAAGGTCCGCTACGAGGGCGGCACGAGCATCCAGAAGAACGTGCAGACGACGCTGATCCCGGCGGGAGGCGCGGTATCGGTGGAATTCAAGGCCAAGGTGCCGGGCAGCTACGTGCTCGTCGACCACTCGATCTTTCGCGCCTTCAACAAGGGCGCGCTCGCGATCCTCAAGGTGAACGGCGGCGAGGACAAGTCGATCTATTCCGGCAAGGAGCTCGACTCGGTCTACCTGGGCGATCGCTCGCAGCCGAACATGAATGCCGTTGCGACGGCGACCAAGAACGCGGCGACGGGCGTGTTGACGGTGGACGACCAGGTCCAGGCGGGCCGCGAGCTCTTCGTCGGGACGTGCTCGGTGTGCCACCAGGCCGGCGGCGCCGGGCTGCCGGGCGTGTTCCCGCCGCTCGCCAAGTCCGACTTTCTCGCCGCCGATCCGAAGCGCGCCATCGACGTCCTGCTGCACGGCCTGACCGGCAAGCTCACCGTCAACGGCGCGGACTACGACTCGGTGATGCCGCCGATGAACCAGCTCAACGACGACGCGATCGCCAATATCCTCACCTACGTGCTCAACAGCTGGGGAAATCCGGGCGGCCGCATCCTCACCGAGGATGTGAAGAAGGCGCGCGCCGCAAAGGCGCCGACACCGGTCGCGTCGACCCACTGACGTGCATGGATCGTTCGGAATGCGCTTGCACCTGACACGGCAGCGACGTGGACGCAAAGCCGACCTCAGCCGATGGTTGACCGTCGCCCTGGTGCTGCTCTGCGGTAGCGCGGGCGCCGGCGCGGCCGACTATGTATCGATCGGCGGCGGCTCGTTCATCAGCGTGCTTCCGCAGGGCCCGCTCCCCGAGGCCTCGGCGCCGGTGCAGATCGAGAGCTTCTCGTTGCGCAGGACGCCGGTCACGGCCGGCGAGTTCCAGGCGTTCGTCCTCGCCCATCCCGAGTGGCAGCGTGGCCTCGCGCCGGCGATATTCGCCGACCAGCGATACCTCATCGACTGGCGCACGCCGACCGAGCTCGCCGACCCCCAGGCCGCCGAGGGCCCGGTCACGAATGTCAGCTGGTTCGCGGCCAAGGCGTTCTGCGAAAGCGAGAACGCCCGGCTGCCCACCTGGCTGGAGTGGGAATTCGCGGCAGCCGCCGACGCCGATCGCCTCGATGCCCGTGCCGATCCGCAATGGCGACAGCGCATCCTGGCATGGTACGAGCGGCCGACTGCCGCACGACTGCCACCGACCGGCGGCGCTCCCAACGCCTGGGGCGTGAGCGACCTGCACGGCCTCGTCTGGGAATGGGTCGAAGACTTCAACGCCTTGTTCATCGCCGGCGACAGCCGCACCCAGGGCGATCCCGACACGCTCAAGTTCTGCGGCGCCGGCGCCATCAGCATCATCGATCGCGACAGCTATGCCGTGCTGATGCGCATCGCGCTGCTGTCGTCGCTCGCCGCGGCCGACACCACCAGCTCGCTCGGCTTTCGCTGCGCGCGCTGACTCGAGGAGAAACTGCCTTGACGCAATCCCTGATCTCGCGCCGCGACGCGTTGCTCTGCCTCGCCGCCATCGCGGCCGCCCCTCGGTGCCTGGCCGCGGCGGCCACGGCGCTGCCCGGCAGCTCGGTCTACCAGTTGAAACCGCCTCTGACCGATCAGGACGGACAGGCTTTCGAGCTTGCCTCGCTGCGCGGACGGCTCGTCCTGGCCAGCATGTTCTACAGCTCGTGCCAGATGGTGTGCCCGATGATCTTCGAGACCATCAAGCAGACCGTCGCGGCGCTGCCGCCGGCCGATCGGGACCGCGTGCGCGTTCTCATGGTCAGCTTCGATCCGGCTCGCGACACCACGGTCGTGCTCAAGCGAACGGCCGAGGCGCACGGCTGCGGCTCCCAATGGACGCTCGTGCGAACCGACGAAGCGAACTCGCGCAAGGTCGCGGCGCTGCTCGGCGTCCAGTACCGCCGGCTGACGGACGGCGAGTTCAACCATTCCAGCAGCATCCAGCTGCTCGATCCCGAGGGTCGGATCGCCGCGCGCACCAATACGCTCGGTGCCGTCGATCCGGCCTTCCTCAAGAAGGTGCACCAGGCGCTTGTGGCAGCAGGTTAGTCTCGGCCCCGAACCATCGACACACCCAGGAGAATCTGCCCATGACCACCCGCCGCGCCTTTATCCGTCTCGTTCCGCTTTCGGCCATCGGCATCCTCGCGGCCGAGCCTTCGTTTGCAGCGGACGTCGATCCCAAGGACCCACAGGCGATCGCGCTCGGATACGTGGCCGATGCGACCAAAGCCGACAAGGCGAAGTTTCCGCGCTATGCCGCCGGCCAGGACTGCGCCACGTGCCAGCTCTACCAGGCCAAGCCGACCGATGCCTCGGGCCCGTGCCCGCTGTTCGCCGGCAAGACCGTCGCTGCGAAGGGCTGGTGCAGCGCCTACGCCAAGAAGGCCTGACCTCGCGCCGCTCCGGAAGCGGCCGCGTCGCGCACGTCATCCCGGACGGCCGTCCAGGCGCGGCCGGGTGAGCACCGGCCAGTAGCGGATCGCATAGAGCGCAAAGCCCGCGGACCACAGCAGGGCCGAGGCCCACACCGCAGGGAGCGTTTGCGCGGGCGCCGCCAGGGGAAGCGCGACGCGCACGGCCGCCGCCGCCGCGACCAGGACATAGCAGGCGACGTCGACGCCATCGGCGCACACGGGCCGGGCGGTGTGGCCGCGCGCAGTCCGCGTCATCATGCCGATGACGAGGCCGCCCGCTGCGCCGACGGTCAGGGCATGGGTCGCAGCCGAAGCAGCGACGATGCCCGATTCAGCCAGCGCTCGCAGCAGCAAATGGATCGGCACCCACAGGTAGGCCAGGTGCAGGACCCACACCATGGGGGCCTTGCGCGTGTTCCACGGGTGCCAGCGCAGCCATCGCCCCAGGTGGGCTGCCATGGCGACGGTAGCGACCGTCGCCAGCGCTGCGCCATGCAGCGCGAGCGCATCTGCGACCATCAGCACGAGCACCGACCCGAGGGCCGCCTTCTCCAGCGTCGGGTGCTTGCTGGCGCCGGCTCCCGGGACGCCGTTGTTCGTGAACATCGGAATCACGCGACCGGCCATGACGGCCATGATGAACAGGACGATGTCGAGCGCCACCTGGATCGCGAGGCCGGAGACCGGCGGCAGGACGCCCATCTGCGAGAGGTGGACGAGAGCGCAGGCCACGGCCATCAGGCACAACAGGCCGACGAAGAAATAGTTCCTGCGGTTGCCCGACTTCACGAAAGGAATCGCGAGCGCGATGGCCGCCGTGAGCGGCACCGCGACGTTGACGGCCGCCGCAGCCCAGGCGAACGGCGTCAACACCAGGATCCGGGCCAGGGTCCAGAGGGCGGCGATGCCGGCGAGCCACCAACCTTTGGGCGTCGGCTGGCCGGACCAGTTGCTTCCCGCCGTGAACAGGAAGCCGACGATGACCGCGAGCGTGAAGCCGAACAGCATCTCGTGGGCGTGCCACACGGCGCCGGTCAGGTAGGGACGCGAGAGGAGACCGGAAAACTGCAGCGCCCAGAGCGGCACGGAAAGCGCCGCGAAGATGCTCGCCAGCAGGTAGAACGGCCGAAAGCCCAGATCGAACAACGCGAATCGGTTCTCGAGGCGCGGGCGCGGTTCGGCGATGCGGAGCAACGCCATCACCGGCACGAAGGTGCATTCTTCATGCACCTATCGTAGGGACGGACTACCAGCGTCGCTTGACGTGCGTCAACGAATCGGACTTCGATGATTGCCGAAAGGCCTTGAACCGCCGGCGGCTACGTCCGTTCGCCGCGCTGGGTAATGAACTTGCCGTACATCTTCTGCATCCCGCCGAGCCAGCGGTCGTAGTCCTCGCCCTTCTTGCGGTGGTAGGCGGCGACCTCCGGGTGCGGCAGGCAAAGGAAGCTCTCCTCGGCCATCGTCGCGAGCACGGCGCCGGCGACGTCGTCGGCGCCGAGGACGCCGTCGATGCCTGCCGACCCGGTGCCCTGGGCGGTCATGTCGGTCTGCACCGACTGCGGGCACAGGCACGACACGCGCACGCCGCTGCGGCCGTAGGCGATGCGAAGCCATTCGGCGAAGCCGACGGCGGCATGCTTGGTGACGCCGTACGGCGCGGTCTCGACGATGTTCAGCAGGCCGGCCGCCGAAGCCGTCACCAGGAAGTAGCCCTCGCCGCGCTCGACCATCGCCGGCACCGTGGCGCGTGCCGCCCAGACGTGCGCCATCACGTGGATCTTCCACATGCTGTCCCACAGCGCATCGGGCAGCTCGATGCCCCCCATGGCGCCGAGGATGCCGGCGTTCGAGACGTAAACGTCGACCTGGCCGAACTTCGCGCACGCCGCCTCGACCACCGCCTGGATGTCGGCCTCGACGGCGACGTCGCATCGCAGCGCGACGGCGCGATCGCCGATCCCTCGTGCGACCGTCTCGGCCCGTTCGTGCTGGAGGTCGGCGACGACGACGCCGCGCGCGCCTGCGGCAGCGAACCGCTTCGCGATCGCTGCGCCGATCCCCGAGGCGGCGCCGGTGACGACGGCGACTTTTCCGATGATGTCCATGGGCGAAGGCTACAACCGATCGGGGCGGCCGAGTTCGGGGTCGTCGGTCGCGCCTCGGCCGGCGCCGGCGTCATCGCCGAAACTCGTCCTTCTCCGAACCTCTACCCCATCGACAGGAGCGACCATGTCCGCGATCAAGCGTCTTCATTCCGGCGCGCGTCTCAGCGACGCCTCCATCCACAACGGCACCGTCTACCTCGCAGGCCAGGTGGCCGGCGACGCGAGCCAGGACGTCGGCGGCCAGACCCGCCAGGTGCTCGCGGCCATCGACAAGCTGCTCGGCGAGGCGGGTAGCGACAAGTCGCGGATCCTGATGGCGCAGATCTTCCTCGCCGACATGGCCGACTTCGCCGCCATGAACGACGTCTGGGACGCCTGGGTGGCGGCAGACGACAAGCCTTGCCGCGCTACGGTGCACAGCCGGCTCGCCAGGCCCGAGTGGCGGATCGAGATCGTGGTCACCGCAGCGCTGGAGAAGGGTTGACGACTAGC
>JBDTPG010000131.1:0-7544 GCA_039932815.1 Caldimonas sp.
GCAGGTGCAGGTGCAGGTGCAGGTGCAGGTGCAGGTGCAGGTGCAGGTGCAGGGGTCGGTGCGGGTGCAGGTGCGAGTGCAGGCGCAGCAGCGGGTGCAGCCGGAGGAGCAGGTGTTGCCGTCCCCGAAGCGACCGAAGGTCCTGGCGGCGTCGGGCTTCCCCCCGGCCACGGAACGACCTCGGTCAGCGTCGGAATCGTCCCCGGTGGCGGCCGGCCCGTGCTCATGCGGCCGCCTCGTACTTCTTGATCGGGTAGCCGCGCCGCGCGTATGCCTTCCAGCGCTCGCGCGCGGCCTGGCGATCGGCCTCTTCGACGGAGACGACCTCGAACACCCGCTCGAAGCTTTCGAATGCCGCCGGCGGATCGTCGCCCAGATTGAGCAGCGCATCGTGTCGGGGCGCATCGATGGCGTTGATGCCGAGCCAGATTGTCACGGCATGCAGAGACGCCGGGACTTCCGAGGCGCGGTCGATCCAGCTGTGGGCGAGGAACTCGGGCCCGGCAAAGCTCCACAGCTCGCGGTCGATCTCGTTCAAGGCCTCGATCGGCCCCGTGACGGCGAGCGCCATCCCCTGCCGCTGTGCCCGCCGCAGCAGCCGGCAGGCATAGCCGGTCCGGCTCGGCACGTTGAAGTAGAAACTGATCTCGGTCACGCCGCTGCCTCGGGGCGGAACGCTACCTCGCGTAGCCGAGGACGAAGTGGGTGAGCAACCCGACGGGGCGCCCGGTCGCGCCCTTCTGCGCGCCCGACTTCCACGCCGTGCCGGCGATGTCGAGGTGCGCCCAGGGGTACTTGGCCGTGTAGCGGCGAAGGAACATCGCCGCCGTGATCGCGCCGCCAGGGCGGCCGCCGACGTTGCCCATGTCGGCAAAGTTGCTCTTCAGCGCATCGTCGTACTCCTCGTCGAGCGGCATGCGCCAGCACGGGTCGAGGGCGCTCTGGCTCGCCGCCAGCAGCTGCGCGGCGACCGCGTCGTCGGCGCAGAACAGGCCCGAGTGATGGTGGCCGAGCGCGATCACGCAGGCGCCGGTGAGCGTTGCGACGTCGACCACGACCGCGGGCTTGAACCGCTCGGCATAGGTCAGCGCATCGCACAGGATGAGCCGGCCCTCGGCGTCGGTGTTGAGGATCTCGATCGTCTGCCCCGACATGCTGGTGACCACGTCGCCGGGCTTGACGGCGCGACCGCTGGGCATGTTGTCGCAGGTCGGCACCAGGACGACGAGGTTTACGCGCGCCTTCAGGGACGCGACCGCGGCCAGGGTGCCGAGCACGCTCGCCGCGCCGCACATGTCGAACTTCATCTCGTCCATCTCGGCGCCCGGCTTGAGCGAGATGCCGCCGGTGTCGAAGGTGATGCCCTTGCCGACGAGGACGACCGGCGCCTTCGACTTGGCGGCGCCGTCGTAGCGGGCGACGATGAAGCGCGGCGGCTCGTCGGAGCCCTGGGCGACGGCGAGGAAGGAGCCCATGCCGAGCTTCTCGATCTCCTTGCGGTCGAGCACCTCGACGTCGAGATCGAACTGCTTGCCGATCTTCTTGGCCTGCTGGCCGAGCCAGGTCGGCGTGCAGACGTTGCCCGGGCGGTTGCCGAACTCGCGCGCCATCGTCACGCCGGCGGCGACCGCCGAGCCCTGGCGCACGCCCTGCTGCACAGGCCTCGCCTCGCCGCGCTGGCACAGCAGGGTGATCGACGTCGGCATCCAGCCCGGCGTGGCACTGGGCTTCGTGTGGGTGTAGAGGTAGGACGCATCGGCGGCCGCGACGACGGCGGCCTCGGCATGGCCGGCGCCGAGCGCGACGCCTGGTGCAGCGATGGCGACATTCTTGGCGCCGCTCGACTTCAGGGCGCCGTACCCGGCCGCGGCCGCCGCCTTGAATGCCTTCACCGAGCCATCGCCGGCGACGCTCACGACGACGCGCCGTGCCGCCACCCCGGCCGGCTGGTGCAGGTAGAGCAGCTTGCCCTTCTTGAGCGCCAGGTCGCCTTCGCTGATCGCGTTGGCGATCAGCGTCGCCAACGGCGCGGCCAGGGCCGGCTCCGGGCGCTCGCCGACGATCAGCACGAGCGCATCGACGTCGATGTCGGCAAGGCCCGCCGGAGCGGCGATCTGATGCTTGAAGTCCATAATTCCCGCAGCGAAAGAAAGAGCGGACGATGTTATTCGATTCGACATTGCGCCGAGAGCTTGCGCGCAACTTCGGCGGCACGCTGGTCGTCATCCTGACGATCGTGCTGACGATCATGTTCATCAGGAATCTCGGCCAGGCCGCGCTCGGCCGGATCTCGCCGCAGGACGTGATGCTGCTGCTCGCCTACATCGGCCTGGGGCACCTCTCGACCATGCTCGCGCTGTCGCTCTTCATCGCCGTCGTCGCGACGCTGTCCCGCATGTACCGCGCCAGCGAGATGACGATCTGGTTCGCGAGCGGCGTCCCGCTCAGCCGCTTCGTCCGGCCGGTTCTCGGCATGAGCTGGCCGGTCCTCCTGTTGATCGCCGTTCTCTCGATCTTCGTCTGGCCCTGGCAGAACGAGCGCAGCGCGATCCTGAAGGATCAGTTCGAGAGCCGCTCCGACCTCTCCCGCGTCGCGCCCGGCCAGTTCCAGACTTCGGGCGACGGCCAGCGCACCTTCTTCTTCGAGGGCAGCGCGAGCGACCCCGCCGCCGGCCGCAACGTCTTCATCGTCGCTGCGCACGCCGGCGTCGAATCGGTGACGTCGGCACGGTCGGGGTCGATCCAGAGCGAAGGCGACGGCCGCTTCCTGGTGCTCAGCAAGGGGCAGCGCAACGAGCAGAACACGGCCACCGGCGAAAAGACCCTGTCGCGCTTCGAGACGTATCGCGCCGAAGCCAGCGACCGCGTTCGCAACGCCGCCGCGGGGGTCGCGCCGCGCGCCTTGCCGACTGCCGAGCTGCTGCGCAACCCGACCGCGCCGAACCAGGGTGAGCTCGCCTGGCGCCTGGGCCTCGTCCTCGCCGCCGCCAACATGCTGGTCCTCGGCATCGGCATGTCGGCGTCGAACCCGCGCCATGCCAGCAACTGGAACCTGCTGTTCGCGTTGCTCGGCTTCTTCGCGTACTACAACCTGATCAACCTCTCGCAGGCCTGGGTGGGCGCGGGCCGGGTCAGCCTCGGGTCAGCGCTCGCCGTCGGCCATGGCGGTTCCCTGGCGCTCGGGCTCGGGCTGCTCTGGTGGCGCGAGAACGGCATGCGCCGCTCGCCGATCGAGCGGCGGCGGCGCCGCCGCCGACGCCGGGCCGCCGCAGCGGCGAACGCCGCATGAGGACGGTCCGGCGGCTCTTCTACGTCGACATCGTCTCCGCCGTCGTCTTCGTCGCCCTCGCCTTCCTCGCGCTCTTCTTCTTCATCGATTTCGTCGACGAGCTGCGCGACGTCGGCACGCGCGGCTACAGCGCCGCCCATGCCGCCGTCTACTCGCTGCTGCTGGCGCCGGCGCACCTCTACGAGCTGATGCCGATCGCGGTGCTGATCGGCACGATCTACGCGCTGGCGCGCCTGGCGCAGTCGTCGCAGTACACGATCCTGCGCACGGGCGGCCTCGGCCCCGGCCGGGCGCTGTGGCTGCTCGCCAGCCTCGGGCTCGCCTTCGGCGTCTTCACGTTCGTCGTCGGCGACTACCTCGCTCCGATCAGCGCCCGTGTCGGCACCCAGCTGCGTGCTGCCTTCAGCGGCAGCCTCAAGCTCGAACGCTCGGGCGCATGGATCAAGGAGCACTCGTCCGGTCCGGCGGGCGAACGCAGCTACTCCATCAACGTCGGCTCGGCCGAGCGCGGTACGCTGCTGCGCGACGTCCGCATCTTCGAATTCGACGCCGACGGCCAGTTGCTGAGCCGGACCGCGGCGGCGCGGGCGGTGGTTGGGCGCGATGGCACCTGGGCGCTCAGCGACGTCGTGCTGACGCGCTGGGTCGAGGCCGGCGCCGCCTCGACTGCGCGCGAGGAAAAGCTCGCCAGCTCGCAGTGGCACAGCTCGCTCTCGCCCAACGTCGTCGCCGCGGCCGTGCTGCCGGTGACGACGATGTCGACGCTCGAGCTCTGGCGCTACATCGGCCACCTCGCCGACAACGAGCAAGCGGCGCAGGTGCAGAAGATCCAGTTCTGGAACCGCGCCCTCTATCCGTTCGTCTGCCTGGTCATGGTCGGCCTGGCGCTGCCCTTCGCCTACCTCCATGCGCGCTCGGGCGGCGTCAGCATGAAGGTCTTCGCCGGCATCATGCTGGGCATCAGCTTCGTCCTCCTCAACAACGTGTTCCGCCACCTCGGCCTGCTGGGCAACTGGACGCCGTGGATCGTCGCCGCGACACCGGGCGCGCTCTACCTCGCCCTGTCGCTGGCGGCGTTCAGCTGGCTGGTGCGTTTCCGCTAGCGCATGGCGCCGTGAGCCGAGCGATCGTCCTCTTCGCGCACGGCGCTCGCGATCCGCGCTGGGCCGAGCCGTTCGAGGCGGTCGCAGTGCGCGTGCGCGCCGCCGCGCCGGGCCGCCCCGTGGTCCTGGCCTACCTCGAGCTGATGGCGCCTAACCTCGCCGAAGCCGTCTCTGGCCTGGTCGGCGCCGGCGCGACCCGGGTCGACGTCGTCCCGCTGTTCCTGGGCACCGGCGGCCACCTGCGCCGCGACCTGCCGCCGCTCGTCGAATCGCTGCGCGCCGCGCATCCGGCGGTCGCGATCCGCCTGCACGCGGCCATCGGCGAGCATGCCGCGGTGGTCGAGGCGATGGCGGCGGCGGCCGTCGCCGCCGCGGGCTTCGGTGAATAATCCGCCGGGCAATGAACCTCCACCAGTTCAGGTTCGTTCAGGAAGCGGTCCGGCGCGACCTGAACCTGACCGAGACCGCCAAGGCGCTCTTCACTTCGCAGCCCGGCGTCTCCAAGGCGATCCTCGAGCTCGAGGGCGAGCTCGGCGTCGACATCTTCGCGCGCCACGGCAAGCGCCTGCGCCGCGTCACCGAGCCCGGTCGCGAGGTCCTGAAGGCGATCGAGGTGATCATGCGCGAGGTCGGCAACCTCAAGCGCATCGGCGACGAGTTCTCCAAGCAGGACGCCGGCACGCTCTCGATCGCGACGACGCACAGCCAGGCGCGCTACTTCCTGCCGGTGCCGATCGCCCAGATGAGGAAGCGCTTCCCGAAGGTCAACATCAGCCTGCACCAGGGAACGCCCGAGCAGGTCGCGAAGATGGTCTACGAGGAAGTCGCCGACTTCGGCCTGGCCACCGAATCGCTCGACGACTATGGCGATCTCGTCACCCTGCCCTGCTACGCCTGGCAGCACGTGCTCGTGCTGCCGACCGGCCATCCGCTGTCGCAGCTCGACCGCATCTCGATCGAGGACCTGGCGCCGCTGCCGCTGATCTCCTACCACCCGTCGTTCTCGGGCAGGAAGCGCATCGACGCGGCGTTCGCGACGCGCAAGCTCGTGCCCAACATCGTCCTCGAGGCGATCGACGCCGACGTCATCAAGACCTACGTCCGCCTCGGCCTGGGCATCGGCATCGTCGCCGAGATCGCGATGCGCGAGGAAGGCACGGCATCGGACCTGGTCGCGCGGCCGGTCGGCCACCTGTTCGGCCAGAACGTCGCCCGCATCGCCTTCAAGCGCGGCGCCTACCTGCGCAACTTCGTCTATGCCTTCGCCGAGATGACGTCGGACCGGCTGACCCGGCCGCTGGTCGAGCGCGCGATGGCCGGCGATGCCCACGACTACCAACTTTGAGCAGCCCGCCGTGAATGTCCGCGACCCCGCGCTGCCCAGGACGCCCGCCGTCACGAGCCGCCTGCCCACCGTCGGCACCACGATCTTCACGGTCATGTCGGCGCTGGCGCAGGAGCGCGGCGCGGTCAACCTCGGCCAGGGCTTTCCCGACTTCGACTGCGACCCGAAGCTCATCGACGCGGTCGACGCGGCGATGCGCGCCGGCCTGAACCAGTACCCGCCGATGGCCGGCATCCCGATCCTGCGCGAGCGCGTCGCCGCCAAGATGCAGGCGCTCTACGGTCATCGCTACGACCCGGCCGACGAGATCACGGTCACCGCCGGCGCGACGCAGGCCATCCTCACAGCGGTGCTGGCCTTCGTCGGCCCCGGCGACGAGGTCATCGTCCTCGACCCGTGCTACGACAGCTACGCGCCGAACGTCGAGCTTGCCGGCGGCCGCGCGGTCCACGTGCCGCTCAGGCCCGAGACCTTCCGCCCCGACTTCGACCGCATCGGCGCGGCGCTCGGCGCCAGGACCAAGGCCATCATCGTCAACTCGCCGCACAACCCGAGCGGCACCGTCTGGCCGGCCGAGGACATGCAACGCCTCGCCGAGCTGCTTCGGCCGACCGACGTCGTGGTCATCAGCGACGAGGTCTACGAACACATGGTGTACGACCGCGAGCATCCGAGCGCGGCGCGCTGGCCCGAGCTCGCGGCGCGCACGGTCGTCGTCTCGAGCTTCGGCAAGACCTACCACGTCACCGGCTGGAAGGTCGGCTACGCGGCCGCGCCGGCGCCGCTGATGGCCGAGTTCAGGAAGGTGCATCAGTTCAACGTGTTCACCGTCAACACGCCGATGCAGCACGGGCTCGCCGCCCACCTGGCCGACGCGTCCCACCATCTTTCCCTGCCCGCCTTCTACCGCGCCAAGCGCGACCGCTTCCGCGCCGGTCTGGAGTCGACGCGGCTGCGCCCGCTGGCGTGCGAGGGCACGTACTTCCAGTGCGTTGACTACTCGGCGGTGAGCGACCTCGGCGACGAGGCCTTCTGCCGCTGGCTGACGACCGAGATCGGCGTCGCGGCGATCCCGCTCTCGGCGTTCTACGCCGATGGCTTCGATCAGAAGATCGCGCGCTTCTGCTTCGCCAAGAGGAACGAGACCCTCGACCTCGCCCTGGAGCGCCTGCGCTCGCTCTGAGCGCGAGGGATGAGCAGTGTCAGCCGGCGCCGCGCCGGCCCGCCGAGCGGCGGATCACCAGCCCCTCGGGCCGGGTGTCGTCGGGCCAGCCCGAGACGTCGAGGTCGACGGCGAACTTGCCGTCATTGCGCGACGCGGTTTCCCCGGCTGCATCTTCGAGCGGCAGGAACAGGTCGATCGTGCCGAAGTCGGTCTCGACCTGGCCCGCGAGCTCGCGCGCGATCGAGTACAGGAACAACAGTTCGCGATAGGCGGGAAAATCGAACGCCTCGTCGGCCTCGCTGCGCCGGAAGAGCAGGCCGTCGAGCGTGCGCATCGCGTGCAGCGGTGTCGGCCACAGCGCCTGCAGGCGAGCGACCGTCTGCGGATACTCCTCGAGCGAGCGGCCGAAGTGCAGATCGGAGCTCCACTCCGGCGCGAATGCGTCGAAGTGCTTCTGGTAGTCCTTGCGCAGCGCCTCGTAGGCCGGCCGATCGCCGCGGCGCTGATGGATCTCCAGCAACTGCAGGAAAGGCAACGGGCTGGCACCGCCGATGTCGCCGACGTGAGCGGTCAGCAAGGCGATCGCGGCCTCGTCCTGGCCGAGGACGACGTAGAACTCCGCCTGCTGCTCGAGGTCGATGA
>JBDTPG010000132.1:0-7539 GCA_039932815.1 Caldimonas sp.
CGTGAGGGCAAGCTGGGCGCCATGCACCTGTCCTATGTGCGCGATCCGGACGGCAACAAGCTCTGCGCACTCCACCGGCCCAAGTAGGCTTGCGCATGTCCATCATCGGCGTTGGCCGCTCACGCTTCGCCAAATGACGCTGGCTCATTGGATGCCTGTCCTTCGGCCTCGGTAGTGCGGCAGAAGCGCTGCCCCTCATGCTGGCTGGCGGAACGCCTGCACCGTTTCCCAGGCCATCGCCTGAAGATGCGCCGCCACGTCGGCGGGCAACCCTGCCGTGTAGCTGTTGCCGACCGGCGAGATGCCGTACACCGAGGCGAGGACGGTGCACGCGGCCAGGTACGTGCCGGCCATGGTCGGGTGGCGCTTGTCTTCGATGTACAGGTTGATGTCGGGCCGCGCCGCCCGTGAGCGCGCGAAGGCGAGACCCGCGGGCACGACCTTGGCACGGTTGGCCGTTCCGGCCTGGACGTAGGCGGCGGCGAGCTGCTCGGTCATTTCGGGCTTGTCGGCGTAGGCCCACGACATGAAGAACACCGGCTCCGCGCCATGGCTGCGCACGATGGCGGAGTTCTTCGCCGTGTACTCGGTGAAGATCTTCGAGAGCTGGGGATGGATCGGGCACTGGCTGCAGTCCATCATGATCACCACGTCGAACGGTTTGTCGAACGTGTTGAAGACGACGTTGTTCTGGCCATCGAACGAGTACGACGCGACGCCGCCCGGCTTGAAGTGCGCCTCCATGTCCTGCCAGTTGATGCCCGAGCCGCTGATCGTGGCCGACGTGGCGCGGTAGCCCTTGACGCCGGGCCGGGCCGCGCCGATCAGCCTGCCGACGTGACCGTGCATGCTGTTGTTGTAGTAGAAGAAGCTGTTGCCGACCCAGAGGACAGTCTTCGGTGCTGCCACCTGCGCCGCCGGCCGGTCGCGCATCGCTCCGGGTGCGGCGCAGCCGCCGCCGAGCACCAGCACCGCGGCCGCGAGGAGTGCCGCCAGCGTTCCGGGCGCGCGACGCGCAGTGCGCGCCGGTGTGGACGACGCGCGGTCGTCGATCGATCGAATCATCTTCAAGTCATTTCTCCTTTTGTAGAACGCGGGCGCGTGGACGACCTGCCGCGCTCGCCGTGTCCAGAACGGCTTCGCGATCCCGCCCTGCTCGGCGTGATTGTCGCGATGCCGCACGGCTTGCGCCAGTTCGCGATGTCTCGGTCCCTATATCCTCCCCGCATCGCGCGCCACGATGGTCAAGCTCACCTGCTTCCTCGCTGACGGCTCCGCCGCCGCGTGGGCCACGGATCTTGCCGCCGCCTTGCCCGAGGCGAACGTCGACGTCTGGCAAGAGGGCGACCCTCCTGCCGACTACGCCATCGTGTGGAAGCCGACGCAGGCTTTTCTCGACGCGCAGACCGCGTTGAAGGCGGTCTTCAACGCCGGGGCCGGTGTCGACGCGCTCGCGCGCCTGGATCTGCCGAAAAGCGTCCCGCTGGTTCGCCTCGAAGACGCCGGGATGAGCGAGCAGATGTGCGACTACGTCCTCCACGCCGTCCTGCATCACTACCGCGAGCTCGATGTGTACGGGGCGCAGGCCGAGCAGGCCACCTGGGCGCCGAGGCCGCCGCGCCGCAAGGCCGACTACCCGGTCGGCATCCTCGGCCACGGCGTGCTCGGTCGGGCGGTGGCCGCCGTGCTCGCGTCTGCGGGATTCGACGTCGTCGCGTGGGCACGCACGCCGCGGCCCGACGCCCGCATCCGCGTCTACGTCGGGGAAGCGCAACGGCGCGAGTTCTTCGGGGCCGCGCGCATCGTCGTCTGCCTGCTGCCGCTGACGGCCGTCACCCGCCACGTCCTGAACAAGGCGGCGTTCGCCGACATGCAACGCGGCGGCTACGTGATCAACGTCGCTCGCGGCGCGCACCTCGACCCCGCGGCCCTGGTCGAGGCACTGGATGCGGGGCTTCTCGAAGGCGCGACGCTCGATGTCTTCGAAGACGAACCGCTCCCCGCCGACCATCCGTTCTGGAACCATCCCAAGGTTCGGGTGACGCCGCACATCTCCGCCACCACCTTGCGCCGCGAAGCCGTCGAGCAGATCGCGGCGAAGCTGCGCGCGCTCGAGCGAGGCGAGCCTGTCACCGGTGTCGTCGGCGCCGAGCGCGGCTATTGATCGCGATGATCACGTTCTTCTCCATCCAACACCAGCTGCACGCGCCGAGCCACGAATTCTTTCGCGGCGAGCGCGTGCCCTGCTTCGAAACGCCCTCGCGGGCGGACCTGGTGCAGGCAGAGGTGTCCGCCCGCGGCCACGAGGTCCGTGCACCGACTGTCGACAGCCGAGGCGTGCTCGGCAAGGTTCACGCGCCCCGCTACCTCGCGTTCCTGGAATCGGCGTGGGAGCGCTGGGTGGCGCTCGCACCTGCCAACGCCGCGCTCCAGCCCTTTCCTTCGGTCTGGCCGATCCGCACGTTGCGCAGCGACCGGGAACCCCTCGACTTCATCGCCCAGCTCGGCCTCTATTCGATGGACAACGGCAGTCCGCTGTCGGCAGGGACCTGGATCGCCGCCAAGGCCGGCGCCGATGCGGCAGCGAGCGCGGCCGCGCTGCTCGGAGCCGGCGAGCGCAGCGCCTTCTGTGCGACGCGCCCGCCGGGTCATCACGCCGGGCCCGACTTCATGGGCGGCTACTGCTTCCTCAACAACGCCGCGGTGGCCGCCCAGTCACTGCGCGACACCGGATGCGAGCGCGTGGCCATCCTCGACGTCGACTATCACCACGGCAACGGCACGCAGGCCATCTTCCATGCACGCGCCGACGTGCTGTTCGTGAGCCTGCACGGCGACCCGCGCACGGAATACCCGTTCTACTCGGGCCACGCCGATGAAGTCGGCGAAGGCGAGGGTCTGGGCTTCACCCTGAATCTGCCCCTGCCGGCAGGGACCGCGCCGCGCGAGTGGTTCTCGGCGCTGGAGGCCGCCTGCGCGCGCGTCGAGGCGCATCGTCCCGACGCGCTGGTCGTCTCGCTGGGTCTCGATACCTTCGTCGACGACCCGATCTCGAAGTTCCGGTTGCTCGCGCACGATTTCGCGAGGCTCGGCGCGCGCCTGAAGCGGCTGAACCTGCCGACCGTGTTCATCCTGGAAGGCGGCTATGCCGTCGCAGGGCTCGGCGTCAACGCCGCGAGCGTCCTGGATGCGTTCGACGACGGATGAGTGCAGACGGCAATTTCAAGCCGTCAGCGCCGCCTTGAGTTCGCGCGCGTGGTTCCCGCGATCCCCGGCCTCGTCGCGACCACGAACACCGCGAACGCCGCAATCGTCACCGCCGGCAAGGCCAGTTCTCCATAGAGCATCGCATCGGTTCCGAAGCGGTCGTGCATCCAGCCGTCGAAGCTCGTCATGATCGCGAGCGGCACGTTCGCGATCGCCGCCATCAGGTTGAAGTTGGTCGCCGCCGAGCGCTGGCCGATCGCCTGCAGGACGATGGCGCCGTAGGCGGCGAAGGCGCAGCCGACCACGGCGTTGTAGGCCAGCGTGAAGACGATGAAGGTGGCGGGCGTGCGCGGGCACCAGGCCATCACGACGGCGATCGCGCCGACGACGAGGCCGAACGCGCAGTAGGCGCGGTTCGGGCTCGTGCGGTCGCAGAGATAGCCGCCCGCCAGCGCGCCGGCGGCCGAGGCGAGCCCGCCGACGACGCCGTTGACGATCGCGACGAGGTCGGCGCCGGCGCCCCACTCGCCGGCGATCGCCGACCATGGGGCGGCGCCCGAGGCGATCGGCAGCACCATCAGGATCAGCGCGAGATACCCCGCGCGCGAGCGCGCCACCTCCCACACGTCGCGCCCGACGCCTCGCAGCTGCGCGAGGTACGAAGGCGCCGCGACGTGCGTGCGCCGCGCCGGCGGCACGAGCCGCACGAAGCCCCAGCATGCGAGGCAGATGAGCCCGAGCACCGCGCCCGAGACCCACGGCTGCGCGACGTGCTCGGCGAGCATCAGGCCGAGCCCGCCGCCGACGCCGCCGCCGCCGAGGTTGCCCGCCTGCGACCAGCCGCTGGCGCGGCCCCGCATCTCGGGCGGCACCGACTGCGCCATGAAGATCTCCGACGACATGCTGACCAGCGTCGAGGCGGCCGACGAGAGCAGCGCGAGGGTGGTGATCGCGGGCACGCCGCGCGCATCCGCCGGCAGCACGCTCATGGCGAGGATCGTCGCGCCGACGGCGGCCGCGCCGGCGCCGTACCAGATCTTGGGATTGCCGACCGTGTCGATCACCGGTGCCCACAGCACCTTCCACGTCTGCACCCAGAGCGTGCCGGCGATGATGGTCGTGATCTCGAGTGTGCTCAGGCCGGCGCGGCCGAGCAGGAACGCGAGCGTGACGCCGACGTAGCCGCTGCTGATCCCGAATGGCGCGAACAGCGGCAGGAACACCGCGGAGGGCGGCGCCGCCGCGCGCGCCGGCGGCGACGCGTCGCTCGGCAGCGCGGCGTCGCCCATCAGGGCGCGAGCAGCACGTCCGCGCGGGCGCCCTCGGCGACGTCGACGCGCTGCATGAGGGCGCCACCCTGCGGGTCGCTGTCGGCGCCGGAGGCGCGATAGACCACGTTGGAAAAGACGTACCAGCGCCCGGCCGGAACGGCGTCGAAGCGGAAGCGCCCTTCGGCATCGCAGCCGATGCGGCGCACGGTGGCGGGAAAGTCGGCCGCCATGTTGGCCGGATAGCGCGCCGAACCCACCGGCGCGAAGCCGCGCGCGTCGTTGCCGAAGACCATGCGCATCATCTCCGCCGCGTAGGGGCTGGCGGGGAACAGCTGCGCTTCGCCGCCCGCGCAGGTGCGGGTTGCACCGCCGGCGGGGGTGAGGGCGGCGCGGCCTTCGACGGTCGCCGTCCCGGCGCCGCGGCTCCAGGCGACATCGGCGGCGTTGAAAGGCAGCGACAGCAGCGACGGCTGCGCCGGCTGCGAAGTGGCGCAACCGGAAGCCAGCGCGACGGCGACGGCGACCGCGGCGCAGCGGAGGGCGGATTTCATGTCAGGGCTCGGGAAGCGGACGATCGTCCATGCTACGCGCCGCACGCCGCCGAACCGATCGCCTGACCACCTGCCGCGCTCTTCCGGTCAAGACGCTGATGGACGGGATCCATCCGTTCGGGAAGCGAGGTCGCGGCCGCGCCAATCGTTCCCGCAACGGTGCGGGCGCCGAAAGAGAAGCGCCACGCCGAGCGCGATCAGCAACAGCGGGCCGATCAGGTGAAACATGCCGACCGGGATGAGGCCCAGGTGCCTGGCGACGCCGAGCGCGCCGATGACGATGAGTGCGATGGGGAAGATTCTCATGGTGTTCTCCGGGCTGATTCGAGGGGTGGAGTGAAAGGGTCGAGGTGCGCAACCGTCAGCGCTGCTCACCGGTCGAGGGCGGTGCAGCGGGCGACTTCGGGAAGGCGCCGTCGCTTGCCGGTGCGGGTGCCGAAGCGTTGCCGCCACCGGCGTCATGGGAGTTCCATTGCCGCATCCCGGCGCGGAAACGTTCGCGCTCGGCTTCGCTCAGGTTGGCCCAGCCGGGGCCGAAGTGGCGGTGCATGCGACGTTCCCAGCGGTCTTGCATGCGTTCGCGCATGTCCGAGCGCCAGCGCGGGCCGCGCGACAGCATGGCCACGCCGATGGCGATGAGAACCACGGGCCAGAGCAAATGCACGAATGCGGGGTCGATGAAGCCGAAGTGCTTGAGCACCCCGAACACGCCGATGCCGATGAGGACGAGCGGAACGATGCGCATGAGGGTTCTCCGTACGAAGGGCTGGCGCGCGGGCGCTAGACGATGAGGTCGCCGTACTCGGCGCGCAGCTGCGAGCGCAGGGCGAGCACGGCATAGCGCTTGCGCGAGAGCAGGGTGTTCAGCGGCACGTGCCATCGCGTCGACATGTCGGCGAACGAGACGCCCTCGATCTCGTGCGCCAGGAACACCTCGCGCTGCTCCGGCGGCAGCGTGTGCAGCGCGGCCTGGATGGAGCCGAGCAGCACCGAACGGGCATAGGCCGCATCGGGGCCGGCGGCGGGGTCGGGCAGGTTCTCTTCGAGCCAGCTGCGACCGTCTTCGTCACCGTCGGCGGGCAGCGGTTCTTCCTTCTTCCGGCGCCTGCGGTCGACGATGCGGTTCTTCGCCACTCGAAACAGCCATGCGCCGGCTTGCTCGATGGCGTCCGTGGCGGCGTAGAACTCGAGCAGGACGTCTTGCAGGATGTCCTCGGCCTCGGCCGCATCGCGCACCTGGCCGCGGATGAAGTGGCCCAGCCGCGAGCGCTCGCGCGCGACGATTTCGGTGAAGCGCGGGGCGTTGGCGCGCATGGCGGGGTGGGCTGGCGGGATCGGGCCGGCGAGGGCGTCCATGCCAGGTAGACGAATGGGCGCGAGGAATATTGTGGGCCGCACGGTGCGTGCGGCAGGCGGGCGACCCGGGCCGTCGGCCCGCGCTAGATCCCTCCGCCCACGCCGAAGGCGAGCTTGAGGACGTAGACGCCGAGCGGCGCGGCCGCGGACGCGAACACCCTGCCGACGATCGTCGGGTTGAACGGCCATGTCGGCGCGTCGAGCACCTGCTGCTCGTAGACGCCGAGGACCACGGCGGGGAGATAGGCGTCCTGCACGTCCCCTGCCGTGTCGCCCGCGCGTTGGCGAGCGAGCGTGGCGCGCGCCGCGGCCAGGTCGCGCCGAACCCGGGCGAGCTCCCGGTCCTGCGCCTGGGCAAGCGCCACGTGGATCGTCCACATGGACATGAAGAAGAGCGTCATCGCGACCGTGATCAGGCAGGCGTAGATGATCGCGGCTTCGATGCTGCGCAGGCTTTCTGACGACTGGAACAGCAGGCTCAGGCTGATGCCGCCGACGAACACGAGCGAGAGGCTCTGCCCCCACTGCGCGAACGGCGTCAGCAGGTGCGCGTCGAACACGTTCAGCGCCAGCCCGGCGCGCGCATGCGCTGCCATCTGGCGCGACCGCATCACGCTGCTGTAGATCGCCGCGGCGAGCAGGGCGAAGGTGAGCGCACTGGTGGCCTCGGCGTAGAGCCAAAGCCAGCCCTCGACGCCGGGCAAGCGGCGCGCGACGGCGAGCCCGGCGAGCAGGCCGAGCCCCACGGCGGCCCACTCGCCGCGTAGGCTGCGCCGTCGGGACCGGCCGCTGTCGTCGGCGTGCGGTGCCAGAGCCTCGAGCGAATGCATCGCGCGCTCCCAGCGCCGGCGCATGAACGGGTGGAGCCCGAGGATGTAGACGACGATCACCGGGTCCAGGCCGAGCGTCCAGATTCGCATCCCGCTGCGCTGCCCGCTCCCGTACGCTGCCAGGGCGAGCAGCAGCGCCAGCGCGAGGGCGAGGACGACGACGAAAGGGAAGTAGCGAGGGCCGAGGAAGATCTCCAGCCGCGCCAGCAGCGACTCCTGGTCCGGGGGCGTTCGCCGCGCGCGCTCGCCGGCGGGGCCGCCAGGCGATTTCACGGCGACGTGGCGCGACCCCATCGAGGCATCGTAACCCTCGCCGCCAGCGCG